>NZ_JAZGON010000003.1:0-422261 GCF_036421975.1 Georgenia wangjunii | reverse complement strand
CAGCTACCACCACCACCGCGTCCACGCCGACCACATCCGCATCACCACCCTGCCCGGCGGCCACGCCTTCCACGACCGCCACGGCACCCACATCGACACCACCACCCACGAGAGACCGCCGAAACGCTCACGCCGGGTGACCACGGGAGAACCCGACGCACTCGCGCCTCCGCGACCTGAAGCGCGCTTCACCAGAGCTGCAGCATCGACCACGACCGACGGGGCAACCCTGCCGCCGACCGAGGGGACGAGACCGCACGGGACCGAGGGGACAGGACTGTCGACGACCAGCGGGACAGGACCGCCTGGGACCAAGAGGACAGGACTGTCCACGACCGGCGGGACAAGACTGCATGGGACCAAGGGGACAGGGACCGGACTGCCCGGGACCGACGCGACAGCTCCGCCCACGACTCGGGGGACGACTCCCCCTACAACCGCGGCGACGGCACCACCTTCGGCCACGGGGACGACCCGGCCGGGCCGCAGCCGACCGACGTCGTCGGGACGGGCCGCGACCACTCGACCGCCGAAGTACGAACCCATCCTCTGGGGCGTCGGCGACCCACCCTTCTAGGGGCACGTCGCGCCGGCGGAACGCCTGATAACGCACACCGAGCGCAGGTCGGGCTGGGGACCGGACGCCGAGCACCGCGCACCGCACACCGGGCACCAGGCACCAGGCACCAGGCACCAGGCACCAGGCACCACGAGCCGGGGACCGAACGCCGTGCACCGTGCATGAGGCACCAGGAGCCGGACCGGACGCCGAGCACCGAGCACCGAGCACCGAGCACCGAGCACCGAGCACCGAGTGCGCAACGGTCACCTGACAGGTTGACCGCCGTCGGAACAACCCCGCGGGCCGCTCCGAAGACGCCGAAGGCCGGCTGCTCACCGCGCGAGGGGTGAGCAGCCGGCCCTGTGCAACCGACGTGCGGGGCCTGCGTCCGTCAGACGTTGACGGTGCGTCCGGTGCGTCCCGATTCGAGGCAGGCTTCGACGACGTTGAGGGTGTGGACCCCTTCGGTCATGGTGACGATGGTGGCGTCCTTGCCGAGGACGGCGTCGCGGAAGTTCTCCTGCTCGACGCGCAGGGGTTCGCGCTTGGCCAGGGCGTACCGCACGACGTCTCCCTCGCTGACGCCGCGGAAGGCGGCGACGCGCTCCCACTCGGTGGGGATGGTGCCGTTGGCGTAGAACGTGAGGTCGGCGGTCATGGTGTCTGCGACGAACGCGCCGCGCTCGCCGGTGACGACGGTCAGGCGCTCCTTCATGGGGGAGAGCCAGTTGACGACGTGGTTGACGATGACCCCGTTCGCGAGCTCACCGGTGGCCACGACCATGTCCTCGTGCTCGCGGCCCGTGCGGTGGGTGACGCGGGCGTAGACCGAGCTGTAGGGGCTGCCCGCGACGAAGGAGGTGAGGTCGATGTCGTGGGTGGCGAGGTCCTTGACGACCCCGACGTCCGCGATCCGTGCGGGGAAGGGTCCCTGGCGGCGGGTGAGGATCTGGAAGACCTGCCCGAGCTCGCCCTCGGCGATCCGCCGGCGCAGCTCGAGGATGGCCGGGTTGCACCGCTCGACATACCCCACAGCGCCCACGAGGCCTGCGTCGGTGAACGCGTCGGCGACCCGCTGACCCGCTGCGGCGTCCGCGGCGATGGGCTTCTCGACCATCGTGTGGACCCCGGCCGCGGCGAGCTTGAGCGCGACCTCCTCGTGGTAGATCGTCGGCACCGCGACCATCGCGGTGTCGATCCCGGCGGCGATGAGCGCCTCGACGTCGGGCAACACCTCGAGGTCCTTCGCGACGGCGAACTTGTCACCGCCCGGGTCGGCGATCGCGACGAGGTCCATGCCCTCGGTCTCCCGGATGACGCGGGCGTGGTGACGACCCATGGACCCGATACCGATGAGCCCGGCGCGCAGATTCGCCATCACGCACCCGCCTTGACGACCGTGCTGACCGCAACGGCCACCCGCTCCAGGTCACCCTCGCTCAACGAGGGGTGCACCGGCAGGGAGATGACCTGCGCTGCCGCCTCCTCCGTGACCGGCAGGTCCAGACCCGGCGCGAAGTGCTTCAACGACTCCAGCCGGTGGTTCGGGATCGGGTAGTACACCCCGGAACCGACCTGGTGCTCCTCACGCAGCGCGGTCACCATCCGGTCACGCTCGCCGGCGCCACCCTCCACGCGGATCGTGTACTGGTGGTAGACGTGCACCGCCCCCTCCGCCACCGGCGGCGTCACCACGCCGGTGAGGTTGGCGTCCAGGAACGCCGCGTTGCGCTGGCGCTGCTCGGTCCACCCACCGACCTTGGTCAGCTGCACCCGCCCGATCGCGGCGTGGATGTCCGTCATCCGCTCGTTGAACCCGATGACCTCGTTCGCGTACTGGCGCTCCATGCCCTGGTTACGCAGCAGGCGCACCTGGCGGGCGATGTCCTCCGAGGCGCACGCGACCATCCCACCCTCACCCGAGGTCATGTTCTTCGTCGGGTAGAGCGAGAACATCGCGAAGTCACCGAAGGACCCCACCTTGCGCCCGCCCAGGCTCGCACCATGAGCCTGCGCGGCGTCCTCGAAGACCTTGACCCCGTGACGATCCGCGACCGCCTGCAGCGCCGGCATGTTCGCCGGGTGCCCGTAGAGGTGGACCGGCATGATCCCCGCCGTGCGCTCGGTGATCGCGGCCTCCACGGCCTGCGGGTCGAGGCAGAAGTAGTCCGGCTCGATGTCGACGAAGACCGGCGTCGCGCCCGTGAGCGCGACCGAGTTCGCCGTCGCCGCGAACGTGAACGAGGGCACGATGACCTCGTCCCCGGGACCGATCCCGCAGGCCAGCAGACCCAGGTGGAGCCCGGACGTGCCCGAGCTCACCGCCTGGCACTGACGCCCGTCGACGAGCTGGGCCGCGAACTCCTCCTCGAACGTCGCGACCTCCTTGCCCTGAGCGATCATGCCGCTGCGCATGACGGCATCGACGGCCGCACGCTCGTCATCACCGATGATCGGCTTGGCCGCAGGAATCATGGGCAGGCTCATTCGGCCGCCACCTCTCTGATCGAATCGTCGTGAGTCTCGTACAACCGCCCCGAGCTGGGGCAACGCAGGTAGACACCCTCCGGGACCAGGCGCTGGCCCGCGTGACCGACCCACCCGATCTGACGCGCCGGCACCCCGGCGACGAGCGCGTGGGGCGGCACGTCGCGCGTGACGACGGAGCCGGCGGCCACGGTCGCCCAGGCCCCGACGGTCACGGGCGCCACGCACACGGCGCGCGCGCCGATCGCGGCGCCCTCCCCGATCGTCACACCGACCGGTTCCCAGTCGTCCGCGCTCTTGAGGGACCCGTCGGGGTTGATCGCCCGGGGGTAGGTGTCGTTCGTGAGGACGACGGCGGGCCCGATGAACACGCCGTCGGCCAGGCGCGCCGGCTCGTAGACGAGCGCATAGTTCTGGACCTTGCAGTTGCGCCCCATCTGGACGCCGGTGCCGATGTAGGCCCCGCGCCCGACGACGCAGTTCTCGCCGAGCACCGCACCCTCGCGCACCTGGGCCAAGTGCCACACCGAGCTGCCGTCGCCGATCTGCGCGTCGGACGCCACGTCGGCGCTGTCCACGATCCGAGTCGCCATGCACTCCCCCACACGTCGAGGCGCGCCCGGGCGGGCACGCACACGCAGGCTATCCGAGGTAGCGCGCGAGGTCCCGGGACGTATCGCTGCCACAATGGCCTTCATGACCTCGGTGCCCACGGTTGACGACGCCTGGCTCGTGGTCCCCCTCTACAACGAGGAGTCCGTCATCGGGGACGTCCTCGCCCTCGCCCGCGAGCGCTTCCCCAACGTCGTGTGCGTCGACGACGGGAGCACGGACCGCTCGGCGGAGCGGGCCGCGGCGGCGGGCGCCGTCGTCGTCCACCACTCCGTCAACCTCGGCCAGGGAGCGGCGCTGCAGACCGGGATCCGGTACGTCCTCGAGCAGACCGACGCGACGTACATCGTCACGTTCGACGCCGACGGGCAGCACCAGGTCTCCGACGCCGAGTCGATGGTCGACCTCGCGCGGCGCGAGGACGTGGCGATCGTCTTCGGTTCGCGCTTCCTCGACGAGCGGACGAAGCCGGGGCTCCTCAAGCGGGTCGTGCTCAAGACGGCCGTGTGGGTGACGAACCGGAGCACGGGCCTGCGCCTCACGGACGCGCACAACGGGCTGCGCGTCATCCGGCGCGACGCGGCCGAGGGCATCAACCTGCGTCAGGACCGGATGGCGCACGCGACGGAGGTCGTCGACCAGCTCGGCGCGACCGGCCTGCCGTGGCGCGAGCACCCCGTGCACCTGCTCTACACCGAGTACTCGAAGGCCAAGGGCCAGTCGTTGCTCAACTCGGTGAACATCCTCGTCGAGCTGATCTTCAAGTAGGGAGCGGGCCATGGACAACACGCTCATCATCCAGGTGCTGCTCCTCATCGGGGTCGCGGTCGTCGCCGTCCTGCTCACCCGGTCGACGGCGACCGCCCGCCACCAGGCGATCCGGCGGTTGCTGCTCGTCGGCTTCGTCGTCGGCGCAGCCCTGTCCGTCATCTTCCCGAACTGGCTGACGTGGCTCGCCCGGCTCGTCGGCGTCGGCCGCGGGACGGACCTCCTCCTCTACGCCCTCGTCATCGCGTTCCTCAGCTACATCGCGACGACGTTCCGCCGAATCAACGTCCTCGAGCGCAAGATCACGAAGCTGACGCGCGAGGTCGCCCTGGAACGGGCGAAGTCGGAAGGTGCCGTGAGGAGGGCGGGCGCCGGGCTGGTTGGCGCGGGCAGCGCGGGCGCGGGCACCGACGGCGACTCGGCCGTGCGGGCGACCGTCGCCGACGGGGAGATCCACCCGACCCACGGCTAGGTGGACCTGCCCGCCGCGAGGCTCCTGCACAAAGTCTCTACAACCGCCACACTCCCGCTGCGCGGGCGCAGCGGGTGCCGACCATAGAATCGACGACTGTGCCTTCCCGTCCACGTCCCGTCCCGCGACACGCACGCTCGCAGCGCGGCCGCTCGCGCCTCGGGCGCGGTGCCGCGCTGACGTCCGTCGCCGTGCTCGCCTTCGTCGGGACCGGCGGCGCGCTCGCCTACAACGACATCCAGGGCAACATCGACAGGCATGACATCACCGATCTCCGCGGTGAGCGTCCCTCCGCGCACGCCACTCCGCCCCCGCCCATCGACTCGCGCTCCGGTGAGCCGATCAACCTCCTCGTCATGGGTTCGGACAGCCGGGAGGGCGAGGTCAACGCCGAGATCGGGGGCGAGCTCGCCGAGACCGGCGGGATGCGCTCCGACACGACGATGATCATGCACATCTCCGCCCAGCGGGACCGCATCGACATCGTCTCCATCCCCCGCGACACGCTCGTGCCGATCCCCACGTGCCGGCTCCCTGACGGCACGACGACCGACGCGCGTTCCGAGGCGATGTTCAACTCCGCGTTCACCACCGGCGGCCAGACCGGCGACCTCGGCTCCGCGGCCGCCTGCACGATCCGCACCGTCCAGGAGCTGACGGGCGTGTACATCGACGACTTCGTCGTCGTTGACTTCGCCGGCTTCATCCAGGTCATCGACGCGCTCGGCGGTGTGCCCATGTGCGTGCCGGAGCCCATGTTCGACGAGCGCGCGGCGCTCGACCTCGAGGCCGGGGACCAGGTCCTCGACGGTCACCAGGCGCTCGCCTTCGCTCGCGCCCGTTACGACGTCGCCGGGGGCGACGGCTCCGACATCTCGCGCATCGGCCGCCAGCAGGAGCTCGTCGGGGCGATCGCCCGCGAGGCCCTCTCCAAGAACCTCCTCACCGACATGCCCGCCCTCTACCGCTTCCTCGACGCCGCGACCTCGACCCTCGCGACCGGCACCCAGATCGGTCAGATCCCGACGCTCGCCGGCCTCGCCTACTCCCTGCGCGGGATCGACGCCGAGCACATCACCTTCGCGACGATGCCCTTCGAGTGGGCGGGCTACCGCGTGCGACCCGCTGCCGACGCCGCCGAGATGTGGGCCGCGATGGGCGCCGACGAGCCGATCGAGGCGACGCTCACCGCCACCGGCGAGGCTCCGACCGAGGAGCCCACGGCCACCGACGGCACCATCGGCGCCAGCCCGACGCCGGACGCCACGACGCCGCCGCCCCCGGCCGGGGAGCCCGCGCCCGCGGAGACGGTCAC
Source organism: Georgenia wangjunii (assembly GCF_036421975.1). Lineage (NCBI taxonomy): Bacteria > Bacillati > Actinomycetota > Actinomycetes > Allobogoriellales > Allobogoriellaceae > Georgenia > Georgenia wangjunii. The sequence goes on along the minus strand of NZ_JAZGON010000003.1, from coordinate 416,045 downwards.
GCCCGTCTGCGGGTGAGCACCCGGCGAGACCTGAGGTGGCTACCCTTGCCTCGCACCTACCCCCGAGACGAAGCGCGGAGCGCGACACATGAATGAGGACGAGCGTCGACGAGGCGGCCGCGGCCGCCGAGACGACGCCGTCCCCCCGGCCCGGCGACGCGGCGGTCCTCGCGGCGGCGTCGACGGCGCGGCGGACGGCGCGCCCGCCGACGACGCCCCGCCGAGCTTCGCCCCCCGTTCCGCGGCGCCGCGCCCGGACCGCCGCGGGGCCCGCACCGTCGGCTCCACCGGTACCAGCGACGGGTCGACGCGGGCTATGCCCGTGGGGCAGTACCCGGCCGACAGCGACGGCTCGCCGCGCGCGAGCGGTCAGCCCCGCACGACCGTCGGGACCCGCGCCGCCGGCGGCGCACGCGGGGCGGGCAGCGAAGGTCGCGCGTCTGGCGGCAGAGGTCTCGCGTCTAGCGGCGGCGCGGGCGCAGCGACCGGCGAAGCACAGGGGGCTGGGACCGAGCGCGCCGCCAGGACGCCTGGCTCCCCGGCGCCGCAGCGCCGCCCCGTCGGCTCCGAGGGCGCGGGCGCGACCCGTGAGGCCGGCGCCGAGCGTGCCGGCACCGTCCGCGGTGCTCCTGACAAGCGCGCCGGTGGCTCCCTCGACGCCGGCCGCACGCCTCCCGTGTACGCCCCCCGCGGCGCTGGCGCTGGCGACCATCGCAGCCCGGCGGGGAGCCGGGGGCCCGCCGTCGGCCACGTCGCCGGAACCCGCAGCGGGCAGGGTCCCGCGGGGCCTGGCGGCCGCGGCCCCGCCGCACCCGCCCGGCCGCCCGAGCGGCGCCGTCGCGGCCGGAGGCTCCTCCGCGTCGTCGCGCTCCTCCTCGTCCTCGTTCTCGCATGGCCCGTCGGGCTGCTCATCTGGGCGAACGGCCAGATCAACCATGTCGAGGCGCTCTCCGACGCCACGGGCACGCCCGGCACGACGTATCTCCTCGCCGGGTCCGACTCGCGGGCGGACGGCTCGATCCCCGACGGGACCGAGGGCGAGCGCGCCGACACGATCATGGTGCTCCACGTGCCGACGGCCGGGCAGGCCGCCCTCATCTCGCTCCCCCGGGACACGTACACCGAGATCCCCGGGCACGGCGGGGACAAGCTCAACGCGGCCTACTCGATCGGTGGGCCCGAGCTCCTCGTGCGCTCGGTCGAGGGGCTCACCGGCCTGGGCGTCGACCACTACGTCGAGATCGGTATGGGCGGGGTCACCGACGTCGTCGACGCCGTGGGCGGCGTCGAGCTCTGCCTCGACTACGACGTCGACGACCCGCGGAGCGAGCTCGTCTGGGAGGCGGGCTGCCACGGTGCCGACGGGGCGACCGCGCTCGCCTTCGCGCGCATGCGCTACTCCGACCCCGAGGGGGACATCGGGCGCGCCGAGCGTCAGCGCCAGGTCGTCTCCGCCGTCGTCGCGCAGGCCGCGGAGCCCGCGACGATCATCAACCCGGTGCGCGTGATCGACCTCGTCGGCGCGGGCACGGACGCGCTGCTCGTCGACCCGGACACCGGCATCATCGACATGGCCCGCATGGCGCTCGCCTTCCGCTCCGCAACCGGCGAGGGCGGCCTCCTCGGTGCCCCGCCGATAGCGATGTACGACTACCGGCCGGGCGGCGTCGGCTCGACCGTCCTCCTCGACCCCGACCGAGCGCCCGGCTTCTTCGAGCGCCTGCGCGACGGCGCGCTCACCACGGAGGACTTCGCCTAGCCCCTGGCCCCCCTGGCCCCGTCCCCGGACCGGGCCCCGGCCGCCCGGCCCCGGCTCACGCAGATGCTCGTGCATGAGCGTGCCTCGACACGTGCGCCGTGCCTGTTGCAACGGCGCTCGGGCAGCTCGAGGCGCGCTCGTCGCTCCGAGCAGGCGCTCCGGGCAGCTTGAGGCGCTCGCACCCGGAGACGTCCCCTGACGATGCGCCGCTCGCGGGAAGAGTCGCCTGACGATGCGCCGCTCGCGGGAAGGGTCGCCTGACGGTGCGCCGCTCGCGGGAAGACCAGGTGCGTCGCAGGCGGCGCCACGCGCGCGCAAGGGCCCTTCGCCGCCCGTCCTCGCCGGGGGCCGGGCTAGCGTTGCCGGATGAGCACCGTCGAGGGTCAGGGCACGCAGGCATGGCACACGCTGGCGCCCGACGACGTGGCCGGCGCGTTCGACGTCGACCCCCGCGCGGGCCTCTCCGCAGACGAGGCCGCGCGCCGCCTCGCCGACCACGGTCCGAACGCCCTCGCCGAGACGGCCGCGACGCCGACGTGGCGCAAGATCCTTGGCCTCCTCACCGAACCGATGACCGTCGTCCTCATCATCGCGGCGGTCATCAGTGCCGTCGTCTCGCGGGAGCTCGAGACCCCGGTCGTCATCCTCCTCGTCGTCGTCTTCAACGCCGTCCTCAACCTCGTCCAGGAGCGGCGCGCGGAGTCGAGCCTCGCGGCGCTCCAGGACATGACGGTCACCCGTGCCCGGGTACGGCGGGACGGGCGCATCGTCCAGGTCGACGCCGAGGAGCTCGTGCCCGGCGACGTCGTCCTGCTCGAGGCGGGTGAGGTCGTGCCCGCCGACGGCCGCGTCCTGCGCGCGACCGGGCTGGAGGTCGAGGAGTCGGCCCTCACCGGGGAGTCCGTGCCGGTCGTCAAGTCGACGGCGCCGCTCCCCGACCCGGACGCGTCGACCGGTGACCGCACCGGCATGGCGTTCATGACGACCGAGGTCACGCGCGGCAGCGGCGTCATCGTCGTCACCGAGACCGGCATGGACACCGAGATCGGTCGCGTCGCGGGCCTCCTCGGCGGGGCCGGCCGGGAGACGACGCCGCTGCAGCGCCAGATCGCCCACCTCGCCCGGCTCCTCAGCATCATCGCCGGCGTCGTCGTCGCCGTCGTGTTCGTCCTCGGCCTTCTCCGCGGCGACTCGCTCGACGAGCTCTTCCTCACGGCGGTCTCGCTCGCCGTCGCCACGATCCCCGAGGGGCTGACGGCGGTCGTCGCCTTCACCCTCGCCATGGGTGCCGCCCGGCTCGCACGGCGCGGGGCGATCGTCAAGACGCTCTCCTCGGTCGAGACGCTCGGGGCGACGGCGCACATCGCGACGGACAAGACCGGCACACTCACGCTCAACCAGATGACCGCGCGCGCCCTCTACGCCGAGCAGCGGCTCTTCGAGATCACCGGCGAGGGCTACGAGACCACCGGCGAGATCACCGTCACCGGCGACGGGCCGGCACCGGACATCCGCAACGCCCTGCTCGCCATGGCCCTGAGCAGCGACGCCGTCGTGCGCGACGGCGACGTCGTGGGCGACCCGACCGAGGCGGCGCTCGTCGTCCTCGCCGCGAAGGGCGGCCTCGACGTCGACGCCGTCCGCCGCGAGTGGCCGCGCGCCGCGGAGGTGCCGTTCGACTCGGACCGCAAGTACATGGCGTCCTTCCACCGGTGGAGCGCGGCACCGGGCGGGGCCGCGTCGCAGTGGGGCGAGGGGCTCGCCCCCGCAGACCGCAGCGGCGTCCGGCTCGTCGTCAAGGGCGCGCCCGACGTCGTCATGGACCGGTGCACCGAGCTCGACACCCCGCACGGCGCCGTGGCGCTCGACGCGGCGCAGCGCGAGCGCCTCGAGCGCCTCAACGCGGACATCGGTGCACGTGGCCTGCGGGTCATGGCGGTCGCGCAGCGCGAGCTCGCCGAGGGTGAGATCGATCTCGACGACGGTGTCTCCCCCGACGAGCTCGACCCCCGGGTCGAGCGCCTCATGCTGCTCGCGCTCGTCGCGATCGTCGACCCGCCGCGGCCCGAGGCGCAGGTGGCGATCACCCAGGCGCGCGAGGCGGGCATCGCCGTCCACATGATCACCGGCGACCACGTCCGCACCGCCTCCGCGATCGCGCACGACCTCGGCATCGAGGGCGACGCCGTCTCCGGCGCCGACCTCGACCACATGGACGACGACGAGCTCGCCACCCGCGCGGGCGACCTCGGCGTCCTGGCGCGCGTAAGCCCGGAGCACAAGATCAGGATGGTCGACGCGCTCCGCCGCGACGGCTCGGTCGTCGCGATGACGGGCGACGGCGTCAACGACGCCCCAGCCCTCAAGCAGGCCGACATCGGCGTCGCCATGGGGATCACCGGGACCGAGGTGGCCAAGGGCGCCGCATCCATGATCCTCACCGACGACAACTTCGCGACGATCGTCGCCGCCGTCCGCGAGGGGCGCGGGATCTACGACAACGTCGTCAAGTTCGTCCGCTTCCAGATCGCGACGGCGTGGGGCTTCGTCCTCATCTTCCTCGTCGCCGGCGTCGTCGGGATCGCCGGTGGCGCACCCTTCACGGCGCTGCAGATCCTCTGGGTCAACATCATCATGGACGGCCCTCCCGCCATGGCGCTCGGCCTCGACAAGCCGGAGGAGGGCGCCATGCGGCGACCTCCCCGTCCGCCGCACGAGCGGATCCTCGGCAGGAGCCGCATCGGTCGGATCATGTTCTCCGCCGCCGTCATGGCGGCCGGCACGCTCGGGGTCCTCGCCCTCACGCCGGGCGAGGAGCCGACGTTCGGCGCGGCCACGGAGGCGGGGACGCTCGCGTTCACGACGTTCGTCCTCTTCCAGGTGCTCAACCTGCTCAACGTGCGCAGCCGGGAGGGGTCGGCGTTCGGCCGGCAGACCCTGACGAACCGGGCGCTGTGGATCTCCATCGCCGTCATCCTCGTGCTGCAGGTGCTCGTCGTGCACTGGGCGCCGCTGCAGGGCTTCTTGACGACGACGTCGCTCTCGCCGGCGCAGTGGGGCGTGGCCGTCGCCGTCGCGTCGTCGGTGCTGTGGGCCGAGGAGCTGCGCAAGGCGGTGAGCCGCTCGCGGAGCCGGGCGCGGTGACCGGCCCGGGCGCCGGCCCTGTCCCCCGCCTCGCCCCGCCTCCTCCCCAGTCTCCGCCCCCGCCCCGCCTCGCCTCCGCCTCACCTCCTCCCCTGTCTCCGCCCGCTGAGACCGCACTCTCCTGGGTGAGACCGCACCTCTGGGCACCGGTGCGGACCAGATGCGTGCGGTCTCACGACGGGCGACGGCGGGTGCGCCCCCGCGCGGCGGCGCGCAAGGGTGGGCAGCGCAGCGGCGCGCAAGGGTGGGCAGCGCGGCGGCGGACGGAATGGTCACCCGCCGGCGCACGTTGATGTGGCATGACCCACAGCAACGACCCCGCCGTCGTCCGTCGCCTGCTCACGACGCCGGGCCGCTGGGCCGTGGTCGGCCTCTCCGCGAACCGGTCCCGCACGGCGTACGGCGTCGCCGCGTACGTCCAGGACCTGGGGATGGAGATCATCCCCGTCCACCCCCGCGCCGAGGACGTGCACGGAGCCCGTGCCTACGCCAGCCTCGCCGACGTCCCGGGGACCATCGACGTCGTCGACGTCTTCGTCAACTCGGCCAAGGCGGGGGCGATCGTCGACGAGGCGGTCGCTGTCGGCGCGAAAGCCGTGTGGCTCCAGCTCGGTGTCGTCGACGAGGCCGCCGCGGAGCGGGCGATCGCGGCCGGGCTCGACGTCGTCATGGACACGTGCCCCGCGATCGAGGCACCGCGCCTCCACATCGGCTGAGGGTCGGCCCGGCCCCTCAGCTCCGCCGGCGCAGGCCGCGCTCGATCGCCCGGCGCATGGGCAGCCCCACGCGCCGCTCGACGCCGTGGTGGATGAGCCACGCCGCCGTGACCGCGGCGGCGCAGGTGAGGAACAGCGTCGGCCAGCGCCCCAACCCCGGGTAGAGCCGCTGGATGAGCCACCACCCCCAGTGCTCGTGGATGAGGTACAGCGGGTACGTGAGCGCTCCGAGGGAGGCGAGCCAGCACCACGGCAGGGCCCGGATCGGCGTGAGGGTGAGCACGGCCACCGCGGCGAAGCACCCGACGAGGACCGCGCCGACGACGGCCGGGACCGGCGTGAAGATCGTCTGGTCGGTGATCGAGGTGAGCTGCGCCGGGACGACCTCGCGCAGCGCGAGCGCGACGTTGCCCGCGATGAGCAGCCACGTCAGCGGCGTGTGTCCCTCGCGGTAGACGAGGTACAGCAGCATCCCGCCGGCGAACAGGGGCGCGTACCCGTGGATGAGGAACATCGAGGCGTAGTCCAGCTCCAGCCGTGCCGCCGCCTCGGCCGCGAGCGGCCACGCCGCGCAGAACGCGAGCACCCGCCTGCGGGTGATGCCGATGGCGACGAGCACGACGACGAGCACGTAGAAGCGCAGCTCCGTCCAGAGCGTCCAGTAGACGCCGTCGACGTGGTCCACCTCGAAGAGCGGGTGGACCATCGTGAGGTTGACCAGCGCCTGACCGACCGTGATGTCCTTGCCGTCCGGCCATACCCACAGCAGCAGGACGCTCGTGAGCACGACCGCCACCCAGTACGAGGGGTAGAGCCGCGCCACTCGGGAGGCGACCACCTGCGGAACGTCGCGCCCCCACGCCGTCATGAGGATCATGAAGCCGGAGACGACGAAGAACAGCTCCGGCGCGAGCGAGGCGTAGATGACCCACGGCCCGAGGTCGCCGAAGAGGGCCCCCGGTTCACCGCCCCACACCGTGCTCCACCTGACCGTGTAGTGGTAGAGCATCACCCCGGCGGCCGCGAGGAACCGCAGGCCGTCGATGCCGTAGAGACGGGCACGAGCGGGAGCCGCGGACGCGGTGGGCGCCGCCGTGGCGGCGGACGGCGCGGGCGGGCCGCCCTCGGCGGGTCGACGTGCTCCCGCGGCAGGACCGGGCACGCGTGCGGCGGCACGGCCCGCAGGCGTCCCGCCCTCGCCGGGGGCGCCTCCGACCTCGGTCTGCTCAGCCACTTCTCGACGCTAACGACAGCGGCGGGCAGCCGCCCGTCGGGGTCCCTCGCCAGCGCGCGGCGACCCAGCCGCGCAGGCGGGGGCTCGCGCGTCAGCCGATGCGGCGCGGACCCGCCTGCCAGGCCTCCCAGGCGCTGGCGATGATCTCCTCGAGCCCGTTCTCGGCCTGCCACCCGAGGACGTCCTGGATCCGCTGCGCCGAAGCCACGAGCCTCGGCGGGTCCCCCGCCCGGCGTTCCGCGAGGTCGGGGGTGGCGTCGAGCCCGCTGGCCCTGCCGATCTCCTCGATGACCTCGCGCACCGAGGCCCCGGTGCCCGTGCCGACGTTGAAGACCGAGTGCTCGCGCGCGTCGGAGCCGAGGTAGTCCATCGCCGCGAGGTGGGCCTGGGCGAGGTCCCGCACGTGGATGTAGTCGCGGATGCACGTGCCGTCCGGCGTCGGGTAGTCCGTGCCGAAGATCGTCGGGCGCTCCCCCCGGGCGAGCCGGTCGAGGACCATCGGCACGAGGTTGAGCACGGCCGGGTCGCCGAGGTCCGGCCACCCGGCGCCGGCGACGTTGAAGTAGCGCAGGCTGGCCGCGCGCAGCCCCCAGGCGCGGGCGGCGTCGGCGGCGAGCCACTCGCCGATGAGCTTCGTCTCGCCGTACGGGTTGATCGGCTCGGGCGTCGTGTCCTCGGTGACGAGCTCGACGTCGGGCATGCCGTAGACGGCCGCCGACGAGGAGAAGATGAGCTTGTCGGTCCCGGCGCCCTCCATCGCGGCGATGACGTTGGCCAGCCCCGTGACGTTCTGCTGGAAGTACCACGCCGGGCGCGCCACCGACTCCCCCACCTGCTTGCGGGCGGCGAAGTGGACGACGGCGGTGGCCCCCCGCTGGGTCATGATGTGCTCGAGCTGCTGCTGGGCGTCCGGCCCGGCGACGTCGAGCTCGAGGAGGGTCGCCTCCCCGATGCGCCCGAGCTCGCCGGTGGAGAGGTCGTCGACGACGACGACCTCCTCCCCCCGTTCGAGGAGCAGCCGGACCACGTGTGCCCCGATGTACCCGGCTCCGCCGGTGACGATGACGCTCATGCGGCCAGCCTATCGCCGGCGACCCGGCGGCTGCTCAGGACCCGAAGCCGGTGCGCTGCGAGCGGGCCGCGCGCAGCCGGGCGCCCTTGTCGGTGGCGGCCTGGCGCAGGTCCTCCTGGAAGCCGACCATGCGGCGGCGGACCTCGGCGTCGGCCTCGCTCGTGCCCGCACCGATGATCCGGGCGGCGAGGAGCCCGGCGTTGCGCGCGCCACCGATGGAGACGGTGGCGACCGGGACACCCGCGGGCATCTGGACGATCGACAGCAGGGAGTCCATGCCGTCGAGCTGCGCGAGCGGCACCGGCACACCGACGACCGGCAGCGGGGTGAGCGAGGCGAGCATCCCGGGCAGGTGCGCCGCACCACCCGCGCCGGCGATGACGACCCTCAGCCCGCGGTCGGACGCGCTCCGCCCGTACGCGACCATCTCCTCCGGCATGCGGTGCGCGGAGACGACGTCGACCTCGACCTCGATGCCGAGCTCCCCGAGCACGTCGGCGGCGGCCTTCATGACCGGCCAGTCCGAGTCCGACCCCATGACGATCCCCACGACAGCGCTCATCGCCGCCTCCTCTTCTCGTGTGCCCATCTCACCAGCATCCCGCGTGTCCCGAGAGGCCGGCCTCACCTCTTGCCTTGGTCAGGTGTCCGGGCGTCCGGACGTCGCGGGACCCGGACGCCGTACGCTGACGCATCCCGCGTCAGACGTACCCGGCCCTGGGCGTCCCGGTCCCGGGCGCCCCTGGCCCGGGCGCCCCGCACCCGGGCGTCGCGGACCCGGGCGCCCCGACGCTCGGGGCAGCCCGCGTTCACGCGTCGCCGTGGAGGAGCGCGACGGCCCCGCGGGCGGCGTCCCGTGCCAGCGTGAGGTCCGGCCCGCTCACCGTCACGTGCCCGAGCTTGCGCCCGGGACGCACCGCCTTGCCGTACAGGTGGACCTTCGCGTCCGGGAACCGGGTGAAGACCTGCGGCAGCGCCTCGGTCGGGTCCTCCAGCGCGCTGCCGAGGAGGTTGACCATGACGCTGACGGCGGCGCGCGGCGCCGTGTCCCCGAGCGGGAGGTCGAGGACGGCGCGCAGGTGCTGCTCGAACTGGCTCGTCACCGCGCCGTCGATCGTCCAGTGGCCGGAGTTGTGCGGTCGCATGGCGAGCTCGTTGACGGCGAGCCGTCCGCGGTCCAGCTCGAACATCTCGACGGCGAGGACGCCGGTGACGTCGAGCCCTTCCGCGATCCGCACGGCGACGGCGGTGGCCTCCTCGGCGAGCTCGGGCGCGAGCCCGGGCGCCGGGGCGAGGACCTCGGCGCAGACGCCGTCGCGCTGGACGGTCTCGACGACGGGCCACGCGCGGATCTCCCCGCCCGGCCGGCGCGCCACGAGGACCGCCAGCTCGCGCGTGAAGGGCACGAGCGCCTCGGCGAGCAGCGCGTCCCCCGCGGCGAGGTCACCGATCCAGTCAGCAGCCTCCTCGGCGGCTCGGACGACCCGGACACCCTTGCCGTCGTAGCCGCCGCGGGCGGTCTTGACGACGACGGGCCAGCCGACGTCGTCACCGAAGCGGCGCAGCGCGTCCGCGTCCGGGACCGCCGCCCACCGCGGGCTGGGGACGCCGAGATCGGTGAGGCGGCGCCGCATGACGATCTTGTCCTGGGCGTGGGCGAGCGCACCGGGGCCGGGGCGCACGGCGACGCCGTCGGCCTCGAGGGCACGCAGGAGGTCGCTCGGGACGTGCTCGTGCTCGAAGGTGAGCACGCTCGCGCCGTCGAGCAGGGCCCGGACGGCCCCGTCGTCGTCCGCGCGCCCCACGGGGGCGTCCGGGACCACCTGAGCGGCCGAGCCGTCCGCGGCCTCGACGAGGGCACGCACGTGCACGCCCAGGCCGATCGCCGCCTGCTGCATCATCCGGGCGAGCTGGCCGCCGCCTACCACTGCCACAACTGGTCGCACGGGGGGTGAGCCTAGTGCGGGTAGCCTGCGAGGGTGAGTTCGTCCCACGCAGCGGAGCAGACCGGGGAGGACCGGGCCCCCGCCGCCGCGACGGTCCCCGGTGAGCCAGCCGCCCTCACGGCGGAGGCCGTCGGCGCGCGCGTGGTCGCCGGGGCCCGCTGGTTGCGGTGGCGCAAGCAGCTCATCGAGCTCCTGCAGTTCGGCACGGTGGGCGGCATCGCGTTCATCGTCGACGTCGGCCTCATGAACCTCCTGCGGTTCGGGCCCGGCGAGATCCTCGGCCACAAGCCGCTCACCGCCAAGGTCATCTCGGTGTGCGTCGCGACGCTCGTCGCGTGGATCGGCAACCGGTACTGGACGTTCTCCGAGAAGAAGCGGTCCTCCCCCACCCGCGAGCTCGTCATGTTCCTGCTCGTCAACGCCGGCGGGATGCTCGTGGCGGTCGGCACGCTCGCCGTCTCGCACTACGTCCTCGGTTTCACGTCCCCGCTCGCGGACAACATCGCGGCCAACGGCGTCGGCCTCGTCCTCGGCACCGCGTTCCGCTACGTCTGCTACCGCTACCTCGTCTTCACGGGCGACGGCGCAGAGACCAAGCCTCTCGTCTGAGCCCCGGTCCACAGCGTGACCTGTCTGGCGGGAGGGGGCGTGAGGCCGGGGACCGAGAAGGACTGCGGCGGCGTGGCGGGCCTGGCGGGAGACGCGAGGAACGAGCGGCGGATGGAAGCCGCCGCGTACGGGACATGCGAGGCGGGGGCCGAGAAGTCTGCGGCGGCGTGGCGGGCCTGGCGGGAGCCGCGAGGAACGAGCGGCGGATGGAAGCCGCCGCAGGCTTCTCGGCCCCCGCCGGACGAGAACGTGCGGCGGATGGAAGCCGACGCGGTCCTTCTCGGCCACCGCCAGAGCCGGTCTGCCCCCCTACCAGCGCCGGCGGCGGCGCCCCATGGAGACGAGCGAGCCCTGCGGGAGGACGACGTCCGGGTCGAGCGTCCGCGGCACGGAGCTGAGGAAGATCGCGAAGACCGGCGGGCGGCGCTGGGCCAGCTCGAGCCGCCCGCCGTCGGCCGCCACGAGGTCCCGCGCGAGAGCGAGACCCAGGCCGGTGCCGCCGCCGGACGTCACGTGCTTGTCGAAGATGTCGGCGGCGAGGTCGTCGGCGACACCGGGCCCCTCGTCGGCGACCTCGATGACGACGCCGTGGCCGGAGCCCGACGAGCGGGCGCGGACCGTCGTCGTCCCGGCCCCGTACTTGAGCGAGTTCTCCAGGAGCGTGGAGAGCACCTGCGCGAGGGCACCGCGCGTCGCCAGCACGGTGAGGTCCTCGATGTCGGGCAGGTCGAGCCGGCGTCCGGCCTGGGCGAACGTCGGGGACCACTCCTCGCCCTGCTGGGCGAAGACGTCCTCGAGGCGGAGCGCCTCCGTCGTGCCGCCGCTTGCCTTGCGGGAGTTGCGCAGGAGGTCGTCGACGACGCCGACGAGCCGCTCGATGAGCTCGAGGCTGATGCGGGCCTCTTCGCGCACCTCCTCGTCCTCGCTGAGCGCCTGGATCTCCTCGAGGCGCATCGAGAGAGCGGTGAGCGGGGTGCGCAGCTGGTGGGAGGCGTCCGCCGCGAACTGGCGCTCGGCGGCGAGGCGCCCGGCCATCCGGTCCGCCGTCCGGGCGAGCTCGGCGAAGACGAGGTCGATCTCCTCGACGCCGGAGCGCGCGAGCTGGGGCCGGACCTGCCCGGAGCCGAGCTGCTCGGCGCTCGCGGCGAGGTAGATGAGTGGCGCCGCGAGGCGGCGCGCCTGGCGCCGGGCGACGAGGATGCCGACGCCGAGCGCGAGGAGCGAGGCGACGACGACGAGCGCCACCACCTGGACGCCGCGCCAGCGGACCTCGTTCGCCGGGACCTCCATCCGCACGATGGCGCCGGCCGGGGTGGTCTGGCGGGCGCGGACGACGTTCCCGTCGATCGTGGGGCCGGCCCGGAACTGCTGGCCCTGCGGGCTCTGGACGAAGATGCTCGCGGCGAGGTTCTCGTCGCCCCCGACCCAGGGCTCGAGCATCGCGTCGTCGAGCTCTTCCTCGTTCGTCAGCCGGCGCTCGACCGAGCGGGCGAGGGAGGCCGTCCGCAGCTCGAGCGTGGAGCGCTCGGCGTCCCACATCATGAGCGCGCCGAAGACGGCGAGTGGTACCCCGAGGAGCAGCACCGCGACCGCGACGGCCGCGACCGTCATCTGTACCGCGCGACGGCGCAACCTCGGCTCAGCTCTCCCCGGTCTCGAACCGGAATCCCATGCCCCGCACGGTCGTGACGTACCGCGGGTCGTTCGCGTCGTCGCCGAGCTTGCGGCGCAGCCAGGACACGTGCATGTCGAGCGTCTTCGTCGAGCCCGACGGGTCCGACCCCCACACCTCGCGCATGAGTGCCTCGCGCCCGACGACGGAGCCCGCGTCCCGGATGAGGACGCGCAGGAGCTCGAACTCCTTCGCCGTCAGCTGCATCTCCCGGGTGCCCTGGAAGGCACGGTGGGCGGCGACGTCCACGCGCACGTCCTGGGCGACGAGCTCGTCCTCGTCCGTCAGCTCGCCGCCGGCGCGCCGGAGGAGGGCCCGGACGCGGGCGAGGAGCTCGGCGAGACGGAAGGGCTTCGTCACGTAGTCGTCCGCACCGGCGTCGAGCCCGACCACGAGGTCCACCTCGTCGGCGCGCGCGGTGAGGACGAGGATCGGCGTCGTCATGCCCTGGGTCCGCACCCACCGCGCGACGTCGAGGCCGTCCATGTCCGGCAGGCCGAGGTCGAGGACGATGAGGTCGACGTCGGAGGCGTTGTCGATCGCCCCCTGGCCAGTGCCGAAGGCGCTGACGTTGTAGCCCTCACGGGTGAGAGCACGAGCCAGGGGCTCGGCGATGGCCGGGTCGTCCTCGACGAGAAGCACGTTGGTCACGCGATCATCGTAAAGGCTCGCACCCAGTGGTGGGCGCGGAGCAGACCAGACTTTTACCTGGACGGGTGCTTCTCGAGCCGTTCGGCGGCCCGGCGGAGCTCGATCGGCGCCACCTGACCGATTCCTGGCATCTCCGCCGGGGGCCACTGCACGAGGGTGTACCGCTCGCCCCTGGGGCCGGCCGCCAGCAGGTCCGCGCTCGCCGAGTCCATGAGGACCGTGCCGGCGCCGGCGACGTCGACCAGACGCGAGGCGAGGTTGACCGCCGGGCCGAAGACGTCGCCCGAGCGGGAGACGACCCGGCCCCAGACGAGCGAGGCGCGCACAGGCAGGAGCTTGGGCCGCGCCGCGACGGCCTCGACGATCCCGAGCGCGACCTCCGCCGCCGTCGGGAGGTCGTCGGCGACGTAGAGGACGGCGTCGCCGATCGTCTTGACGACGCGGGCGCCGTGGGAGGTGATGACGTCCCGCGTGGCGAACTCGAATCCCTGGACGAGCTCGGTGAGCGCGTGCGAGCCGAGCTGGGCCGAGCTGCGGGTGAAGGAGACCATGTCCGCGAAACCGAGCGCGCGCGGGAGCGGGAGGCTGTCCGGGTCCCCGCCCTCGACGGGACGGTGGGCGATCTCACGCTCGATGCGGCGGGCGAGCGCCGCGACCTGGCGGCGCCACGCGTAGACGAGCTGGTCCTGCATGACCTCGCCGAGGAGCGTCATGCGGTCGAGGACGACGAACCGGGCGCTCGTGTCGTCCAGCTGGAGGCGGCGCGCGGCGTCCTCGACGAGGGCCTCGGTCTGCCACAGGGCGAGGCGGTCGGTCATGTGGCTCTGCGCGCGGACGAGGGAGATCGCGGTCGTCTCGTCGATGACCCCGCCCTCGACGAGCGCGGCCATGTCGCGCAGGGCCTCGACGTCGCGCGGGGTGAACGTGACGGCGTCGTCGTCGACGTCCGCGAAGCCCATGGCCCGCCAGAACGAGCGCGCCGTCTCGAGGCGCACGCCGGCGCGGGCCGCGAGGTCGACCATCGTGAGGGACGGCACCCCGCCGATGAGCGCCCGCTCGTGGGCGGCGACCGTGGAGAAGCCGTTGTCCGCGGTGCCCTCGGCGGGCGGGGTGCCGTGCCGGGCCCACGGCACGGCCGGGTCGAGCGTGCGCGCACGGGGTTCGGGCGTGCGCTCAGGTGGCGAGGGCTCAGGTGCGGGTGCGGTGGCCGCGGGGGTCCCGTCCGCGGACGGCTGCGCGGGCGCACCGACGGGAGCCGTCACGTCGGTCTCGTCCGCCGTGGCCCCTGTCCCTGTCGCGCCGCTCACATGGTCGAGGTTATCCCGGCCGTGTCCCTCGCCACATCGACCGCCGGTCCCGCCCCGATCACGCGGCCTCGGCCTCACCCGGGCGGACCCGCCGTCGCGCCACGGAGGTGGACGACGTCGCCGGCGAGCACGGCGACCTCACCCGCGGCGGTCGCCACGAGAAGGTGCCCGTGGTCGTCGAGGTCCGTCCCGGTCCCGGTGACCGTGCCGCCGCCGGGAAGGTCGACGCGCACCTCCTGACCGATGCTCGCGCACGCCTCGTGGACGGCGGAGCGCACCGCTGCCGGGGGCGCGACCCCGCCCTCCCCCTCCCACGCCCGCAGGATCGCCGCGAGCCCGGCACCGATGCGCCCGAGGAGGTCCATCGGCTCGGCGACGGGCAGGCCCGCGAGCGCGAGCGACGTCGCCCACGGCACCGGCAGGTCCGCCTGGCCCTGGGTGAGGTTGACCCCGATGCCGACGACGACGGCGGTGCGGCCGGCCCGATCCGCGCTGTCCTGCGCTCCGCCGTTCTCGTTGCGGCCCGCACCCGTGCCTGCGGCGGGGGCGACCGGGACGACCTCCGTGAGGACGCCCGCGACCTTGCGGTCGGTGCCCCAGCCGTCGAGCGGCGGGCCGGCGTCGCGGACGAGGACGTCGTTGGGCCACTTGAGGGCGACGGCCGGGCCGGCGGTCGAGGGGGCCGCCGAGCCGGGGCCGGTGGGGGCGACGCGCTCGCCGGCCCGCCCCGGCGCGCCGGCCGCTCCGTCCCCGAGGGGAGTGGGCCGCCCGAGCACGCCGAGGTGCCGGCAGCCGCCGACGGCGCGCGCGACCGCCAGCCCCGCCAGGAGCGTGATCCACCCGAGCTGGTCGGGCGCGACGAGGGGGCGCAGGAGGATCGAGGCGGTCAGCGCCGCGCCCGGGGGCGTCTCCCACGCCCGCCCCGACCGGCCGCGACCGGCGTCCTGGTGGTCGGCGAGCAGGGCCGAGAGGTGGGGCCACGCCTCGGGTGCCGCCGCGGCGGCACCGACGAGGTCGGTGCTCGTCGAACCGGTGCGGGCGACGCGCTCGACCCGCGCGAAGGAGGTGGTGTCCATGCGCCCAGCCAACCACCGGGTCGCGGTGCGCACGGCCTGCGCCACCCCCGGACGTTGTGGGACCTGGACAAGGGAACCAGGCAGAACACGCCCGATGGCCGCAGCGAGAGGTGCGCGGTGCGACAACTAGTCTCGTGGGCGTGACCGACGTGCCCGGCCTCGCGCCCTCCGCCCCCGCCCCTGCGACCGCACCGGCGTCCACGGCCGACAAGCTCGCCGACCTCCGTGCCCGTGACGCGGCGCTCGAGCAGGCCGAGACGACCGCCCGGTCGAGGCAGCACCCGCGGGGCAAGAAGTCGGCCCGGGAGCGGATCGCCGGCCTCCTCGACGAGGGCAGCTTCGTCGAGCTCGACGCGTTCGCGACCCACCGGTCGACGAACTTCGGCCTCGGGGCGAAGCGGGTCGCCGGCGACGGCGTCGTCGTCGGGCACGGGACCGTCGACGGGCGCCAGGTCTGCATCTACAGCCAGGACTTCTCCGTCTTCGGCGGGAGCCTCGGCGAGGTGCACGGGCAGAAGATCACGAAGGTCATGGACCTGGCCCTGCGGACCGGCGTGCCGCTCATCGGCATCTCCGACGGCGGCGGTGCCCGCATCCAGGAGGGCGTCGCGGCCCTCACCCAGTTCGCGGAGATCTTCCGGCGCAACGTCGCCGCCTCCGGCGTCATCCCCCAGATCTCGCTCATCCTCGGCCCGAGCGCCGGTGGGGCCGTGTACTCCCCCGCCCTCACCGACTTCATCGTCATGGCCGACGGCACGTCCAACATGTTCATCACCGGCCCGGACGTCATCCGGTCCGTCACGGGCGAGGACGTCGGCTTCGAGGAGCTCGGCGGCGCCATGACGCACAACGAGCGCTCCGGCGTCGCGCACTACCTCGCCGAGGACGAGGACGACGCGCTCGACTACGTCCGGTCGCTCCTCACGTACCTGCCCTCGAACAACCTCTCCGACCCGCCGGTGTGGCACACCGACGAGGTGCCGCTCGAGACGACGGACTCCGACCTCGAGCTCGACGCGCTCGTGCCCGACTCGGACAACCAGCCGTACGACATGCGCACCGTCATCGAGCACGTCGTCGACGACGGCCAGATGCTCGAGATCCAGCCGCTGTACGCCTCGAACATCATCACGGCGTTCGCCCACGTCGAGGGCCGCCCGGTGGGCATCGTCGCCAACCAGCCGCTCCACATGGCGGGCACGCTCGACATCAACGCCTCCGAGAAGGCGGCACGGTTCGTCCGCACGTGCGACGCCTTCAACATCCCCGTCCTCACGCTCGTCGACGTGCCGGGCTTCCTGCCCGGGACGGACCAGGAGTGGAACGGGATCATCCGCCGCGGCGCGAAGCTCATCTACGCCTACGCCGAGGCGACCGTCCCGCTCGTCACCCTCATCACCCGCAAGGCCTACGGCGGCGCCTACATCGTCATGGGCTCCAAGCAGCTCGGCGCGGACGTCAACCTCGCCTGGCCGACGGCGCAGATCGCGGTCATGGGCGCGAGCGGTGCGGCGAACATCCTCCACCGCGGTGCGCTGAAGAGGGCGGCCGAGGCCGGTCTCGACGTCGACGCCGAGCGCGCCCGCCTCGTCGCCGAGTACGAGGACGCCATCGTCAACCCGTGGGACGCCGCCCAGCGCGGGTACGTCGACGCCGTCATCGCGCCGTCCGAGACGCGGGTCCAGGTCATCCGCGCACTGCGCGCCCTGCGGACGAAGCGGGCGTCGCTGCCGGCGAAGAAGCACGGGAACATCCCGCTGTGACCGGCGGCGCGCACGGGCCGGGCCGGGCCGGAGGCGAGGCGCCCGCCTCCGACGGCCGTGCCGACGTGCCCGGCCTCGAGGAGGTCACCACCGTGCCCAGCCCCGACGAGGGCACCGACGACACAGACTGGTCGGGCGCGGGGACGGACGACGTCGTGGCCGCCGCGCTCGGCCCGGCCGGGGTGCGCGACCTGCCGGGCCACGGCGAGGTGCACACCCACACCACCGTGCGCGTGCTGCGTGGCGACCCCGACGACATCGAGCTCGCGGCCCTCGTCGCGGGGATCGTCGCGGCGCGCGGTGTCACCGCCGAGCCGGAGGTGCTCGTGGCCCGGCCGGCCCCGTGGTCCGACCACGCCCGGCCTCTGCGCCTCCCGCCCGTGCCGGGCACGGACGCCTGGCGCTGGTCGCTGCAGCGCTGAGCCGGCCACCCGCCACCGAGCGGGTGGGAGCGGGCGGCTACTACGCTCCCGTGCCGTGACCACACCGGAGCGCACCCCCACCCCGACCGACGCGATCGCCGAGGCGTACGTCCTGCGCCTCGCCGAGCTCGACCCGCTCGAGGCGACGACGCTCGGCCTGCCCGGGCACGACGACGCGATGCCCGATCTCTCCCCCGCAGGCCTCGCCGCCCGCGCCGACACCGCCCGCCGGACGCTCGCCGACCTCGCCCGGACCACGCCGACGGACGACGTCGACCGGATCACGCACGCCGCCATGACGGAGCGCCTCGGGCTCGACGTCGAGCTGCACGACGCCGGGGAGCTCGGCCGGGAGCTCAACGTCATCTCCTCCCCCGTCCAGTCCCTGCGCGAGGTCTTCGACCTCATGCCGACGGCGACGGCGGCCGACTGGCAGAACGTCGGCGCCCGTCTCGCCGCCCTCCCCGCGGCGCTCGACGGCTACCAGGAGTCGCTGCGGGCGGCCGCCGCGCGCGGGCAGGTCGCGGCCGTGCGCCAGGTCGAGGCCGCCGCCGCGCAGGCCGAGACGCTGGCCGAGGCCGAGACCTCCTTCTTCACGACCTTTACCGCCGGCGCCCGCCCCGACGGCGCGCCCGCCGGTGGCGCCCTCGCGACCTACCTCGCCGACGGGGCCGCCGCGGCACGCGAGGCCTACGCGGGGCTCGCCGGCATGCTGCGCACCGAGCTCGTCCCGCAGGCCCCGACCGAGGATGCGGTGGGGCGCGAACGGTACGAGCTGTGGTCGCGCCACTTCCTCGGCGCCCGCGTCGACCTCGACGAGACGTACGAGTGGGGCCTCGCCGAGCTCCGCCGCATCGTGGCCGAGCAGGAGGCCCTCGCCGAGCGGCTCTACGGCCCCGGCGTGAGCGTGAGCGAGGCGATGGCGCGCCTCGACGCCGAGCCCGCCCGCCAGATCCACGGCACCGACGCCCTCCGCGAGTGGATGCAGGAGACCTCGGACGAGGCGCTCGCCGCGCTGGCCGACACCCAGTTCGACATCCCGGCGCCGGTGCGTCGCCTCGAGTGCCGCATCGCCCCCACCCAGAGCGGCGGGATCTACTACACCGGGCCGAGCGCGGACTTCAGCCGTCCCGGCCGCATGTGGTGGTCGGTCCCCGCGGGCGTGACGGAGTTCGCGACGTGGCGTGAGAAGACGACCGTCTACCACGAGGGCGTCCCCGGCCACCACCTGCAGATCGGGCAGACCGCCTACCGCTCCGAGCTGCTCAACACGTGGCGGCGCCTCGCGTGCTGGGTGAGCGGGCACGGCGAGGGCTGGGCGCTCTACGCCGAGCGCCTCATGGCGGACCTCGGCTTCCTCGACGACCCGGGCGAGGCGATGGGCATGCTCGACGGGCAGCGACTGCGCGCCGCGCGCGTCGTCCTCGACATCGGCGTCCACCTCGGCAAGCCGGCGCCCGAGGAGTGGGGCGGCGGCACGTGGGACGCCGGGAAGGCGTGGCCGTTCCTCCTCGCCAACGCGAACATGGCGGAGGGGTTCCTCGCGTTCGAGCTCGACCGGTACCTCGGGTGGCCGGGGCAGGCGCCGTCGTACAAGGTCGGCCAGCGGCTGTGGGAGGAGATCCGCGACGCCTCCCGGCGGAGCGGTGGTGTCGACTTCGACCTCCGCGCGTTCCACCGCCGGGCGCTCGACATCGGCTCGGTGGGCCTCGACGTCCTGCGGGACGCGCTCGCGTAGGTGCCTGGCGGGGGCGAGTGGTGTGCGGCAGTCGTAGAGTCCACGTCGATGCGCCTCCTCCTTGCCTCCGCCTCTCCTGCCCGCCGCGCGACCTTGCGCTCGGCCGGGATCGAGCCGCTCGTCCGGGTCTCCGGCGTCGACGAGGAGGCGCTCCTCGCCGCTGCCGAGCGCGACGCCGGCGGACCGGTGCCGGCGGCCGAGCAGGTCCTCCTGCTCGCCCGCGCCAAGGCGCGTGACGTCGTGGCGGCGGGCGTCGGGCCGGACGTCGTCGTCCTCGGATGTGACTCCATGCTCGAGCTGGACGGCGCCGTGCTCGGCAAGCCGCGCGACGCCGCCGACGCGGTCCGGCGCTGGCACGCCATGCGGGGCCGCAGCGGCGCCCTCCACACCGGGCACTGGCTGAGCCGGTCGGTCGACGGCGCCGACGGGCCGGGCCCCGCCGAGCGGGCAGAGCTCGGGGCGACGTCCACGACGGTCGTGCACTTCGCCGACGTGAGCGACGCGGAGATCGAGGCCTACGTCGCCACCGGCGAACCGCTCGCCGTCGCCGGCGCGTTCACGATCGACGGCCTGGGTGGACCGTTCGTCACGGGCATCGAGGGCGACCACCACGGCGTCGTCGGGCTCAGCCTGCCGCTGCTGCGCGAGCTCCTCTCCGCCGTCGGCATCGCGATCACGAGCCTGTGGGACACGTCCGCACGCGACGACTGACGTCGGTGACCGGCGGTCTTGCTGTACCGCCAACAATGCGCCAGTCGCTCGATAGGGTGTCAGTGGCCCTGGACAGCTGGATGGCGCGGTCATCCGCTCGACGATGAGGACGGCATCGGCAACCGGCAGGGCGCTCACCACCGCACCGCCCTCCGTCACTCACACACTCAGGAGTTCCATGGATATCGCCGGCCCCGTCCTCATCGTCGCCACGGCGGTCGTCGCCGTGGTGGTCCTGACCATCGTCGCGTTCATCTACGCGAAGGTGCGCTTCAAGATCGCCACACCCGACGAGGCGCTCATCATCACCGGCCGCAAGAGCGGCAAGCCGGTCATCAACCCTGAGACGGGCGACGAGACGACGGACCTGTCCGGGCAGCGCGTCGTCATCGGGGGCGGCACGTTCGTCAAGCCCGTCTTCGAGCAGGTGGTGCGCCTCTCGCTCGCCTCGCAGAGCTTCTCGGTCGCCGCCGAGGACGCCACCACCAAGAGCGGCGTGGGCGTCACCCTGCGGAGCATCGCCGTCGTCAAGGTCGGCGGCACCGAGCGGATGGTGCGGGCCTCGGCCCAGCGCTTCGCCGGACGCAGCCAGGAGCAGGTCATCGAGCAGCAGACCAGCGAGGTGCTCGTCGGTGTCCTCCGCACGATCGCGGGCACGCTCACCGTCGAGTCGATCCTGTACGAGCGCCAGGAGTTCTCCAAGGAGGTCAAGGACATCGCCGTGCCGATGCTCGCGGAGCGCGGGCTCGTGCTGGAGAACTTCGAGATCCAGACGGTCGAGGACTCCGGGAACTACATCCGCAACCTCGGCCGTCCGCGGGCCGCTGCCGTGGCCCGCGACGCGGAGATCGCCGAGGCGCAGGCGCAGCAGGAGAGCACCCAGCGCTCGAACGAGGCGGCCGTCCAGATCGCGGAGTCGAACAAGGCACTGGCGCTGCGCAACGCCCACATCGCCCAGGAGACCGCCCAGGCCCAGGCCGAGGCCGAGGCGGCGAAGGAGCGGGCCGAGGCCGAGGCGCAGCAGGCCGTGCTCGTCGAGCAGGAGCAGGTGGCCGTGCGCCGCGCAGCGCTGCGCGAGCAGGAGCTGCAGACCGAGGTGCGCAAGCCCGCCGAGGCACGCAAGTACGAGGCGGCGCAGGAGGCCGACGCCCGCAAGTACGCCGCCGAGCAGGAGGCCGAGTCCACCAAGACGGCGGCGATCCGCAAGGCCGAGGCGGAGGCGCAGCGCACCACCGCGCAGGCCGACGCCGAGGCGTCCGCCTCCCGCGCTCGCGCCGAGGCGTCGCTGGTGGAGCAGCAGCGCCGGGCCGAGGGTGCGCTGGCGCTCGCACGGGCCGAGGCCGACGGCGTCCAGGCCCGCGGCGAGGCCGAGGCCGCTGCCGAGCGCGCCAAGGGTGAGGCACGAGGCTCCGCGATCAAGGCAGAGGCCGACGCGTACCAGTCGTTCCCCGACTCGGCCCGACTCCAGATGGTGCTCGACGCGCTGCCGAAGATGGCGCAGCCCTACGCGGACGCGCTCGCCAGCATCGACGACATCACGGTGATCGACAGGGACGGCGCGTCGAAGCTGACCACCCAGGTCGCCGCCGGCGTCCAGGAGCTCGGAACGCTCCTCAAGGCGCAGACCGGCATCGACCTCATCGAGCTGGTCCGCGGCGGAGCGTCCCCCGAGCACCGGCCGGACGGCCTCGCGCCGGCAGGCCGCTCCGCAGGAGCCCACGAGAGCGGCGACAGCTCGCTGACGTAGCCCTGCCGCGGCGAGCACGCCCAGCGGCAGTCGTGGCGGTCGCTGCACGCCCCGGCGGGGGCGTGCAGCGATCACTGCGGGAACCCGGCGGCGGCGTGCAGCGACCGCTGCGGGAACCCGCGGCGGTCGCGCCGCCGGCTTGCGCGCTACGCCCGCGAGCGCCGCATCGCCCGCTTGAGGGTGAGCGATGCGCCGTCGCTGCCCGTCGCTCCGGGCGCCGCCAGCTCGGCGTAGCGCTCGGTCTCGACGCCGTACAGCGCGACCCTGCCCTCGGCGTCGTGGTGGACGCCCCAGCCGTACGTCTTGCCGAGCGGCGAGGCCCGCAGGCACGCCTGCGGCTTGGCGAAGAACTCCTCGCGCGCCTGCGCCCGGTCCTCCTCGGCGATCCCCTTGCGGACCGCGTGCACGGTGAACAGGACGTCGTCCGAGGTCAACGTGTACGGCGCGGCGCTGATGAGCTCGTACGTGAGCGCGGCGACCGAGCCCGGCGCCGTCGGGACCGTGCCGGCTGCCGCGGGGCAGTCCTCGGCGACGGCGATGAACGTCTCGCGGTAGTTCGTGGTGCCCATGGCGGGAGCCTAGGGCGGAGCACCGCCGGCGGACAGGGGCGAGCGCGAATTTGTACGAGCGCTATCAACCCCTCCCGGCCGACGGACCGCATGGCGCAGTCCACTTGTGGGCACTGCACAACTGGACTGCACCGCCGTTGCGAGGATGGACAGACTTGGCCGCCGCCCGAGGGTCGAGTGTGGAGACTGCGCGCCGCCCGGCTAACGTGGGCCGGTCAGTCTTCCCCACCGGGCCATCGAGCGGAGCGTCCATGACGAGCACCTCACCAACGCCGAGCCCGTCCCGTCGGCTCACCAAGGTGCTCATCGCCAACCGGGGCGAGATCGCCGTCCGCGTCGCGCGGGCGTGCGCCGACGCCGGGATCGCGACCGTCGGTGTCTACGCCGAGCCCGACCGCAACGCCCTCCACGTGCGCCTGTGCGACGAGGCCTTCGGGCTGGGCGGCTCCCGCGCCGCCGAGACGTACCTCGACTCGGCGAAGATCCTTGACGTCGCCCGCCGCAGCGGCGCTGACGCCATCCACCCGGGGTACGGGTTCCTCTCCGAGAACGCCGACTTCGCGCAGGCATGCATCGACGCCGGGCTCGCCTGGATCGGTCCACCCCCGTCGGCCATCGAGTCCCTCGGCAACAAGGTGAGCGCACGCCGGATCGCCAAGGCAGCGGGCGCCCCCCTCGTGGCCGGCACCCCTGCCCCCGTCACCGGCGCCGACGAGGTCCTCGACTTCGCGGACACGCACGGCCTCCCGGTCGCCATCAAGGCAGCGTTCGGCGGCGGCGGGCGCGGCCTCAAGGTCGCCCGCACCCGCGAGGAGATCCCCGAGCTCTTCGACTCCGCCGTCCGCGAGGCGACCGCCGCGTTCGGCCGCGGGGAGTGCTTCGTCGAGCGGTTCCTCGACCGCCCGCGCCACGTCGAGACCCAGTGCCTCGCCGACTCCCACGGCACCGTCGTCGTCGTCTCGACCCGCGACTGCTCGCTCCAGCGCCGGCACCAGAAGCTCCTCGAGGAGGCGCCGGCGCCGTTCCTCACGCCCGAGCAGGACGCCGAGCTGCGCCGTGCCTCCATCGCGATCCTCCGGGAGGCCGGCTACGTGGGCGCCGGCACGGCGGAGTTCCTCATCGGCTCCGACGGCACGATCTCGTTCCTCGAGGTCAACACCCGCCTCCAGGTCGAGCACCCCGTCACGGAGGAGGTCACGGGCATCGACCTCGTCCGCGAGCAGCTGCGCATCGCCGCGGGCGAGGAGCTCGGCTACACCGAGGTCGCCTCCCGCGGGCACTCGATCGAGATGCGCATCAACGGCGAGGACCCGAGCGCCGGCTTCCTGCCGGCTCCCGGCACCATCAGCGCGCTCAGCTGGCCCGCCGGGCCCGGCGTCCGGGTGGACTCCGGCGTCGTCGCCGGGGACCGCGTCTCCGGCGCCTTCGACTCGATGCTCGCCAAGATCATCATCACCGGTGCGACGCGGCAGCAGGCCATCGAGCGCGCCCGGCGCGCGCTGCGCGAGGTGGAGATCACCGGGCTCGCCACCGTCATCCCCTTCCACCGGGCCGTCCTCGACGCCCCGGAGTTCGCCGCGACGACGGCCGAGGACTTCGCCGTCCACACGACGTGGATCGAGACGGACTACGCCGCCCGCGTGGCCGAGGCCGCCGCGAGCGCCCCCGCCGCCCCGGCCGCGCCGCCCCAGGAGGACGAGCCGGAGGGCGCGACCGAGCGGGTCGTCGTCGAGGTCGGCGGCAAGCGGCTCGAGGTGGTCCTCCCCGCCGGCCTCGGCATCTCGGCCGGACGCGCCGGGCGCAGCGCGCTGCGCCGCCCGGTCCGGCGCGCCGGGACGAGGGTGGCCGCCTCCTCGAACGGCGGGCTCACCTCGCCGATGCAGGGGACGATCGTCAAGGTCGCGGTCGCCGAGGGCGACCTCGTCTCGGCCGGCGACCTCGTCGTCGTCCTCGAGGCGATGAAGATGGAGCAGCCGCTCGTCGCCCACCGTGACGGGCGCGTGAGCGGGCTGCAGGCGACCGTGGGGCAGAACGTCTCCTCGGGGAGCCTCATCTGCGACATCGCGCCGCAGGCGGAGATCACCGCGGGCTGAGCCCCCCGACGCCCCTCCACGACGCCTCGGGGGGCGTCCCGGCGGCGGGCACCGGCCCGGTCGTGCCAGGCTGAGCCCGTGGACCCTTCCCGCCCGCCGGACCAGCGCCCTCCGCGGCGCCCCGGCGACGCGTGGGTCGAGTGCCGGTGCGGGAGCCGGCACTGGGGTGAGTTCGGCGCCGCCGGCGTGCTCGTGGTCCGCCACGGGGACGACGGCGACGCGGTCGTCCTCCAGCACCGCGCCCTGTGGAGCCACCACGGTGGGACGTGGGGGCTGCCCGGGGGCGCCATCGGACCGGACGAGACGGCGGTCGAGGGCGCCGTGCGGGAGGCCGTCGAGGAGGTGGGTCTGCGCGCCGAGTGGTTGCGGCCCCGCGCGACGTGGGTGCTCGACCACCCCGACTGGTCCTACACGACCGTGGTCGCGGACGCCGTGGCAGCCTTCGAGCCCACGGTGACGGACGCGGAGAGCCTCGACACCCGCTGGGTCGGCGTCGGCGCGCTCGCCGACCTGCCCCTCCTGCCGGCTTTCGCCGCCTCGCTGCCAGAGCTCGCCCGGATCATCGGGCGCCGCCTCGTCCTCGTCGTCGACGCGGCGAACACCGTCGGGTCGCGGCCGGACGGCTGGTGGAACGACCGGCTCGGCGCGACCCGGCGCCTGCGGGACGAGCTCGACGCGCTGGCCAGCACGGGGGTCCCCGCCGACGCCGTCGGCCTGCCCGGGCACACGTGGTTCCCCGACGTCGTCCTCGTCGCGGAGGGTGCCGCTCGCGGGGTGCCCTCGAGCGAGCACACCCGCGTCGTCGACGCCCCGGGCTCCGGTGACGACGAGGTCGTCCGGCAGGTCGCCCTCGCCCTCGGGCTCACCGTCGCGGAGGCGCCCGGCGGCCGCGGTCAGCCAGGCGGGGAACGGGGGGCCGGCACGACCGACGCCGTGCCCGGAACCACCGCGGACCTCGCCGAGAGCGGGGGCGCGGTCGAGGTCGTCGTCGTCACCGCGGACCGCGCGCTCCGTGAGCGGGTGAGCGAGATCGGGGCCGGCGTCGCCGGCCCGCGGCTCATCCACTGACGCCACCGACCTGCGATCTCCCCGCCCAGCGCCGCCGGCCGCGGCACGACGCCCCGGGCCGGGTACTCCGGGCCGGCACCCCCCTGCGTCGTCCCTGCCCGGCGGACGCGTGGTACCGCTGCCCGCCACGTTACGTAGGCTTCGGGGCATGGACGCGCGCATCGGACACGGACTCGGCCTGGCCACGATCACCGACGGCGGGCAGGTGCTCGACGTCTGGTACCCCGCACCGGCCCTCGGCCCGGCGCCGGAGACCCCCGCCGGCGCCGACCTCACGTCCGGGGAGGGCAGGGACGAGGCGCGCGGGGTCCGCACGGAGGTCGTGCGCACCGAGATCGACCTCGATGCCGCCCCGGCCGGCACGGCCGACGCCTACCTGCGCCTCCACCTCCTCTCCCACCGCCTCGTGCGCCCGGGCACCATCAACCTCGACGGCATCTTCGGTGCCCTGCCGATCGTCGTGTGGACGTCGGCGGGCCCGTGCGCCGTCGAGGGCTTCGAGGCCACCCGTGCGCGCCTGCGTGCCCGGGGCACCCACGTGAGCGTCGACGGCGTCGACAAGTTCCCGCGGATGACGGACTACGTCACCCCGACGGGCGTGCGCATCGCCGACGCCTCCCGGGTGCGCCTCGGCGCCCACCTCGCGCCGGGCACGACCGTCATGCACGAGGGCTTCGTCAACTACAACGCGGGCACCCTGGGCCGGTCGATGGTCGAGGGCCGGATCTCCCAGGGCGTCGTCGTCGGCGACGGGTCCGACATCGGCGGAGGGGCCTCGATCATGGGCACCCTCTCGGGCGGCGGGCAGCACGTCATCTCGATCGGCGAGCGTTGCCTCCTCGGGGCGAACGCGGGCCTGGGCATCAGCCTCGGCGACGACTGCGTCGTCGAGGCCGGGCTCTACGTCACGGCCGGCATGAAGGTCTCGCTCCTGCCGGCGCCGGGCGAGGGCGCCGCCGCGCCGCGGGTCGTGGCAGCCCGTGAGCTGTCCGGGAAGGACAACATCCTCCTGCGCCGGAACTCCGTCAGCGGCGCCGTCGAGGCCCTCTCGCGCACGGGGAGCGGAGTCACGCTCAACGACGCGCTCCATGCCTGAGCGCGAGGCCAGGGCGGCGGGCTGCCTCGCCGGTGCCCTCGGGATCCTGCTCGTCCTCGCCCTCGCCGCGGGCGCCGTCGTCGCCGTCCTCACCTGGGTGGTCCCCGCGCGCGTCTCGGACGACTGCACCGTGACGCTCGCGGACGGGACGAGCGCGACCCTCGACGCCGACCAGGCCGACAACGCCGCCCTCATCGCCGCCGTCGCGGTGCGCCGCGCGCTGCCCGCCAGGGCCGTGACGATCGCGCTGGCGACGGCCGTCCAGGAGTCGAGGCTCCGCAACATCGACTACGGCGACCGCGATTCCCTCGGCCTCTTCCAGCAGCGCCCCTCCCAGGGCTGGGGCACCGAGGAGCAGATCCTCGACCCCGTCTACGCGACCGGCGCGTTCTACGACGCGCTCGTGACCGTCCCCGGCTACGCCGACCTGCCCGTCACGGAGGCGGCCCAGCTCGTCCAGCGCTCTGCCTTCCCCGACGCCTACGCCGATCACGAGCCCGAGGGACGCGCGTTCGCCTCCGCGCTCACGGGGCACTCCCCCGCCGCGCTCACGTGCCGCCTCGCCCTGCCCGACGGGGACGCCGCTGACGGCGGCACCGACGTGAGCGGAGTGGTCCTCGCCCGCCTCGAGCGGGACTTCGGTGCGCTCGACGCCTCGGCCGCCGGTGGCGTGGTCACCGCCGACGCTGCGAGCCTCGCCGGTGGTGACGCGGGTGAGCGCCTCGCGTGGTCGCTCGCCCACTGGGCCGTCGCGACAGCCTCCGTGACCGGCGTGACGACCGTCGAGGTGGACGGGCAGGTCTGGCGACGCAGCGACGGCGAGGACGCCCGCTGGGCGAGCGACGCCGGCGCGACAGCCGGCCCCGGGCTCGTCCGGATCTCCTAGCGGCGTCACCGGACGACGGGACTCGGCCGCGAGCGACGTCGTGGACCGTCGGGGGACTCGCGGGCCCGTGACGGGGCCCAGCCGTGCGGGGTGGTACTACGAGAGCGGGAGCTCGCAGCGCAGGGTCCACACCGAGCCGTCGGCGACGGCCTCGACCGTGCCGCTGCGCTGGCTCGCACGCGTCCGCATGTTCTGCAGGCCCATCCCGGACGACTCCTCCGCCGGCGCCCCGGTCGCCGCGATCCCGTTCCGGACGAGCAGGTGGACCGCCCGGCGACTCTGCCGGATGCTGATGCGCACCGTCTGGGCACGGTCCCCGTGCTTGACCACGTTCGTCGCCGCCTCCTGGAGGATCCGGCCGAGCGC
Organism: Georgenia wangjunii; assembly: GCF_036421975.1. Taxonomy (NCBI): domain Bacteria; kingdom Bacillati; phylum Actinomycetota; class Actinomycetes; order Allobogoriellales; family Allobogoriellaceae; genus Georgenia; species Georgenia wangjunii. Next base: position 388,400 of record NZ_JAZGON010000003.1, on the reverse strand, counting down.
GAGGTCCACCTCGCCGGGCAGGCCGGCCAGCACGGTCGGGTCGTACTCGACGGCGGTCCTGAAGCCGATGCCCTCGAGGTTCTGCCGGATGGACGCGAGCGTCGTCGCGAGCTTGAGGTCGACCGCGGTCTCGCCGTTCCCGGCCTCCTCCTCCTCGTCGCCCTGGAGGACGTCGAGCATCCACCGCAGCTCGGTGAGGGCCTGGCGGGTCGACCCGGCGATGACCTTGAGGGACTTGTCCCGCTGGTCGGAGTCCTGCGCCATCGAGACGACGTTGGCGTGCATCGAGGCCATCGTGATGTGGTGCGCGACGATGTCGTGGAGCTCGCGGGCGATCCGGTTCCGCTCGCCGCGCAGCGAGCGCTCCTGCTCCTCCTCGAAGCCGGAGATGCGCAACGCGGCCGCGCGGTTGCGCTCGGCGAGCGCTGCGTACGTCACCCCGATCACCGCCGAGACGAGGAGGAGGCCGACGGGGACGAAGATCCGCTCGCGTATGTCCTCGTGAAGCACGGCGCTGCCGATGACCCAGATGAAGCAGAAGGCGACGTAGCTGGTCGCGAAGAGCCTGCTCGCCCTGCCGATGACGACACCGCTGATCACAAGCCCGACGATGCCGATACCCGTGCCGAGGTCGGAGAACATGCTGACAGCCATCGTCCCGGCGAGGATCGCCGCGCCGATCGAGACACGGAAGGCGACGACCACCAGTGCGGCGTGCGCCATGAGGACGAGCGCGACACCCGTGCCGTCCGCCGCGCCGTCCGCCTCTCCGTCGCTGATCCCAACCAAGAGATCCGACGCGGCGGAGAAGATGGTGGCGCCGACGATGACCACTCGCACCCAGGGTGCGAGCGGTGCGCTCTGCCAGAAGTTTCGCAGCGCCCGTTGTGCGGGCTCGAGGGCCCGCCGTGCGGGTTCAACAAGCGGGCGCCGGTCCACCTCCCGAAGATACCGCGCCCCGCCGCGCGTCCGGCGCGTCAGCAGCGGTTGAAGAAGAAGCAGTTGAAGTCGCGGATGAAGCCCTGCGTGCTCACGTCACCGGAGGTGTCGACCGTCCGGGTGACCGTGGTGGGGGCCTGGACGGCCTCCGCACGCTCGATGGTGAGCGTTGCCGCGGTCGGTCCCGCGGCGAGCGCCGCGGCGATGCTGATGGAAGCCAGTACTCGCATGATGTCCAACCTTCTTGTAGGGCGACGGCCGACCGACCGTCGACATGTGTCGTTCATCCGCATACTTCCCGAATCGGCAAAGTTATGCAAGTCCCCCCGCGTGCCGGGTCAAGGCGACGACGCCAGGGCCCTGACTACCTACACTCTTCATTATGGAGCAGATTCGCGTCCTCATAGTCGATGATCACCCCTTGATGTCCGAGGCTCTCGCCGTCTTCGTCAACAACGCCGAAGGGATAGCGTGCGCGGGCGTGGCACCGAACGGCCAGCTCGGCATCGAGATGACGCGGACGCACCGCCCCGACGTCGTCCTCATGGACCTGCAGATGCCCGTCATGGGAGGGGTCGAGGCGATGGAGATCCTCACGCGGGAGCAGCCGACGACGAAGATCATCGCGATGACGACGTTCAGCGACCAGGAGCACGTCGTCGCCGCCCTGCGCGCGGGTGCGAGCGGCTACCTCGTCAAGGACATGGACCCCGCGGACATCGTCGAGGGGATCCGTCGCGTCTACGCCGGCGAGGCCGCCCTCGCGCCGGCCATCTCGCTCGCGCTCGTGCGCAGCGTGCGGGAGGGCTCCGGCGCGCACATGGACGAGGCCGCCCTCGCGATGTTCACGGCACGCGAGCGCGAGGTGCTCCAGCTGCTCGGCCGAGGACTGAGCAACGCGGAGATCGCCAACCGGATCCACTTCTCCGAGGCGTCCGTCAAGGCGAACATGACCCAGATCATGAACAAGCTCGGGGTGCGCGACCGCGTGCAGACGGTCATCAAGGCCTCCCAGCTCGGCCTCATCGACCTCGCGCTCGACGCCTAGGCCGGCCCGGCACCCGGCCCTCGCCGTCCCCGCAGGACGACGACGCCCGGCGGGGCGCACCTGGTGTCAGGCGCTCCCCGCCGGGCGCGGTGGTCTCGTCTCAGCGCTCGCTGAGGTCGACGTAGCTGCGCTCGCCCTCGCCGGTGTAGATCTGGCGCGGGCGGCCGATCTTCGTCGTCGGGTCCGCGATCATCTCGCGGTACTGGGCGATCCAGCCGGGCAGGCGGCCCATGGCGAACAGCGGCGTGAACATCTGCCGCGGGAAGCCCATGGCCTTGTAGATGAGGCCGGTGTAGAAGTCGACGTTGGGGTAGAGCTTGCGCTCGATGAAGTACTCGTCGTTGAGGGCGATCTCCTCGAGGCCCATGGCGATCTCGAGCAGCTCGTCGGACTTGCCGAGCTTGGTGAGCACCTCGTGCGCGGCGTCCTTGACGATCGCGGCGCGCGGGTCGTAGTTCTTGTAGACCCGGTGCCCGAAGCCCATGAGCCGGACGCCGTCCTCCTTGTTCTTCACGCGGCGCATGTACTCGGAGGCGTCGCCCCCGCCGGCCTGGATGTCCGCGAGCATGTCGAGGACGGCCTCGTTGGCGCCGCCGTGGAGCGGGCCGGAGAGGGCGCCGACGCCCGCCGCGATCGAGGAGTAGATGTTCGCCTGGCTCGAACCCACCATGCGCACGGTCGACGTCGAGCAGTTCTGCTCGTGGTCGGCGTGGAGGATGAGCAGCATGTCGAGCGCCTTGACGATCGTCGGGTCGACGTCGTCGTGCTGGTACGGCAGCGCGAACGTCATGCGCAGGAAGTCCTCGATGTAGGACTTCGAGCTGTCCGGGTACAGCAGCGGCAGGCCGTTGGCGCGCTTGGCGATGTAGGCGATCATCGTCGGCACCTTGGCCATGAGCAGGACGGTCGAGAGCTCCCGCTGGTAGGGGTCCTTCGGGTCGAGCGTGTGCTGGTAGTACGTCGCCAGCGCCGAGATGCCGGACTGGAGGACGGCCATCGGGTGCCCGTTGCGCGGGAAGGCGGTGAAGAAGGCCTTGAAGTCCTCGTGGAGCAGCGTGTGGCGCTTGATGCGGCGCGTGACGGCCTCGAGCTCGTCGCTGCTCGGGAGCTCCCCGTAGATGAGGAGGTAGGCCGTCTCGAGGAAGCTGGAGCCCTTGGCGAGCTGGTCGATCGGGTACCCGCGGTAGCGCAGGATGCCCTGGTCACCGTCGATGTACGTGATCGCCGACGTCGTCGCCGCGGTGTTCATGAAGCCGGAGTCGAGCGTGACGAGGCCGGTCTCCTTGAGGAGGTTGGAGATGACGACGCCGTCATTCCCCTCACGCGCCTGGACGCGCTCGAACTCGAGCCTCTTGTCGTCGACCTCGAACGTCGCCGGGGCAAGCGTGGAATCGGACATGGAGGCCCTCCTCGGGTCTGGTGCTCCCGGGACGGGCCCGGTGACCGCCGCACCGTCGGGGCGTGGTCCCCCGTTGGTCCGCACGGACGTGATTCGTACGTTTTCTCTCAGAAGGGTATGCCATCGGCCACGGCCCGCACGACGCCTCGACGGGCCGGCTACCGGCCTGGACGAAGGTCGGCGGACCACGTCGGCCGCCGCCGGCCGTACCGAGGCTCTCCCGCGTGCACGCGAGGGCGGGCGGGCGGGGGCGCGACGCTCAGACCCGGAGCGGCCCCGCCGCCAGCCGCGCCGCCGCCGCCTCGATCCGCTCGTCGCTCGCCGTGAGGGCGATGCGCACGTGGTGGGCGCCGAGCGGGCCGTAGAACTCACCCGGGGCGACGAGGATCCCCCGCTCGGCCAACGCGGCGGCGATCGCCCGGCACGGAGCGCCGGGCTGGTCCCGCAGGCTCGCCCAGAGGTAGAGGCCGGCCTCGCTCTCCGGAGCGACCTCGAGACCGGCGACCTCGCAGGCGGCCCGGAGGACCTGCCGGCGGGACCGGTAACGCTCCCGCTGCTCGGCGACGTGCGCGTCGTCGGTGAGGGCGGCGGTCAGCGCTGCCTGCACCGGGCCCGGCATGATCATGCCCGCGTGCTTGCGCACGGCGAGCAGGCGCTCGATGAGGGCCGGGTCCCCCGCGGCGAACGCGGCCCGGTAGCCCGCGAGGTTGGACTGCTTGCTGACGGAGTACAGGGCGAGCAGGCCCTCGTGGCTGCCGCCGTTGACGCGCTCGTCGAGGATGCTCGGGACTCCCTCGCTCGCCCACGGCTCTTCCCAGGCGAGCTCGGCGTAGCACTCGTCGCTCGCGACGACGGCGCCCCGGGCGCGTGCCCACGCGACGACCTTGGCGAGGTGCTCGACGCCGAGGACCCGCCCCGTGGGGTTCGAGGGCGAGTTGAGCCAGACGAGCCGCACGGGCCCCGGCCCGACCGCGGTCGTCGCGTCCGCGGGGAACGGCTCGGCACCGGCGAGGCGGGCCCCGACGTCGTACGTGGGGTAGGCGACGCGGGGGTGGACGACGACGTCGCCGACGCCCAGCCCCAGGAGGGCTGGCAGGAGGGCGACGAGCTCCTTGGACCCGATCGTCGGCAGGACGGCGTCCGGCGTGAGGCCGTGCACGCCGCGGCGGCGCGCGAACCACGCGACGATCGCCTCGCGCAGCGCCGGCGTCCCCTGGGTCGTCGGGTAGCCCGGGGAGTCCGCCGCGGCGACGAGCGCGTCGCGCACGACGTCAGGCGTCGGGTCGACGGGCGTGCCGACCGAGAGGTCGACGATCCCACCGGGGTGCTCGTTCGCGCGGGTGCGGACCGCTGCCAGGCTGTCCCACGGGAACGCGGGCAGCGCCTCACCGAGGAGCGGCACGGGCGGTCAGGCCTGCGGGGGAAGAGCGGCGATCATCGGGTCGTCCTTGTCGATGAGCCCCATCTTGGCGGCGCCACCGGGGGACCCGAGGTCGGCGAAGAACTCGACGTTGGCGCGGTAGTAGTCCGACCACACCGTGGGGGTGTCGTCCTCGTAGTAGATGGCCTCGACGGGGCAGACCGGCTCGCAGGCGCCGCAGTCGACGCACTCGTCCGGGTGGATGTACAGCGCGCGCTTGCCCTCGTAGATGCAGTCGACCGGGCACTCGTCGACACAGGCCTTGTCCTTGACGTCGACACAGGGCTGGGCGATGACGTAGGTCACGAAGTTTCCTCCCTCTGCGCCGTCGTCCGGCGCCGTGGTGCGATGCTTGTCTAGTATCCCCCACACCCCGCGCGGCACCCACTCGGTCTCGCCGGAAGGCGAGAGGCGGTTCGACGGCGTGACGCTCCCGTGGACGCGATGGGCGCTCGGTACCCGTGTGGTCGTGCGGTACCGGCTCCCCGACGGCGGCCTGAGCGACGCGCTCGGGGAGGTCCTCGAGACGGCCGTCGACGGGGTCCTCATCGCCACCAGGCGCGGACCCGTGCGCGTCCGTGCCGCGGACATGGTCACCGGGAAGACGGTGCCCCCGCCACCCGCACCGAGGCCCGGACCGCCGGACGGCACGGCGCGCGGCTGAGGCCGGACGGGACCGCGACCGGCTGAGGCGGACCGACTCAGCCGGGGGCGGGGCCGCAGACGACGCGGTCCCAGGGGATGTAGCGCGTGGTCCACTCGTTCTCGTCCACGACCGTCCCCTCGCGCAGCACGGTCCGGTTCACCCGGACGGTGAAGCCGGGCTCCGGGGAGTTGTTCGGCACGCAGTTCTCGCTCGTGTTGTACACGGTCGAGGGCTCGGTGAAGTCGAACCGCTCGCTCGTGGTCGAGCGGACCTCGAAGTACGGGGTCCCCCACAGCCGCACGTGGACCTGGTTGTCCGCGACCCACGCCTGGACGAGCGCGCCGTACTCGGAGGTGTTGCGCCACACCATGTCCACCGACGGCGTGTAGATCGTCGCCTCGCGCCCCTCGGGGTAACGGGGGTAGTGGTGGGAGTGCGGCTGGTGGGCGACGATCTCCATGCCGGCGAAGTACGCCGCGTTGAACGTCGTCGCGGAGATCTGGGAGAGGCCGCCGCCCATGCCGGTCGTCTCGAGGCCGTCGACGACCACCCCGGAGGCACCGAAGCCGCGCTCGGCCGTGATCGGCCCGAGGGCCTCGATGAGGGAGAACGTCTCCCCTGGCCTGACGAGCGTGTTGTTGATCTTCTCGGTGCCGGTGACGAGGTTCTGCGTGCGCGCCGGGTCGTGGAAGAGCGGCGTCGAGAAGGAGGAGATGACCTCGCGCACGCCGAGCGCCTCGGCGTCGGCGGTGGTGAACTCCGGCTCGGTCTCGACGAGGGTGACGACGGCGGTGCGGTCGGTCGTCGACGTGGCGGCGGCGCGCACGGCGGCGACGAGCGCCTCGGAGTCGAAGCCGAGGCCCGTGGCGGACGGGATGACCGTGGGGACGCCGTCCGTGAGGACGATGCGAGCATCCTGGCCGGCGTTGTCGAGCTCGGGGTCGCGCTCGGTGAGGAGGGCGACGAGGGCATCGCCGTCGATCTGCAGGTCGAGGCTCTCGCCGTCGGCAACGATCGCGGCGACGCTCGTGAGGTCCTCCGGGGAGAGCTCGACGAGGCGCTCGTCGATCTGGACGGAGACCGGGGCACCCGTGAGCGGCCCGGCGAGCTCGGCCATGGCGGCCGCGACGGCGTCGGCACCGACGACGGGCGGCACCTCCGTGCCGGGGAGCTCGATGGGGTGCGGGCCCGTGAGCCACTCGGCGGCGACGACGTCCGCGGCCGCCTCCACGTCGAGCGACGTGCCCGGTACCGGGTCGGTGGCGACCGCGGTTCCGGCGGTGAGCTCGACGGCACCCTCGACGGGCGCCGTGCTGACGGCGTCGTCCACCCGTGTGAGCGCGGCGCTCAGCGCGTCGGCGTCGACGGTCGTGACCGGGTCCTCCTCGCCGCCGCCGAAGACGTGCCGGACGAGGTCGCGCGGGTCGAAGGACAGTCCGGTGAGGTCGCTGACCGTGGCGTCGACGTCGAGGGCGAGGCCGGCCGCGGCCGGGTCGAGGGTCGTCTCGTTCTCGCCGAGGACGACCGCCACCGGCGCCGCGGCGGCGGGCGCGAGGGACTCCGTGAGCCGGTCGCGCGCGTCCGGCTCGCTCAGGCCGCCGATGTCGACGCCGGCGACGCTCGCGCCGCGCGGGACGCGGTCACCGAGGTACCACGCGGCGGCGGCGTAGCCGGCGAGGAGGACGAGCAGGAGGACGAGCGTGATCACCCACCGGCGCCTGCCCCGAGCGGGCCCGGGATCGTCGTCGAAGTCGGCGAGCGGCGAGCTCGTAGCCGACGACGCGTGCGGTCCCATGACGTCTCTTCTCTCGTGCTGGCGCTCCGAACGAACGACCTATGCTAACGGGGCGGGGTGGTGCGCCCGCGCCGGATCAGCGTCCCGGCAGCGGGCGGATGCGTCCGAGGTGGTGGACGAGCGCGCCGGTCCCCGTCCCGCCGAGGTCCGCGGCGAGGACGTGGCCGACGACGACGTCGTGGTCCCCCGCCGTCTTGACCCACGCCGTCCGGCACTCCAGCCAGCCCTGCGCGGGCGCGAGGAGCGCGGCCCCGCTCCGCGGCCCGCGGGTGTGGTCGATGCCGATGAGCTGACCGGCGGCCGGGCGCCCGGGGCTCGCGAGCCGCTCCGCGGCCACCTGGGCGCTTGCGTCGAGGATGCTGACCGCCCACGTGTCGACCTCGTCGAGGGCGTCACGCATGCGGGCGTCCGTGTGGACGCAGAAGAGCACCATCGGCGGGCGCAGGGACACCGAGGCGACGGCGGTGGCCGTCATCGCGAGGTCGGTGGCGCCGTGCCGCAGCGACACGACGGTGACTCCGCCGGCGAGGCGCTGCATCGTCGTCCGGAAGCGTTCGACGAGATCCTCGGCGTCCTGTGCGGCGAGGTCAGCCACGAGCCACCTCGTCGGCGCCGCGGCGCGCGGGACGCCGGACGGCCGCGAACCAGCGCCGCGGGAGCACGGCGGCCACGACGCACACCAGCGGGGCGCCGAAGAGCCACACGTAGCTGAGCGCCTCCCCGGTGACGAGCACGTCGCCGCCGGGCCGCACGAACGTCATCGCCTGCGTGACGACGACGACGGCCAGCGTCATGACGAGCAGGCCGCCGGCCCCGGCGAGCGCGCGGGCGGCCGTCGCGGCGGCGAGCACGCCCGCGAGCGCGAGGACCATCCCGGTCGGGCGCCCCGCCTGCTCCCACCGGTGCACGACGGTGCCGAGCACGGCGACGACGACGCCGAGAAGCGCTGCGACGGGCGTCGTGTAAGGCAACGGGCCGTTCACGCTGCTCGGGCGTGTCCGGGTGCGAGTGATCCTCCGTGGTCCGGGGTCGTCACGGCGCTCGCCGCCGTGCACGACGTCGTCGAAGGCGGGCACACGCCCCGCCCCCTCCACCCGGTCCTCATCACGCAGCTCTGCCGGCTCGCGCACCCCCACCCCCTCGTGATCATGCAGAGATGCCGGGTCCGCCGCCCCTGCCATCGCCGCCCATGCCGTCGGGACCGGGCCGTACCCGGGCGCGAGGCGGAGGTACGCCCGGGACAGGAGCGGCTGGACCATGCCGTTGGCGAGCGCGAACCGGCCGGCGAGGGGACCCACGCGTTCGACGAGGGCGACGGACTGGACCTGGCTGCGGTGCGCCCGCATCGCCTGCACGAGCTCTGGCACCACGGCACGGGCGTCGAGGACCGCGTCGATGTCGGAGGCCGGGACGAGGAGCGACGGCAGCGCGGCACCGGGGGCGAGGAGCGCCTCCGGCAGCGTGAGCGGTGCGCCGTCGGCGCCGGGCGGGGGCCCCACGCGGCGTGCGCGGGCGCACAGCTCCTCGGCGGCGGCGCGCATGTCCGGCTCGGACTGCGCCACCCAGGCGAGGGCGGGCACGGTCCAGGGGTCCAGCCCGGCGAGGGGGTCGTCGGCGGGACCGGTACCGGGCGCGGCGGAGGCGGAGGCGGAGGCGGTGCCGCCGGGCGCAGCCGCCAGCTCGAGTGCCCTCATGGTGACGCGGTGCGCCTGGACGTGATCGGGGTGGCCGTAGCCGCCGCCGGGCTCCTCGGTGAGCACCGTCGTCGGGCGCAGGTGGCGGATGACGACGGCGAGGAGGGTCGCCGCGACGTCGACGTCGAGGCGGCTGAACGCCTCGGGGCCGGAGTCGGGAGCAGGGCCGGCGATCCCGGGCGCGGTCCACGTCATCCCCGAGTCGAGGAAGCGGGCGGGTCGGGCGCGCTCGAGGGCCGGCACCTGGTCGAGGTAGAGGTGACGTTCGACGCCGAGCGCGGCGAGCGCCTCGCTCAGCTCCCCCTCGCGCTGGGCTGCGAGCCCCGCGCCGTCGTCGCGCAGGTGGGCGAGGTCCTCCGGGATGACCTGCCCGCGCTCGCCGCGCGTGCACGTGACGACGGAGACGTCGTGCCCCGCGCGGGCGGCCAGGGCGAGGAGGGCACCGGCGCCCAGCGTCTCGTCGTCGGGATGGGCGAAGACGCCGAGCAGCCGCTCGCCGTCCTGCGTTCGTGTGTCGGTCACGTCTCTATTGTGCTGCCCGCGGCGGGGCACCCGGTCGCCCCGCCCCGGTACGACGGCGGAGAGGCCGACACGGAGAAGGGAAGGAGGGGGGGGGGGGGGGGTGGGGCCCCCGTTCCCCCCCCCCCCGGGCCAAGGTCCCGACCCCGCCCCCGGGAAGGGACGGCGCGGCGTGGCCGGTGGGGTCAGGCGCCCCGGCGTGACTTGGCGAAGGCCCGCGCGCGGTCCGTCTGGTCGAGGACGACCTTGCGGATGCGGATGGACTCCGGCGTCACCTCGACGCACTCGTCGTCGTTGGCGAACTCGAGCGACTCCTCGAGCGTGAGCTTGCGCGGCGGCACGAGGTTCTCGAAGGTGTCCGACGACGCAGCTCGCATGTTGGTCAGCTTCTTCTCCTTGGTGATGTTGACGTCCATGTCGTCGTTGCGGGAGTTCTCCCCGACGACCTGGCCCTCGTACACCTCCGAGGTGGGCTCGACGAAGAACGAGCCACGCTCCTGCAGGTTGATCATCGCGAACGGCGTGACGGCGCCGGAGCGGTCGGCGACGAGCGAGCCGTTCGTGCGCAGCTCGATCGGCCCGAGCCACGGCTCGTAGCCCTCGGCGATCGAGGACGCGATACCGGTGCCGCGCGTGTCCGTGAGGAAGCGGGTGCGGAAGCCGATGAGGCCACGCGCCGGGACGACGAACTCCATGCGGACCCAGCCGGTGCCGTGGTTCGCCATCGTCTCCATGCGGCCCTTGCGGGCGGCGAGGAGCTGGGTGACGTTGCCGAGGTACTCCTCGGGGACGTCGATGGTCATGCGCTCCATGGGCTCGCACGTCTTGCCGTCGATCTCGCGGGTGACCACCTGCGGCTTGCCGACGGTGAGCTCGAAGCCCTCGCGGCGCATCTGCTCGACGAGGATCGCCAGCGCCAGCTCGCCACGGCCCTGGACCTCCCACGCGTCAGGACGCTGGGTCGGGAGGATCTTGAGGGAGACGTTGCCGATGAGCTCGCGGTCGAGGCGGTCCTTGACCTGGCGCGCCGTGACCTTGGCGCCCTTGACCCGCCCGGCGAGCGGGGAGGTGTTGATGCCGATGGTCATGGAGATGGCCGGGTCGTCGACCGTGATGAGCGGCAGCGGGCGGGGGTCGTCGAGGTCGACGAGGGACTCACCGATCGTGATGTCCGCGATGCCGGCGACGGCGACGATCTCGCCGGCGTCCGCACGGTCCGTGGAGACCCGCGTGAGGGCCTCGGTGCGGAGGAGCTCGGAGATCCGCACGGGGCGGATCGTCCCGTCACGGCGGGCCCAGCCGACGGACTGGCCCTTGTGGATCGAACCGTTGTGCACCCGCAGGAGGGCGAGGCGGCCGAGGAACGGCGAGGCGTCGAGGTTCGTCACGTGCGCCTGGAGGGGAGCGCCGTCCTCGTACGTCGGCGCGGGGATCGTCTCGAGGATCGTCGCGAAGAGCGGCTCGAGGGTCTCGCTGTCCGGCAGGTCGCCGTCGCCGGGCTGCTCGAGTGAGGCGCGGCCAGCCTTGGCGGAGGCGTAGACGACCGGCACGTTGAGGACGGCGTCGAGGTCGAGGTCGGGGACCTCGTCCGAGAGGTCGCTCGCCAGGCCGAGGAGGAGGTCGGTGGCCTCGGCGACGACCTCGGTGATCCGCGAGTCGGGGCGGTCCACCTTGTTGACGACGAGGATGACGGGGAGCTTGGCCGCGAGCGCCTTGCGCAGGACGAAGCGCGTCTGCGGCAGGGGGCCCTCGCTGGCGTCGACGAGGAGGACGACGCCGTCGACCATCGACAGCCCACGCTCCACCTCGCCACCGAAGTCGGCGTGACCGGGGGTGTCGATGACGTTGATCGTCACACCGTCGGGCGCGCCGGCGCCCGCCGCGGCGGGGCCGACGTACCGCACCGCGGTGTTCTTCGCGAGGATCGTGATGCCCTTCTCGCGCTCGAGGTCACCGGAGTCCATCGCCCGCTCGTCGACATGCTGGTGGTCGCCGAACGCTCCCGACTGCCAGAGCATGGCGTCGACGAGGGTCGTCTTGCCGTGGTCGACGTGGGCGACGATGGCGACATTGCGCAGGTCAGAGCGCACAGGCATACGCGGAACTCGATTCAGGCAGGTGAGGGCCGGGCCGTTCCGGCGAGATGCCGGGCCCGACGGCGCGAAAGAGACTCCGGCGCCAGCGGACCACCCTACTCTCCTGAGCCCGATCGTGTCAGCGACGTGCGTCACAGGGCACACCGACGCCGGCCGGCCGGCGCTGGCCGGCTCCCTCGACCCGCCCCTTGCCCCAGCCCCTAACCTGAGACCGCACTCTTCTGGGCCCGACGCCGGTCGCGAGGTGCGGTCTCACCCTCAAAGGTGGGGTCTCACCGGGGCGGGCCGCTGCGCATGCCGTCAGCCGGCGGGCCGGCCCCGGCGCTGGCGAGGGCGCCGTCGTGGAGCTCGACGACGCGGTCGGCCTGCTGCATGAGCACCGGGTCGTGCGTCGACACGACCGCCGCGAGGCCCTGGCTGTGCGTGAGCTCGCGGATGAGGGTCATGATCGTCGCCGCGGTCCCCGAGTCGAGCTGGCCCGTCGGCTCGTCGGCGATGAGGATCTGCGGACGGGCGACGAGCGCCCGGGCGATCCCGACCCGCTGCTGCTGCCCGCCGGAGAGCTCGTAGGGCCGCTGCCGCGCGTGGCCGCTCAGGCCGACCGTCTCCAGGGCTGCGGCGACGCGCTCGTCGCGCTCGCGGGGCTCCACCTCGAGCAGCCGGAGCGGCACCTCGACGTTCTCCGCCGCCGAGAGCACAGGGATGAGGCCGAAGGACTGGAAGACGTACCCGATCTGCGTGCGCCGCGCCTCGAGCACGTCGCGCTCCGCCAGGGCCGACAGCTCGCGCCCGTCCCCGAGCAGCACCCGACCGCTGGTGGGGCGGTCGAGGCCGCCGAGGAGGTTGAGCAGCGTCGTCTTCCCGGACCCGGAGGGCCCGCGGACGACGACGAGCTCCCCCGGGTGCGCCTCGAGGCTCACCCCGCGCAACGCGTGGACGTCACCGGCGCCGGTCGTGAACACCCGGCTGACGTCGACGGCGCGGACCGCGACCTCGCTCATGCGCCTGCTCCCTCGGTGCTCGTGCCGGGGCCGGCAGGGGGCCGCGCCGCCGTCGAGTCCGGCCAGACCCCCACGTGGTCGGTCTCGAGCGCGAGCCGCACCCGGTCACGCAGGTCGAGCGCACTGACGAAGTCGGCGGGGAGCTGGAGCCGCCCGCTGCGGTCCATGACGGCGAACTCCTCCGCCACGTGGACCTCGGCGCCGGTGTGGTCCACCTCGGTGCGCCGCAGCACCTCCGTCGAGGTGCGGCCGTCCCGGATCTGGACCGTGCGCCGCACGTGCTCGGAGACCGTCGGGTCGTGCGTGACGATGAGCACGGTGACGCCGAGCCGCTCCGAGGCCGCCCGGAGCGCCTCGAGCACCTCGACGCTCGTCGCGTCGTCGAGCTCGCCCGTCGGCTCGTCCGCGAGCAGCACCCGCGGGGAGTTCGCGAGGGCGACGGCGATGGCGGTGCGCTGCTGCTCGCCGCCGCTCATCTGCTCCGGGCGCCGGTCGCGGCAGTGACCGATCCCGAGGACGTCGAGGAGCTCGTCCACCCGCTCCGCCCGGGCCCTGGCACCGCCGAGGACGAGCGGGACGGCGATGTTCTCGGCCGCCGTGAGGTAGGGCAGGAGGTTGCGCGAGGTCTGCTGCCACACGAACCCCACCGTGTGGCGCTGGTAGCGCACCCGCTCCGCGCGCCCCATGGTCAGCAGGTCCGTCCCGGCCACGACCGCAGACCCGCCCGTCGGGCGGTCGAGCCCGGACAGGATCGTCAGCAGTGTCGACTTCCCCGACCCGGACGCCCCGACGATGGCGACGAGGTCACCGCGCTCGACGCGCAGGGTGAGTCCCTGGAGCGCCTGCACCTCCACGCCCTCGGTCGAGAAGATCCGCACGAGGTCCTGGCACACGATGTCCGGGCCAGCCTCCGCCGTCGTCGTCGCGCTCACGCGCCTCACCCCTCTCCCATGCGCAGCTGGGTGGCCAGGTCTGCGCGTCGGCTCATCATGGTCGATACGCCCACGGCCGCCGCGGCCACGAGCAGGAGGCCACCGAGCACGGCGGCGAGGACGAGCGGGTCGAGCACGAGGTCCGGCTGCCGGTCCCCGCCCGTGAGCGCGGTGACGTCCATCGCGCCCAGCACCACCCACGGCACGACGATCCCGAGCGCCGCACCCGCGACGACCGAGACGACGGCGAGCGGCGCGAGCTCCCACGCGACGATCCCCTGGCCCTGGCGCCGGTCGAGGCCGAGCGTGCGCAGCACGGCGAGGAGCCGCGCCCGCTGCGGTGCGCCCATCATCTGCGTGAGGACGACGGCGACGAGCACGAGCAGCACCGAGAGGACGACGGCGGCCCCGAGCGCGGCGCTCATCCCGGAGGCCATGGGCGAGGCGAGGAAGTTCTGCGCGCCGGCGGAGGGGTTCTCCGCGAGCGCGTCGGGCTCGATCTCCCGCACCCGCTCGAGGACGTGCGCCGGGTCGGCGCCGTCGCCGACGGCGAGGAGGAGCACCCGCGGACGCAGGGTCTGCCCCGTCAGCTCCTCGGCGGCGGCGTGGTCGACGACGACGAAGTCCGCCGCCGCCCCGGCCCCCGCGACGTCGTCCATGACCCCGACGACGTCGAGCGGTGTCGAGCCGCCGATCGTGGCGCTCACCCCGTCGGCGCCCGGTCCAGCCCCGAGCGAGCGTGACAGGACGGCGGGCAGGCGGTCCCCCTCCATCCCGCCGAGGCCGTCGGGCAGCTCGTCGATGCCGACAGCGTCCGCCTGGACGGCGCGCAACGCCTCCGCCTCCAGCGTGACGAGCTCGACCCGGTGCGTCTGCCCGCCCGCGCTCACGCCGATCGTCCCGGCGTCGGCGACGGCGGCCGCGGCGGCCACGCCCTCGACGGCGGCGATGCGCGCGACCGTCTCGGCGTCGAAGACGGGCCCGCTCAGGCGCAGGTCCGCCCCGACGGCGGTCCAGGCGGTCCCTTGCACGCCCACGCTCACGGTCGAGCTGAGCACGGCCGAGAACAGCGCCACCGAGACCCCGACGACGAGCGCCACCGCGGGCACCATCCCGCCGGCCGGTTCCCGGACGGCCCGCGCGGCGCCGAGGAAGGCCGTGACGCCGCGGCGCCGGCGCAGCGCACCCTGCAGCGCCCGGACCGGCCACGGGTAGAGCCGCAAGACGACGACGCACGTCGCCAGGGCGAGGAGGAGCGGCACCGCCGCGAGGAGCGGGTCCGCCTCGCCGTCGCCGGGGGCGATCCCGCGCTGGCCGAGCAGGACGACGCCGACCGCTGCGAGTGCGAGGACGATGACCTCTCCCACCCAGCGCAGGCGGGCCCGCGATGTGCCGAGGTCCGCGCGGGCCTCGCGCAGCCCCCGCGGGGACGTCGTCAGGGCGAGGAGGGCGGCGGGGACGAGGGCGACGCCGCCGGCGATAACGAGGTCGCCGGGCGTCGTGCGGCCGGGGACGAGCCAGACGGCGAGCGCCGCCCCGGCGGCCGCGGCGGGCAGCGCGAGCGCGAGGCCCTCGGCGGCCATCATCGTCCGGAGCTGCGCGCCGGACCCGCCGCGCGCACGGAGGAGAGCGAGGGAGGACCGGCGCCGGGAGACGAGCAGCCGTGCCCCGAGGAGGAAGACGGCGAGCGTGACCCCGAGCGGTCCCGCCGCGACGACGGCGAGGACGGTCGACGTCACGCTCTGCTGGGCGAGGATCCGCAGCAGCACCTCGGGGAGCTCGCTGCCGAAGCTGAGGCTGACGGGCTCGCCGAGCACCGACTCTCCCAGCGCCTGGTTGGCCGCGGTGAACCCGCGCAGCTGCGCGAGGGCCTGCGGGACGTCGTCGGACGTCAGCGCTCCGCCGTCGACGCCGAACCAGACCCGGACCGACGGCGCGGCCATCGGCATGGGCAGGGGCGCGGTGAGGTCCCACGCGGGGTGGACGTAGGCGGCGGCGGAGGCGGACGTACCGAGGTTGAGGTCGTCGACGACGTACGGGGCGGCCGAGCGGGGGTTGTGCCCCCAGTAGTCCTCGTCCGGGTCGAGCGCGGTGAACGTCCCGGTGAGGAGGATCGTCCGCTCGGAGCCGGGCACCTCGCGCTCCGCCCCGACGTCCCACTGCAGGACCTCGGCCGCGTCGACGGACAGGGCCACCTCGACGGGCCGGGCGAGGAGCGCCTCGGCCTCGGCGAGGAGGGCGGCGAGCTCCTCCTCGCTCAGCGCGCGGTACTCCGCCTCGGTGAGGCCGGCGAGCGGGTCGGCCGTCGGCGGCTCTGCCGGCCACTCCCCCGCCGCGAGGTCGACGTGGTCGGTGAGGTACGGGTCGGACTTGAACGACACGGCGGGCCGGCCGATGTCCCCGCCCTCGACGGGGCGGATCGCGACCTCGGCGGACTCGACCGTGGCCCGCGGCTCACCGAGGACCGCGCGGAACGGCAGGGGCTGCGCGGCGCGGAGCTCGCTCAGCCCGGCGAAGAGGCCTCCGACGCTCGCCTCGACGTCCGGCGCGAGGTCCGTCGTCCCCGGCTCGGGCGGGGCGGGCACCGGCCACTGACCGAGCTGGACGGAGATGACGTCGCGGCGCAGCACGCTGACACCGTCGATCTCGTGCGCGACCTGCCGGTCGTCGACGTCGGCGAGCACTCGCGGCCACGCCGTGACGACGAACGAGACGAGGAGGACGAGGACGGCGAGGGCGAGCGGCACGGCGCGGTTCGCGCGGAGCTGGCGCCATGCCAGACCGGGCAGGCCCGTCATCGGATCTCCTCCCGGTACTCGGCGTCGCGGGCCTGGGCCCGGACGCGCGCGGCGACGACGGCCCCGACGGACAGCAGCCCCGCGAGGACGGTGCCGAGGAGGAGCGCCGTGGGGACGGCGTCCAGCCCGACGGCGAGGGCGAGGGGCGACGTGTCGGTCGACGCGGCCCGCGCGAGCGTCGGCACGAGCAGCCACGACGCGAGCCACCCTGCCCCCACCCCGAGGAGGACGCCGAACGCGCCGACGCCGAGGAGCTCCCCGGCACGTACCCGGGCTTGCCCCGCCGGGGGCTGGCCCAGGGCGCGCAGGACCATGATCTCGCCGCGCCGCTCGCGCGTGAGCGCCAGCGCGACCGCAGCCGCGCCGGTGAGGGCGAGCACCGCCGAGCCGGCCGCCGCCAGCCAGAACGCCTCGCGCACGGGGCCGCTGGAGTCGACCCCAAACGCCCCCGCCACCTCGACGTCACCGTCGCGGCCGACGACGTCGAGCGCCGCTGCGGCGACGTCCGCGGCCGCGTCCGGCTCGTCGACCGCGAGCCACACCTGCGTCGGCAGCGGCAGGTTGGGACGCTCGCGCAGGAGGTGCGCACCGAGGACGCCCTGGTCGACGAGGACGGCGTGCTCCTCGAGCCCGCCGGGCACCGCGTCGAGGAGCGCCACGACCGTGAGGTCGACCTCCGGGCCCGCGACGGCGACGGGCACCTCGTCACCGACGGCGAGGCTCGCCCGCTCGGCGAGCGCCGTCGTCAGCACCGCCGGGACGGGGGCGCTCGCGCCCGCCGGGACGAGGCGGGCGAGGAACCGGCCGGACGCGCCGTCGCCGCCGACCCGTGCGGCGACGCCGATGGCGCCGAGCGGCTCCGGCTCGACGAGGCCCGTCGTCACGCCGTCGGCGAGGTCCCACGCGGGCCCGGCGAGACCGGTGCCCTGAGCATCGCCGCCCACCGCCCGCACGCCGGTCACCTCGTAGTCGAGCGCGGTCTGCGTCCCGCCGGCGTTGCCCGTCACCTCGACCCCGACGACGCGGTACGCCCCGTCGCCCGGCAGGTCGACCGCGCGGGTGTGGACCGTGGTCTCGGGGCCGACGTCCCCGGCGCCGGGGTCAGCCAGGTCGACGACGAGGGAACCGGCGTCGAGGAGCGAGAGGGCGCCGTCGGTGTCCGCGACCCACACCGCCGTCGCCAGCGGGAACCGCGCGTCCCCGAACAGGGCCCGCTCGCGGCTCTCGAGCCCGGCACGGACCTCCTCCTCGGTCGCGCCCTGCGCCCGGAGGGCCTCGGCGTAGGCCGCCGACTGCTCCGCCTGCAGCGCGAGCACGTCGGCCGGGACCTCCGCCCGCACGCGCACGTCGAGCTCGAGCGAGGCCGCCCCCGCCGGGAGCGCGATCCCTCTGCGGGGGCTGTCACCGTCGGTGCTGGCGGCGGTGCTGCCGTCCTCGTCGCCCGGGGGGCCGTCGCCACGGGCGCCGTCGTCGTCGCCGGCCCCTCCCGTCCCGCCACCATCACCGCCGGCCGCTGGGACCAGGCGTGCCACCGCGCCGGCGAGCCCGAGGCCGGCGGGTGCGCGGACGACGTCGGCGACGCGGTCGCTCGGCAGCGCGGTGAGGACGACCGGCGTCTGCCCAAGGGTGGCGTCCTGGCGCAGGACGCTGGCGGCGGCGGAGACGCCGTCGATCCCGGCGTACGGGGCGGCGGCGTCGGCGGAGGGGAAGCCGAGCCGGGAGGTGGGCCGAGCCGGCAGGAGGACGCGCACGTCGGTGCCCGTGGCCACACCGGCGACCTGCTCACGCTGCGTCGCCGTCGTCCCCGCGAAGGTGCCCGCGGTCGTGGCGGCCCCCGCCGCGAGGGAGAGGAGGACGACGGGGACGGCGTATGCCCTCAGCCGCCGCGACACCTGCCGGGCCGCGAGCGGGACGGCCAGGCGTCGCGAGCGCGCGGCGAGCCGCTCCCCGGAACGGGCGAGGGGGCCGAGAAGCGTGAGCCCGAGCACGGAGAGGGCGGCGAGGACGGCAGCGAGCGCGGCCACGGCGAGGACGTCGACCTGGGTCTGCCCGTCGGCGCCGATGACGAGGGGGGTGCCGAAGCGCCGGAGCTGCCACGTGGCCAGGACGGCGGCGACGCCTGTCAGCAGGACGGACCCGAGGGCTGCGGCGTCACGCAGGCGCCCCGAGCGGTCGGTGACCATCCGCCCCGCCGCCGCGCGCACCTGCGCCCCGGCCGCCAGCACGGCGACGGCGAGCGCGCCGGCGGCGACGACGGCGCCGGTGAGGAGCACGGCGCCCAGCTGGGCGCGCCCGCCGTCGAGCCGCGCGACGAGGCCCGCGGCGAGGGCCGTGCCGGCGGCAGCCCCCGCGGCGGCGACGACGGCCGCCTCGAGCGCGGCCCACCGCGTGAGCGTGCCGGGCGCTGCCCCCCGCGCGACGAGGATCTCGACCTCCTGCGCCCGGCTCTGTCCGAGGAGCCGCACGACCTGCACGAGGGCGACGAGTGCGATGACGGCGAGGAGGACGACCGGCACGAGGCCCACGGCGCTCGCGGTGCTCGTCGCGGCCTCGACGGCCGCGACCGTGGCTCCGAGGTCGCCCGTGACGCCGAGCCCCCGCACGGCGACGCCGTCGTCCCCGCCGAGCACCCGCTCGATGCGCGCAGCACCCGCGGCGAGGACCGGAAGGTCGGCGCGCGTGAGCACGGCCGGGTCCGGGTGGAGCGTCCACCGGACGAACGGGGCGTCGACGAGCGCGACGAGGGTGGCCTCGGTGGTGAGGACCGGCCCGTAGGCCGTGCCGTCGGTGCCGGCGGTGACCGTCGGGTCGGCGAACCAGGCGCCGTCATCGGCGTCCGCCGGGGTCCACGTGCCGGTGACCGTCACGGGGGCACCATCGAGGTCGATGACGTCACCGGCGGCGAGGCCCAGCTCGGCGGCGGCCGAGTCGGGCAGGAGCACCTCGTCATCCCCGGGCACCGTGCCGGTCACCGTCGCGCGCGTGGCGAGGTCCGGCTCGGCCCCGAGGACGAGGCGTACCTCCTCGCCGGTCACGGCCGCTGCGACGGGCTCGCTGCGGAGTGAACGGAGCAGGTCGACCTCGACCCCGGCGAAGAGGCGGCCGACCGCGGCCTCGACGGCCGCGGCCTGCGCGGTGGGGTCGGCGCCGAGCCTCGTCCGGACCATGAGCCCCGACGCGGTCGGGCCCGCCTCGGTGAAGGAGGCGCGGATCCCCGCGACCTCCGCCGCGCGGGTCGAGCCGATCGTCCCCGCGCAGATCGCCGCGATGGCCGCGACGAGCACCGTGAGCATGGTGAGGGCGCCCGCCTGCGCCCGGGCGCGGCGCGCGAGGAGCGCCGGCGCCCTCATGCCGGCCGGCCCGGGGCGAGGGGCTGAGCGCGGCACCCGGCGCTCGGCGCGAGGCCCGCTGCGGCGCGCGGCGCGGGGCCCGGTGCCGCTCGCCGCCCGGGGCACGGTGCCGCGCGCCGCACGGGGCACGGGGCGACGCGCGGACGGCGCCGCTCGCCGTCATGCCGGTGCCCGTGCCCGAGGGCGTGCGCGTGCCCGGCAGGCACGAGCACGCAGGCACCCGGCGGGACCGCATCCGGCCCGCCGGGTGCCACCGCGCTGAGGTCCTGCACGCTCATCGCCCTCTCGTCGGCACCCCGGAGCGCTGCTACTCCCGGGTGGAGGAGTCGAGCGGGCCGCTGCGGACGGTGCCGTCGAGGTTGAGCTCGGTGATCTCCTCGCCGAGGGCGGCGAGGAGCGCGTGCCGCTCCTCGCGCCGCCGGCGCTGCTCGCGCGGCTCCGGGACGGGGGCCGCGGCGAGGAGGCGCCGCGTGTACTCCTCCTGCGGGTCCTGCAGGACCGCCGTGCGCTCCCCCTGCTCGACGATCTTCCCGTTCTGGAGGACGACGACGCGGTGGGCGAGGAGGTCGACGACGGCGAGGTCGTGGGAGACGAACAGGCACGCGAAGCGGTAGCGCTCCTGGAGCTCGGTGAACATCGCGAGCACGCTCGCCTGGACCGAGACGTCGAGCGCCGACGTCGGCTCGTCCGCGACGAGGAGCTCCGGCTCGAGGGTGAGCGCGCGCGCGACGGACACGCGCTGGCGCTGGCCGCCGGAGAGCTCGTGCGGGTAGCGGTTGTAGACGCTGCGCGGGAGCTGGACGGCGTCGAGGAGCTCGTGGACCTTCTGCTGCCGGGACTTCTTGTCCCCGACCTTGTGGACCACCATCGGCTCGGAGATGACCTCACCGATGGGCAGGCGCGGGTTGAGGGAGGCGGCCGGGTCCTGGAAGATGACGCCGATGCGCCGGCGCAGCGCCTTGGCGTCCTTGCGGCCGAGCGCACCGAAGTCCTCGCCGAAGAGGTTGATCGTCCCGTCCGCGGCCGGGATGAGGCCGAGCGCGCACCGGCCGATCGTCGACTTGCCGGAGCCCGACTCGCCCACGAGCCCGACGATCTCGCCCTGGTGGACGGAGAACGTCACGTCGTCGACGGCGCGGAACGGCGGCTTGCCGGCGCGCTGGTACTCGATGACGAGGTTCTTCATCTCGAGCGCCGGCACGGACGTCCGGTCGATGCGCTCGGTGGAGGTGTCCGCGGTGCCGAACTGGCCCGGGCCGCGCCCGAGGTGGGGCACCGAGTCGAGCAGACGCTTCGTGTACGCGTGCTTCGGGCGGTTGAGGACCTCGTCGGCGGTGCCGGTCTCGACGATGTTGCCCTTGAACATGACGGCGACCCGGTCGGCCATGTCCGCCACGACGCCCATGTTGTGGGTGATGAGGAGGATGCCCGTGTCGAGCTTGTCCTTGAGCGAGCGCAGGAGGTCGAGGATGTCCGCCTGGACGGTGACGTCGAGGGCCGTCGTCGGCTCGTCGGCGATGATGACCTTGGGGTCGCAGCTGATGGCGATGGCGATGACGACGCGCTGGCGCTGCCCGCCGGAGAGCTCGTGCGGGTACTGCTTGATCCGCCGCTCGGGCTCGGGGATGCCGACCATGCGCAGGAGCTCGACCGCCCGCTGCTCGGCCTGACTCCCGTACGCGATGCCGTGGAGCTCGAGCGCCTCGGTGAGCTGGGTGCCGATCGTCAGGACGGGGTTGAGGGCCGTCATGGGCTCCTGGAAGACCATGGCGACGTCGTTGCCCCGCATCCGCCGCAGGCCACGCGTGTCGAGGTCGCCGACCGCCTTGTCCCCAACCGTGATGCGGCCGTTGATGCGGGCGTTCTTCGGCAGGAGGCCGAGCGCCGTCATCGACGTGACCGACTTGCCCGAGCCGGACTCGCCGACGAGGGCGAGCACCTCGCCGGGGCGCACGTCGAGGGAGATGCCCTTGACGGCGTGGACGGAACCGAACTCGGTCGCGAAACGGACGTCGAGGTCCGAGAACGTGAGGACGCGCTCGTCGCCGGTGCGCCCGGCGGGCCGCTCGGAGTTGATGGCGGTGCTCATCAGTCCTTCTTCCTGTTCTGGCGGGGGTCGAACGCGTCTCGCAGGCCGTCCCCGATGAAGTTGACGCTCAGCGCGATGGCGAGGATGAAGATGCCGGGCCACCAGAACAGCCACGGGCGCGACGTGAAGGAGTTCTGGTACGTCGAGATGAGCACGCCCAACGACGTGTCCGGCGGGTTGACGCCGAAGCCGAGGAAGCTGAGCGAGGTCTCGAGGAGGATCGCGGCGGCGATGGACAGCGTCGCCGAGACGATGATCGTCCCGAGGGTGTTGGGCAGGATGTGCTTGACGATGATCCGCAGCGGGTGAGTGCCCACGGCGCGGGCCGCCGCGACGAACTCACGCTCGCGCAGCGAGAGCACCTCGCCGCGCACGAGGCGGGCGAGGCCCGTCCACGTGACGATGCCGAGCATGAACGCGAGCGCCCAGATGCCGCCACCGCTCATCTGGCCGAGGACGGCGGCGAGGACGAGCAGCGGGATGACGATGAGCAGGTCGGTGAGCCGCATGAGGACGGACTCGACCCACCCGCGGAAGTAGCCGGCGAGCGCGCCGATCGCTGTGCCGATGATCGTCGAGACGATACCGACGACGAACGCGATGATGAGCGAGCGCTGGGTCCCGCGCATGACGAGCGCGAAGAAGTCCTTGCCGGCGTTGTCCTGGCCGAAGGGGTGCTCACCGATCTGGAAGGGCCACAGCGAGAGCGTCGGCCGCCCGCCGTCGACGACCGTGCCCGCGAGGGTGAAGCTGTGCTTCCACCAGCCCGGCAGCGGGCCCCACCCGATCGAGGTGTAGGCGAGGATGGTGATGAAGACGAGCAGGGCGAGGGAGAGCATGGCCGCGCGGTGCCGCAGGAAGCGGCGCAGGACCAGCTGGCCCTGGGAGTAGGACTTCTCCGTCTTGCCCTCGAGGTCCTCCTCGACGCCGAGGGGGTCGACGTTCTGGACGCTCCCGTGGTCCATGCCCTGCATGGCCGGGATGGGGACGATCTTCTCGGGCTTGTCGTTCTCACTCATTGCTGTCCTCCTCGCGGCTGGCGGGCACGTGCACCGGGTACCTCACGGCCCTCACCGCCGGATCCGCGGGTCGAGGAAGGCGTAGGCGATGTCCGCCAGCATGTTCATGACGACGGCCGCGGTGCCGGTCACGAGGTAGAACGCCATGACGGGTGCGGGGTCGACCTGCTCGAGGCCCGTCCGGAACAGCTCGCCCATGCCCTTCCACCCGAAGACCGTCTCGGTGAGGACCGCACCGCCGATGAGGCCGGCGAAGTCGAAGGCGACGATCGTCGTGATGGGGATGAGCGCGTTGCGGAAGGCGTGCTTGGTGATGACCGTGCGCTCCGACAGGCCCTTCGAGCGGGCGGTTCGCACGTAGTCCTGCTCGAGCACCTCGAGCATCGACGCCCGCGTGTACCGGGTGTAGCTCGCCACCGAGATGAGCGTGAGGAGCACCGTCGGCAGGATGAGCTGCGTCCCCTTGTCGAGGAACTCCTGCCAGAACGTCCCGTTGAAGTTGGGGGTCTCGGCACCGATCGTCGCGATGGGCCGGCCGTTGCGGATGACGTCGAGGTACCCGCCCCATGCGGACAGCGCCTTGTCGGCGACGATGAGGCCGGTCATGATGACGCCGGTCCCGACCGAGACCCAGATGGCGAGGCGCCGGGAGTACCCGCCCCAGAAGAAGCCGCTGACGACGCCGACGAGGATGAGCAGGGCGAGCAGCCCGGCGAGGACGAGCCACGTCGGCTCGGCGAGGGCCCCGTTGAGCACGAGGTAGACGACGACGCCCGCCGCGACGGTCGTGAGCGCGGCGTAGAGCACCTTGCGGTTGCCGAGCCCGGTCGAGAGCGACGTGAGGAGCACGGCCGCACCGGCGGCGGCGAGGACGACGACGCCGATGCCGATCGCGGGCTGGCGGTACCAGTTGACCGCGTCGAAGTAGAACATCGCGGCGAAGACGAGGAGGAACGCCCCTCCCCCGGTGAGGAGCCGCCGGCGGGCGTCGCCGCCGAGCATCCCTTGGACGACGAGGCCGACGACGACGGCGACGAGGAGGATCGTCAGCACGGACATGTCCGGCGACGCGATCCAGTCGTTGAAGCGGATGGCGCCGTACTCCTTGAGGAGCACCGCGGCCCAGAACACGGGGAGGGAGAAGAACATGAACGCGAGGAACGTGACGATGTAGTCGAAGCCCGAGTACTGGCGGATCGCCGTGAGGATGCCGAAGCCGATGCCGATGACGATGGCGAGGATCGTCGAGAGGAGGACGAGCCGCAGGGTGGCGCTGGCGGCGTTGGCGAGCAGGCTCGACACGTCCACGCCGGCGCGGTTGACACCGAGGTCGCAGGCTCCGACGACGCACCTGCTCACACCGGCGAGCCAGCTGCCGTAGCGCTCGTACCACGGGTCGTCCAGGCGCATGGTGGTGATGCGCTGCGCGATGAGGTTGTCGCGGTTCTCGGACGTCGACTCCCGCAGGTCCTCGAGCGGGTCGCCCGAGTTGATCGTGAGGACGAACATGAGCAGCGAGCCGCCGAGCAGAATGAGGAACGAGATCCCCAGCCTGCGGAGAATGAACTTGATCACGTAGTTACCCTTCAGAACTGGGCCAGCGCCCACCTGCGGTCGTCGATCACGAGACCTCACCGGCCGATCCGCACGAGGATCCTAAGCGTCCGCGACGGAAGCCGAGCACCAACGCCTTCGCACGGTACACGCGAGCCGGTGGGGCAGGAGGAGTCTTTCCTCCTGCCCCACCGGCTCATGTGCGTGCTGCGCGGCTGCGCGGTGCCGGTCCCCGGGGCGCCTGGTCGGCGCCCCGGGGAGGCGGATCACTCAGCCAGGAGCCACTGCTCGGCGTTCCACGCCACACCGTTCTGGGTGGCCGTGTGCCGGACGTTCTCCATCCCGGCGGTGTGCGCGACGACACCGGGGTGGGCGAACAGCGGGATGCCGTACAGGGTGTCCCACAGCTCCCTCTCGATGACCTTGGTCTGCTCGAGGTGGACCTCCGGGTCGAGCGACGCGGCGAGCGTGGCCCACGCCTCGTCGACCGTCGTGTTGGAGTAGCCGCCGTAGTTCTGCGGGTAGTCCGTCGAGTAGATGTTCTGGCCCGAGGCGATCTGGCCGGAACCGGCCCACGCGAACAGCGCGACCTCGTAGTCGCCGGCCGGGAGGGCGTTGGCGAAGAAGTCCGCGGTGCCGACGTCGGTGACGTTGAAGCCGACCTGGTCACAGCTCGACTTGATGATCTCGACCTCGCTGGTACGACGCGGGTTCGGCGCGGAGTAGCCGATGCGGACGTCGATCGGGGTCGCGATGCCGGACTCGGCGATGAGGCGCTCGGCCTCCTCGAGGTTGACCTCGTCGAAGCGACCGTCGTAGGACTCGCCGAGGATCTCGTCGTAGTTGTCCTGGAAGGGGAACACCTCGCGGGCGTTCATGAGCTCCGCCTCGGGGTCGACCGGGGCGATGAGGTTGTCGACGATCTGCTGACGCGGCACGCAGTAGGCGAACGCCTCGCGCAGGGCCAGGCCACCCTCGTCCTCGGTGAACACGCCGTTGTTGAAGTTGAAGTCGAGGTGCTCCCACGTGAGCTCGGCGCCCGTCTGGACCTCGACCCCGTCGCCGAGCTGCTCGAGCTGCGGCAGCGTGTCGACCGTGGCCTGCGGCTCGATGACGTTGAGGTCACCGTTCTCCAGGGCCTGGGTGTGGGCGTCCGCCGCGAGGAAGCGGAAGGTGATCCGGTCGGTCGCGGCCGGGGTGCCCCAGTACTCGGGGTTGGCCTCGAGCGTGATCGACTGGCCGGCGGTCCAGCCGCCCTCCATGAGCTGGTAGCGGCCGCCCGAGGGCGCGATGGCCGGGTCGGGGAGCTCGCCCGGGTTGGAGAGCCAGCCCTCGTTCCAGAACTCGGCAGCCTGCGTGAGCAGCTCGACGTCCTGGTCGACGATCGCCTGGACGAGCTCCTCCTCCGTGACACCGATCTGGTCCGCCACGACGTGGGCGGGCAGGAGGTAGGCGCCGGTGACGAGCTTCCAGTCCGGGTACTTCTCGGCGTACTCGACCGTGAAGGTCTTCGCGTCGAAGCTGTCGGCCTGCGGGCCGTCCGGGACCTGCACGTTGGGGTAGTCCGGGCCGGAGACGTGGTTGAACACCGGGGCGGCCGGGTCGGGCGAGAGCCACTCGGGGTTCTGCGAGACCCACTCGAACATGAAGTCCGCGTAGTCGATGGCGTTGCCGTCGGACCACGTCGCGTCGTCGCTGACGGTGTACTCGATGACGAGGGGCTCGTCACCCTCGAGGCCCGAGACGACCTCGACCGAACCGAACTCCGGGTTCTCGTGGATCGTGCCGTCCGTGCCGAAGTAGAAGAAGCCGTCGGGGCGGACGCGGTCCATGATGACGTTGTTGTACGTCGAGTAGGTGTCCGCCGTGAGGGTGTTGTACCCGGTCCACTCGTCCTGGCCGGTGGAGTAGAAGATCTCCCCGTCGGCCGTCTCGGTGATGTCGAGCTCTTCCTTGTCCGTGCCCTCGTAGGTCCCGGAGCTGCCGGACCCCGTGGTCTCCTCGCCGCTTGCGGTCGAGTCGCCGGTCGCGTCCCCGGTCGTGTCGTCGGGTGAGCTGGTGCACGCTGCGAGAACGAGCGCCCCCACTGCGACGACCGACGCGGCCTGAGCCGTACGCCTGATCTTCAATGTTCCTCCTGGATGCGAAAGACGCGCCCACCAACCTGGTGAAGCCCGAGGCACCTGGGTCGCAGGTGCCGGTCAGCTGGTACGCGCCGAGTGCCGCCAACGTACACATGTCGGTGACGGGTATCCCATAGGCGAAATCCAACGGAAACCGGATCGTTATGGAGTTGAGACTGCGATCACACTACGTCTCACGATGTGGACGAATGTCGAGATGTCTCAACACCCGAAACATCAGCGACCCTTCCGCGCCGCGATCCTCCAACGCCCTTGTCGGAATCGTGCAACCGCGTTGTCGCGATCCTGCAGGCTCCCGTCGTGATCAGGCGGACGTTCGGGACTGGCCGGCTGACCCGCCCGCACACCGCCCGTCACGTCTCGCGAGAGTGCGGGACCTCCGGGCTGAGCTCGAGCGTCGCTCCCGGGATGGCCGCGAGGAGGTCGCGCGTGTACTGCTGGCGGGGGTTGTCGAAGACGTCGTCGGTGGTGGCGAGCTCGACGAGACGACCTTTCTCCATCACCGCCACGCGGTCGGCGATCTGGCGGACGACGGCGAGGTCATGGGTGATGAAGAGGTAGGTCAGCCCGAGCTCGGCCTGGAGGTCGTTGAGGAGCGTGAGCACCTGGGCCTGCACGAGCACGTCGAGGGCCGAGACTGCCTCGTCACAGACGAGGAGCTCCGGGTTCAGTGCGAGCGCACGAGCAATCGCGACGCGCTGGCGCTGCCCGCCGGAGAGCTCGTTCGGGTAGCGGCGCATCGTCGAGCGCGGCAGGGACACGAGGTCGAGGAGCTCGGCCACGCGGGCGGCGCGCTGCCTCTTGCCGCCGGCCCCATGCACGCGCAGCGGTTCCTCGACGGTCCGGAAGATGGAGTACATCGGGTCGAGCGAGCCGTAGGGGTCCTGGAAGATCGGCTGGACCTGCCGGCGGAAGTCGAACAGCTGCCTCTTGCCCAGCGACCCCACCTCGGTACCTTCGAAGATCACCCTCCCCTCCGTGGGCTCCAGGAGGTTGAGCATGATGTTGGCGACCGTGGACTTGCCCGAGCCGGACTCGCCCACGAGCGCCATCGTCGACCCGCGGGGAATCGCGAACGACACGTCGTCGACGGCCTTGAACTCCGTGCCGGTTCCAGGGACGGCACCGCGCAGGTTGAAGACCTTGGTCAGGTGCTGGACCTCGACGATGTCAGCGGCCCGCTCGAGCTGCTTCTCGTCGTGCGCGAGGAGCTCCTCGCTCTCCACCCCGCGCGCCTTGGCGCTCTGGATCCGCCGGGAGGCCAGGGACGGTGCGGAGGCAACGAGCCGCTGGGTGTAGGGGTGACGCGGCTCGGCCAGGATCTGCCTCGCGGGCCCGGACTCCACCACGCGCCCCCGGTGCATGACCACGAGGTGCTCGGCACGTTCCGCCGCCAGGGCGAGGTCGTGGGTGATGAAGAGGACGGCGACGTGACGCTGTGAGGTCAGACGCGCGAGGTGGTCGAGGATCTGCCGCTGCACCGTGACGTCCAGGGCCGAGGTCGGCTCGTCGGCGATGAGCAGCGCGGGCTGTCCCGCCAGGCCGATCCCGATGAGCGCGCGCTGACGCATGCCGCCCGAGAACTCGTGGGGATACTGCTTGGCGCGCCTGGCAGCGTCGGGCAGGCCCGCGTCCGCGAGGACCTTCTCGACCTCGGCCCTCGCTGAGCGGCCCCTCGCGATGCCGTTGGCGACCAGTGCCTCCTGCACCTGGAAGCCGATCTTCCAGACGGGGTTGAGGTTGGACATCGGGTCCTGGGGAACGAGCCCGATCTCCCACCCACGAAGGTGCTCGATCTCCTTCCGGGAGGCCCCGACCAGCTCCCGGCCGGCGAACCGGATGGAGCCGCCGGTGATGGTGCCTGTGCCGGGCAGCAGGTCGATGACGGCGTGGGCGGTGGTGGACTTGCCGGACCCGGACTCCCCCACGATGGCCACCGACTGCCCGGGGTAGACGGTGAGGTTCGCGCCGCGCACGGCCGGCACCATGCCGGTCGAGGAACG
This sequence comes from Georgenia wangjunii, assembly GCF_036421975.1. Classification (NCBI taxonomy): domain Bacteria; kingdom Bacillati; phylum Actinomycetota; class Actinomycetes; order Allobogoriellales; family Allobogoriellaceae; genus Georgenia; species Georgenia wangjunii. Next base: position 359,954 of record NZ_JAZGON010000003.1, on the reverse strand, counting down.
GAACGCCACCTCGAGGTCACGGATCTCCAGGAGCGGCTGGTTCGGGTCGACGGCTCGCCGAGGCGCCGTCGCCGTCAGGTCGTCGGTCATCGAGCACGCACCTTCGGGTCCAGCGCGTCGCGCACGGCGTCGCCCAGCATGATGAAACCGAGCACCGTGAGGGCCAGGGCACCGGCGGGGTAGAAGAGGACGGCCGGACGTGTCCGCAGCGACTGCTGGGCCTGGGAGATGTCCCCGCCCCACGAGACGATCGAGGGTGGCAGCCCGATCCCGAGGAAGCTCAGCGTCGCCTCGGCGACGATGAAGGTGCCGAGCGCGACCGTCGCGTAGACGATGATCGGCGCGGCCGAGTTGGGCATGATGTGGCGCGCGAGCACGGACAGGCGTCCCACGCCGAGCGACTGCGCGGCGGTGACGTAGTCGTTGTTCTTCACGCTCATGACCGACCCGCGGGTGATGCGCGCGATCTGCGTCCACCCGAACGAGGCGAGCACGGCGACCACGGTGAGGGTGGACCGGTTCTCGGAGAACACCTGCATGATGACGATGGCGGCGAGGACGAGCGGGATGGCGAAGAAGATGTCCGTCAGCCGCGAGAGCAGCGTGTCGAACAAACCGCCGAAGAAGCCTGCGACGGCGCCGACCGCCGTGCCGATGAGGAGGACGGCGACCGTGGTGAGCACACCGACCATGACCGAGGGGCGGGCCCCGTGGATGACCCGCGCGTAGAGGTCGCAGCCCTGCCGGTCGAACCCGAACGGGTGCCCGGGAGAGGACACGCCGAGGGAGTTGGCCAGCTCGCAGAACCGAGGGTCCTGGGCCGTGAACAGCGTCGGGAAGGCCGCGACGAGCGAGACCAGGACGATGAGGACGGCGGAGACCCAGAAGATCGGGCGCCGGCGCAGCTTGCGCCACGCCTCGGACCACAGGCTCGAGGGGGCGCCGCTCTCCGCGACGGCGTCGACGGCGCCCAAACCGGACTCGTCGAGCTCCGCGAAGAAGTGCTCCTGGGAACGTCGTGCGGCGACGGGCTCGGGCACGTTCCCCGGGCCGGAGTGGGTGATGTCAGGCATATCGGATCCTCGGGTCCAGAGCCGCGTAGAGGAGGTCGACCACGAGATTGGCGACGATGTAGATGAGCACGAGCACCGTGGTCAGGGACACGACCGTGGCGGACTCGCCCTGCAAGATCGCCCGGTAGAGCGTCCCGCCGACGCCGTTGATGTTGAAGATCCCCTCGGTGACGATCGCGCCGCCCATGAGCGCGCCGAGGTCAGCGCCAAGGAACGTCACGACCGGGATGAGCGAGTTGCGCAGCACGTGCACGCCCATGACCCGACGGTGCGAGAGGCCCTTCGCCGCGGCCGTGCGCACGTAGTCGGCGGTGAGGTTCTCCGCGACCGCCGTCCGGGTCAGGCGGAGCACGTAGGCGAAGGACACCGCGCCGAGCACGATCGCGGGCATGAGGAGGCTGCGGAAGGACGGGTCGCTGCCCGCCGTCGTCGGCAGCCAGCCGAGCTCCACCCCGACGACGAACTGGAGCACGAAGCCGATGACGAAGGTCGGCACCGCGATGACGAGCAGGGACGTCACCAGCGCGGTGGCGTCGAAGATGCCGCCCTTGCGCAGGCCGGCGACCAGCCCCACCGCGATGCCGGCGACGGCCTCGAAAACGAGGGCCATGAGGGCGAGGCGGAAGGTGACCGGGAGAGCGTCGGCGATGACGTCCATGACGTCGCGACCGGAGAAGGTGACCCCGAAGTCGAGCGTGAGGATGCCGCGCAGGTAGAGCAGGTACTGGACGAGGAAGGGCTCGTCGAGGTTGTACTGCTCGCGGATCTGCTCCTGGACCGCCGGCGCGAGCCCACGCTCGCCTCCGAGCGCCGCCACGGGGTCCCCGGGCAAGGTGAACACCATGAAGTAGATGAGCAGGGTCGCCCCGAGGAAGACGGGGACCACCTGCAGGATCCTGCGCCCGACGTAGTGGAGCATCGGCTCACCCCTCCAAGGGTGCTCGGTGCGGTCCGGAGAGCGCGCGGGAGTGCGGTTGGGTCGAGGCCTGGCGCGGCATGCGGGAGGGGGCGGGATCCGTGGGTCTCGCCCCCTCCCGGCTCAGGGCCTCGGTGCCGGTCGGTTCACTCTGCCTTGGTGACCTGGTAGATGAGCGGCTCGCTGTCCCAGCCGAACTCGACGTTGTCCACCGTCTCGGCCCAACCGCCGGTGACGTTCTGGTACCACAGCGGGATGCTGGGCAGGTCGCGGAAGAGCACCTCCTGGGCCTGCAGGTAGAAGTCGTTGGCCTCGTCGATGGACTCCGCCGTGTTGGCCTGGGCCATGAGCCCCTCGAACTCCTCGCTCGCGTAGAAGCCGTCGTTGGAGCCGGCCCCCTCCGTGTAGATCGGTGCGAGGAAGTTGGCGAGCGACGGGTAGTCGCCCTGCCAGCCGGCGCGGAACGGGCCGGTCAGCGCCTGGTTGTCGCGCGCGTCGAGGAACTCGGAGAACTGCGCGAAGGGCATGAGCTCCGCCTCGATGCCGAGGGTGTTGCGGATGCCGTTGTTGACGGCGTCCACCCAGGGCTGGTGGTCGCTGTCCGTGTTCGTTGCGATCGAGAACACCCGGTCGCCCCACGGCTCGATGGCCTCTGCCTGCGCCCACAGGTCCTGGGCCAGCTCGGGGTCGTACTCGAGCACCTCGTTGCCCGGCACCTCGTCCGTCCAGCCGTCGATGACCGGACTGGTGAAGTCGGCCGCCGGGGTGCGCGTGCCGTTGAAGATCGTCTCGGTGATCTCCTCGCGGTTGATCGCGTGCGAGATCGCCTGGCGGCGCAGGAGACCGGCCTCGCCGGACCACTCGGGCAGGTACTCCGGCACCGTGAGCGTCTGGTTGATGGCCGCCGGCTGGTTCACCGAGCGGCCGGACAGCTCGTCCTCGAACGTCGAGATGGCCGAGTTGGGGATGTTCTCGATGATGTCGAGGTTGCCGGAGAGCAGGTCGGCGTACGCGGCGTCCTCCTGGTCGTAGAAGACGACCGACACCCCACCGTTCTGGGGCACCCGGTTGCCGGCGTAGGTCTCGTTGACGACCATGTCGGCGCGCACGTTGTGCTGCCAGGCCCCCTCGCCGTCGAGCTTGTAGGGGCCGTTCCCGATGGGGTTCTCCCCGAACGCCTCGGGGTCCGCGAAGGCGGCCTCCGGCAACGGGTAGTAGGCGGTGTAGCCCAGCCGCAGCGGGAAGTCGGCCTGCGGTGCGTTCAACCGGACGGTGAACGTCCGTTCGTCGACGACCTCCAGGCCCGTGAGCTCAGAGTCCTCGTCGTAGGAGAATCCCTCGATGTCCTCGAAGAAGTAGCTGTTGGCCTGGGCGTTGCTCAGCAGCGCGCCGAAGTTCCAGGCGTCCACAAAGCTGTTGGCGGTCACCGGGGTTCCGTCGGAGAACTCCCAACCCTCCTCGATCGTGATCGTGAAGGTCTGGTTGTCCTCGGTCTCGACCGACTCGGCAACCTCGTTCTGGATGCCACCCTCCGCGTCGTAGCTCATCAGCCCCGCGAAGAGCTGGGTCATGACACGGCCACCGCCCACCTCGTTGGTGTCCGCGGGGAGCAGCGGGTTCTGCGGCTCGGTGCCGTTGACGGAGACGATCCCGCCGCCGCCCGTCGTCTCGCCCTCGGTCGCTCCGGCTCCCGTGGTCTCCTCGCCGCCACCGCCGGAGCCGCATGCACTCATCAGCAGCGATCCGCCGAGGATCGAGGCCGCCACGGCCGTTCTGCGCCTGGTCTTCATTCTTCCTCCTGGTGGATGAGCGGACAGGCTCCGTCGTCGTCGCCCGCGGGCACCATCGGCGCACCGCCGCGCGGCGATCCACGAATGATAGGCACGGCATGTGCCGATCTTTGGGATGTTCGTCACACGACGACGGGCCCCGAAGGCGCGGTAGCAGACCGTCCAGTGGGGTATCGGCCCTGTGGGGACAGCAGGCACCGCCCCCGAAGGTCAGAGGGTGTCGGCCCCAGGCGCCTACGTCCCCCGGTGAGACAGGGTCCGATACTGCCGGGCGTCCCACGCGTGGTGGACGAGCTCGTGCAGGAGGTACTGACCGAGCGACCCGGCGGTGAACACCGCGCCGTCGGACCGCCTGCCCGGCCTCTCCAGCTCGTGGGGCGCGAGCTCGGCGAACCGCGCCGCGAGCCGCTTCCCGGCGCCGTCCAGCGACCGGGCCACCTCACCCGGATCCGCCGAGCCGTACCGGCCGGCGACGGCGGCCGCGTCCTGGTCCCAGTCGGGAAAGGTGGGGTCGTCGTCCTCGAGCATGGAGCTGAGCCGTGCCGCGAAGACGGTGCAGACATCACGGAGGTGGCAGCCGTACTCGAGCGGGGACCAAGCCCCGGGCGCGGGCCGCGCCGCGGCGCCCGGCGCTGCGAGGATCTCCGGCCACGGGGTCAACGCGTCCGCGATCCGCCCGCTGACGACGTGCGCGGAGGCGCCCGCGGGGTCGAAGCCGCAGTCGGGGCAGGGATGCCTCAGCACCCACGACCAGTCCTTCGTGTCCGGGGTGACGTCGTCGGTCCCTGCGTCGTTCGTCATGGCCCCAGGGTAGGAGCGACCCCGACGGCGGGGGCGGGCGTGGTGGCCGCGTGTGCAGCGCCGGCACCCGGGGAGCACGAGACGTGCGACGAGCCCTCTGCCGCGCGCCTCGTGCGTGGCGCCGGTACGGTCCGGGCATGACGCCCGCCACGCGTGTCGCCGACGCCCTCATCCGGCTCTACCAGCAGCGCCTGTCCCCGCGGAAGGGCTGGACGTGCGCGCACCTCGTCGCCCACGGCGGGCAGTCATGCTCCGCGGCGGTACGCGGCATCATCCGCCAGCGCGGTGTCGTCGGCGGCCTCGTGCCGACGACCGTGCGCTTCCTCGCCTGCTACCGCGCCGCGAGCCTGCTCATGGCCGCCGACGTCCAGGGCGTGTGCTGCTGCGGGCCGATCCCCATCCCGTTCCGCTTCGGCGGGCGCTGAGCAGCACCCTTGACCTGGCCTCGTCCCGACCTCACGCTGGCGGCATGGACATCTCAGGGGTGACGGTAGGGCTTCCGGTGAGCGACCTCGCAGCGGCGACCGAGTGGTACGGACGCGTCTTCGGCCTCGGCGCTCCCGAGCTCGCCCCGGCGGACGGCGTGGTCGAGTTCCAGCTCGGGCCGGTCTGGCTCCAGCTGGGTGAGGAGGAGCAGGCCACCCGGTCGGGTGCCGCGGTCGTCGTCCGGTTCGAGGTGGCCGACGCCACCGCGGAGCACGCCCGCCTCGCGGGGCTCGGCATCGACGTCGACGACGTCGTCCACGTGCCCGGCGCGGTCGACTACGTCGACTTCCGCGACCCGGACGGGAACGGCCTCAGCGTCTACTCCCTCGCCGGCTGAGCCCGCCCGCGAACCGCCCGCCGTACCGCTGGTGCGGGTCCGTCGGCGACGCGAGCCGGACGGCGGACCACCAACGGATCCATGGCGGCGGAGATCGCCGCACGGCGTTCGCCGTGCGCTCGCCCGCCGACGGGGCCACCATGTCCGGCAACCCGGTGCGATGTGGCACACGGCCCCTTGTACGAAGCCCGGAGGCGCACCGTGGACGTCATCATGGAGAACGTCATCACCCCCGTGTCGGACGTCCTGTGGACGTACGTGCTCGTCTACGTGCTGCTGGGCGTGGGGCTGTACTTCGGGATCCGCACGCGGTTCGTCCAGGTGAGGATGTTCGTCCGCATGATCCGCCAGATCGGGTCCTCGCGCGGCGGGTCCGCAGGCGGCATCTCGTCCTTCCAGGCGTTCTGCGTCGGGCTGGCCTCCCGGGTCGGGACAGGGAACATCGCCGGGGTCGCGATCGCGCTCACGCTCGGCGGTCCGGGGGCGATCTTCTGGATGTGGGTCGTCGGTCTCGTCGGGATGGCGACCGCGCTCATCGAGGCGACCCTCGCGCAGATCTTCAAGCTGCCGGCGTCCGACGGCTCGTTCCGCGGGGGCCCGGCCTTCTACATCGAGCGCGGCCTCGGGTCCCGGCGGGGCGGCATCATCTTCGCGGTGCTGCTCATCTTCACGTTCGGCATCGCGTTCAACATGGTGCAGGCGAACACGATCGCGGACGTCCTCTCGAGCGGGCACGGCGTGACCTCGGGGTGGACGGCGCTGCTGCTCATGGCACTCGTCGCGCCCGTCGTCTTCGGCGGGGTGCGCCGGATCGCGCGCGTCGCGGAGATCGTCCTGCCGATCATGGCGCTGGCGTACGTGCTCCTCGCCTTCGTCATCATCGCGATGAACATCACCGAGGTCGGTGGGGTGCTGACGACGATCGTCTCGGCGGCCTTCGGCGTCGGGGAGGCGGCGGCCGGGTTGACCGGTGGGCTCGCCGCGGCGCTGCTCAACGGTGCCAAGCGGGGACTCTTCTCCAACGAGGCCGGCATGGGCAGTGCCCCCAACGCCGCCGCCACCGCGACGACCAGCCACCCGGTCAAGCAGGGGCTCATCCAGTCCCTCGGCGTGTTCGTCGACACGATCATCGTGTGCTCGGCGACGGCGTTCATCATCCTGTTCGCCGGGCCGGACGTGTACGTCCCGGGCGAGACGACGGAGGGCGCCTCGCTCACCCAGGCGGCGGTGGCCAACGAGCTCGGCTCCGCCACCGCACCGCTGATGACCGTCCTGATCTTCGTCTTCGCCTTCTCCTCGGTGCTGGGCAACTACGCCTACGCCGAGATCAACATGGCGTTCATGCGCGCCCGTCCGGCGGCGCTCTTCACGTTCCGGGCGCTCGTCGTGCTCGTCGTGGGGGCCGGTAGCGTCCTCGAGCTCGAAGCCGTCTGGGCGCTGGCTGACGTCGCCATGGGCTTCATGGCGTTGGTCAACCTCGTCGCCATCGTCCTGCTGGCCCGGTGGGCGCTGGGCGCCCTGCGGGACTTCGAGCGTCAGGTCGAGGCGGGCGTCGACCCGGTGTTCTTCACCGCCGGAAACCCAGACCTCCCCCGCGACCTGACGGACAGCGTGTGGACGTCGCAGGAGTCCGGGACGAGCGCCACCAGCCCGGCCCGGCCGTAGGCACGTGCTGAGCACACCGCCATGCCGCGCACGGCGATGGCTCAGCTGCCCGGTGCCAGATCGGGACGTGCACCGCAGGTCTGAGCGCCCCGCGCCCGGTCGCGCAGCTCGCGAAACGTCGTCATGCACCGCCCGTAACTCCTTGGAAACAGCACCGTGCGAACGTGTCGATCGGCCGGTCGACGTGGTGCCCGGCACAAGCCAACCGAGGAGCACGACCTATGAGAACGAAGTCACGACTCACTGCGCTCGTCGCTGCGCCACTGGTCGTCGCCGGCCTGATCGTGCCGGCGAGCACGGCGGGCGCCTTCACCTACGTCACTGACGCCGAAGGCACCGCGTGGGGTATCCACGACGCCGCGCCGCCTGCCGTCGACACCGGCAGCATCCGGGCCACGCAGAGCGGCACCGGTGTGCAGGCGCCGTACTCGACCATGCTCAACGGCTACGGCGGGATCCGTGTGACCGTCGACGCGACCGAGAAGCACCGCTTCGACGGCGAGCTGTTGCGCGGGTTCGGCCTGACCGAGAGTGGCGAAGGGCAGTTCGAGACAACACAGTCGGTCGAGCTGAGCGGCGTGCTCGTCTCGCGGGCCGTCCACGTCGAGACGGGCGCCACCTTCGGTCGCTGGCTGGACACCTTCACCAACACCACCCAGCAGGCACTGACCGTCGAGGCGGCGTTCGGCGGGCAGACCGGCTTCGGGTCCACGGGCACGAACGCGAGCCGCGTCATGACGACGTCCAGCGGGGACGCAGACGTGACGACGGAGGACTCCTGGACCGCGTCAGCCAGCGGGACCAACGGAGAGCGCACGTCCGGCGGCCCGACCGCGACCGTCGTCGGGGAGTTCGACCGCACCGGCAACTGGCTGCGCGACACCTTCACCCAGCCGATGGGCGCGGAGGGGCACGCCGCCAACTTCCCCGCCTACGTGAACACGCTCGCGCTTGCCCCCGGGGAGACCGCCTCGCTGCTGCGCTTCGTCGTCGTCGGGCAGCCCGTGACGGCCGACACCCTGGACGCCGAGCTCGCTGAGGTGGGTGGCGTGGCTGCCGACCTCGCCGCGAACCCGGTGCTCGACGGCCTGTCGCGCACGGAGATCTGCTCCATCGTGAACTTCGGCGGCCTGGTGCCCACGGGCACCGGGGGCGAACCCGCGCACTGCCTCGGCGACGGCGCCACGGAGGTCGAGCAGCCGGAGGTGCCTGCCGCCCCGGCAACTGTCACCACCTCGTCCTACGACGTGGTCGACAAGACGATCGCGCAGATGCGAGCGGATCTGGAGGCGGGCCGCACCACGGCAGTCGAGATCACCCAGGCCTACCTGGACCGCATCGCCGCCTACGACGAGGGTCAGTTCGGGTTCAACGCCTACACCACCGTCGCGAGCGACGCGCTGGAGCAGGCCGCCGAGGCCGACCGTCGTCGCGCGGCCGGTGAGAACGGCGCACTGCTGGGCATCCCGGTAGCGGTCAAGGACCTGTACCACACCAAGGACATGCCGACGACGAACGGCTCCCTCACCTTCGACGGATTCCGGCCGACCGAGGACGCCTACCAGGTCGCGCAGCTGCGGAGCGCCGGGGCGGTCATCATCGGCAAGGCCACGATGGAGGAGTACGCGACGAGCGGCTCCTACTCCGACAGCGGCTACGGCACCGTGTGGAACGCGTTCGACCCCTCGCGCTCCGCGCTCGCCTCCTCCGGGGGCTCGGCCGTCGCCACCGCCACGAGCATGGCTGCGGCAGCGCTCGGCTCCCAGACCGGCGACTCTCTCTACGCCCCTGCCACCGCAGCGAGCCTCTTCACGCTGCGGGGTACCGACGGCATGCAGTCCGACCGCGGCGTCATGCCGCTCTCCTGGCTCCAGGACTACGCCGGCGCCATGACCCGTTCGGTCTCCGACCTGGCGGACGTCCTCAACGTCACCTCGGGTACCGACCCGCTGAACCCGGAGACAGCCGAGGCGGACGCCCACCGCCCCGAGGACTGGCGCACCGTCCTCGACGAGGACGCCCTGGAGGGCAAGCGCATCGGGATCCTGCCCTCGGTGTGGGTGGACCCGTACGGCACGACGACGACGATCGACGCGTCGGTGACCGCTCTGCAGCACATCGAGACGGCGGGCGCCGAGATCGTCGAGCTGCCCGCGGGCCCGGACGCACCCCAGCGCGGGTCCTGGAACCTCAACTGGGAGGGCTGGGCCCGGTACATCGAGTCGTACCCCGAGCTCGGGATGACGTCGCCCGCGGAGATCGTGTGCTCCCAGGACAAGCTGCCCTACACGCGGTACGCACCGGAGTTCTGCGAGGGCACGGAGCGGATGACGGACGCCGAGGTCGCCGCCTGGCGGGACTACCGCGCCCAGTACAAGGCGAACATCACCTCCTGGATGGACGAGCACGGCGTGGACGCCGTGGTCTACCCGTCGCTGCTGTCGGAGATCAGCCTCAACGACGGTGGTGGGAACCGATCCAGCTTCGGGCGCCGGGACACCCCGTCGGGCGGCTCCGGCGTGCCGACGGTCGCGATGCCGGCCGGAACGGACGTCAACGGTGCGCCGATCAGCCTGCAGCTCATGGGCCGTGCGTGGGACGACGCCGAGCTCATCGGCATGGCGTACGCCTTCGAGCAGGTCGCTGCCGGCCACGTCGCTCCGGACACCGCCCCGGCGCTGACGGTCGTCGAGGTACCCACCGAGGAGCCGACCGAGGAGCCCACCGAGGAGCCGACAAGCGTCGAACCCACCGAGGAGCCGACGACTGGGGAGCCCACCGAGGAGCCGACAACCGGCGAGCCCACGACGGACCCGACGACCGGCGAGCCCAGCGCCGAGCCGACGACCGAAGCGCCGGGCGGTCAGCTGCCGAGCACAGGTCCAGCCGGGATCGCGGTGATCCTCGTCGCTGCCCTCGCACTCCTCGTCGCAGGCGGTGCGGCACTCAGCAGGCGCCGAAGGACGCACTCGGGATGACCCGGCGGTGAATGATCCCGATCACGACGGCCGCCGGCCGCGGCTCTCCCTGGGAGAGCCGCGGCCGGCGGCTTTCGTGCGACCCGGTGCTCCCCGCCGCCGGACGCCCCGAGCCGCCTGTCCGCCCCTCCTCAGGCGCGCTCGACCGGGAACCAGAGCTCGCACGTAGCATCGCTGAAGTCCTCTGCTCGGTCGAGGACCGAGACCATCGACGGGCCGGGCCGCAGTCTCCACGGGTTCGAGGGGAACCACTCGGTCGCGGACGCCGCGTACGCCTCCTGCAGGGCCGCCGGATGTGGGCCGGACGTGCGGAACACCACCCACTCCCCCGCGTCCACGGCGATCACGTCGAGGCCGTTGGGAATCTCGGCATCTGCGGGGACGGCCACGCCGTGCAGGTAGGTCAGCGCACTGCCCTCCACGTAGTCGGGGTCGACGCCGTCGCTGACCTGCAGCAGCCCCGCAGGCTCGGTTCCGCTCAGCTGCTTGAGGCGCTCGTGCTCGGAGACGGGCAGAGAAGCGATGTGCCGCTGGATGTTCGGGTTGACGCCGTCGTGGATCAGCGGCACGCGGAAAACGTGGCCGATCAGACGGAAGGCAGGTCTTTCGACGATCCGGGCATTCACAGGGGTGCTCCCTTCGACGGTCAGGCGGAACCTGAGCAGTGGTTGGCTCTGAAAGGGGCCACCATCCCGGCGGGCGTCGCCGTGACTCGTGCCGTGCACGGCGCGGAACGCTCGTCCGAAGGCCTCGGTCGAGCCGTACCCGTAACGCACGGCGATCGTGAGCAGGTCCTCATCCCCGATGACGTCAGCCGCAGCGACGGTCATCCGTCGCCGCCGCACGTACTCGGACACCGGCATGCCTGCCAGCGACGAGAACATGCGACGGGCGTGGTAGCCCGTCGTTCCCATCGCTCCGGCCAGCTCGTCGATGTCGAGGTCGTCAGCGAGGCGCCGCTCGATCGCGTCGACGAGGCGATTGAGGATCTCTATCACGGTGACTCCCTTCCGCCTCCCACTCTCGTTCGACGCACGATCGCTCTGCCCGACTTCCCCGGTCCGATTCTGTCGGTCCGGTCCGAACGCCTGGCGACCACGCCACCTCCGGACGTGCGGGGCCCCGTCAGCCGAGCCCGCCTAACGCGCTTTCCGATGACGGCGGCAGCGCGCCTGGTAGGACTCCGCACCGCCGACGTGCTCGGCGGACGGGACGGTCGCGTCTCCGACGTCGTCGGGAACGACACGGACGTGGAAGGCGGCGTCCTGGCCGCAGACCGTGCAGACGGCGGTGAGTTTGGTGACGTCCTCGGCCAGCGCCATGAGCGAGGCGAGCGGCTCGAACGGGCGGGCGTCGAATGTCACGCAGAGCCCGGCGACGACCACCGTGGTCCCCGCGAGGACGAGCTCGTCGACCGTGGGGATGAGGTCCATCCCGAAGAACTGCGCCTCGTCGATCGCGAGGAGGTCGAGCGGACGTCCGTCGAGGACAGCGCGCAGCGAGCCGACGTCCGGCACGGAGTGCGACGGAACGCTGCCCCCGGCGTGCGAGGCGACCCGGCCGACCCCGTGACGCTCGTCCAACGCGTGGTTGACGACCTCGACGGCCAGGCCGGCGAGACGGGCGCGCCTCACGCGCCGCAGCAGCTCCTCGGACTTCCCGGCGAACATCGGCCCGCAGACCACCTGGAGCCGGCCCTGCAGCTGTGTGCGCATACACGCAACGGTAGGGCGCTGAGCTGGCCACGATCGGGATTGGTACCGTTACGTGCGCTTCGTACCGGCGCGGCGGCTCTGGCTGACGCCAGCGGCCTGGGGCGCCGTCCAGCCCGTGGATCTCCCACGCGCGTGGCGCGGAGAGACGGTCCTACGCCGACGTGCGCCAATCGTGCGAGCTGTCATCCGTCACGACAGGCGCACCCCTGTGCGTTCACACCGTCGTCGCCCGGGTCATTAGGCTGGCTGGATGGCGACAGCTCTCCTGGTGCGGCACGGCCGCACCACAGCCAATGCCGCTGGGCTGCTGGCCGGTAGGGCCGTCGGAGTCAGCCTGGACCCGGTCGGGCGCGACCAAGCGGCTCGAGCCGGAGACCGGCTCGCGACCGTTCCCCTGGTCGCCGTGGTGTCGAGCCCCCTCGAGCGTTGTCAGCAGACCGCCCAGCACATCCTCGATCGCCAGGCGGGCACGCCGTACGCGCCGGTCGATCTCGATCTCACCGAGTGCGACTACGGCCAGTGGCAGGGCCGCATGCTCTCGGAGCTCGCGACCGAGGATCTGTGGCGGCTGGTGCAGTCGCAACCATCTGCCGTCGTCTTTCCCGACGGTGAGTCGATGGCCGCGATGCAGGCTCGGTCGGTGGCAGCCGTCCGCCGCCTCGATGCAGCCTTCGAAGCCGAGCACGGGCCCGATGCCGTGTGGGTCGCGGTCAGCCATGGTGACGTCATCAAATCGATACTCGCCGACGCGCTCGGCATGCACCTTGACATGTTCCAGCGCATCGACGTGGGCCCCGCATCCGTATCGGTCGTGCGCTACGGCGCTAGCCGGCCGAGCGTCCACGCAACCAATACCGACGCGGGTGATCTCTCGTGGCTGGCGAAGGGTGTCCACTCTGGCGATGCGCCGGTGGGTGGGGGCGCAGGGCACAAGGCGCCGTGAATGGCAGCCGCCTAGAATATTGACATGCCTCTACGTGTCCACGAGTTCGACTGGCCTGACCGGGCCGTCGTCGGCACCATCGGCCTCCCGGGGGCGCGCACGTTCTACCTCCAGGTGCGCGCAGGGAAGCAGGTCGTGAGCATCGTCCTCGAGAAGCAGCAGTCGGCTCTGCTCGCGGAGAAGATCGACGAGATCCTCGACCAGCTCATCACCATCGGGGGCAACCCCTTCAGCGTTCCCACGAGTACACCGCCTGAGCTCGTCGACAACGACCCGCTCGAGGCCGTTCACGAGCGTTTCCGCACCGGCACCATGAGCCTGGGCTGGGACCCCACCACGGCCCAGGTCGTGCTGGAGGCCCACCCCATCACGGACGTCGATGCTGGCGCCGACGTCGAGCTGCCTGACGAGGACGGCGACGACGAGACCGAGATGCTGCTGGTGCGCATGCCGGTAGGCACCGCCCGTGCATTCGCCAAGCGCACCCGTGAGGTCGTGGGCGCCGGGCGCCCGGCGTGCCCGCTCTGCGGCTACCCCATGGACTCCGACGGGCACATCTGCACCCTCCCCGAGGACTGATGTCGGCGACGGACCTCGTGACCGCCGAGCTGACGATCACCGGCCGAATCAGGACGGCCTCCAACGCCACATTCCTGGGCACCATCGGCGACGCGATCGTCGTCTACAAGCCGATAGCCGGCGAGAGTCCGCTGTGGGACTTTCCCGACGGCACCCTGGCGCACCGGGAGGTGGCCGCCTACCTGGTCTCGCAGGCCCTCGGCTGGGGCGTGGTACCTCGCACCTGGCTGCGCGATGGTCCCCTGGGCGAAGGAATGGTCCAGCTCTGGCAGGAGCAGGACCCCGACCACCGCGCCGTCGACCTGGTCGCGACGGACCACGTACCGACGACAGGCTGGAGACGCGTTCTCGATGGACGAGACGAGAACGGACGGTTGATCTCCCTCGTTCACGAAGACTCGCCGGCGCTGCGGCGCATGGCCGTGTACGACATCGTCGTCAACAACGCCGACCGCAAAGGCGACCACATCCTTGCCATGACGGACGGTCACCGGCACGGCGTCGACCATGGGCTCACCTTCCACCGTGACCACAAGGTGCGCACGGTCCTGTGGGGATGGGTGGGGGACGCTCTGACCCCCGAGGAACGTGACGGGATCGATCGCGTCACCGAAGGGCTGCGCGGTGACCTGGGAAGAACCCTGGCGGAGCTGCTCAGCGCTCAGGAGATCTCATCGCTCGCTGCTCGCTGCTCCAGTCTGCGCTCGGCAGGGCGGTTCCCGGCTCCCGCCGGTGAGATGCCGGCGGTTCCCTGGCCACTGTTCTGAGGAAGCCCCGGCGACGGGCAGCGCCGGGACGTGTGACGTCGCGGGGCTCAGACGTTGAAGCGGAACTCCACGACGTCGCCGTCGGCCATGACGTAGTCCTTGCCCTCGATGCGGACCTTGCCGCGGGACTTGGCCTCGGCCATCGACCCGGCCGAGACGAGGTCGTCGAAGGAGACCACCTCCGCCTTGATGAACCCACGCTGGAAGTCGGTGTGAATGACGCCGGCGGCCTGCGGCGCCGTCCAGCCCTTGTGGATCGTCCACGCGCGCGACTCCTTGGGGCCGGCGGTGAGGTACGTCTGGAGGCCGAGGGTCTCGAACCCGACCCGGGCGAGCTTGTCGAGGCCCGCCTCGTCCTGGCCGCTGTCCGCGAGCATCTCCGCGGCCTCGTCGGCCTCGAGCTCGACGAGCTCGGACTCGAACTTGGCGTCGAGGAAAATCGCCTCGGCCGGCGCGACGAGGGCGCGCAGCTCGGCTTGCATGGCCTCGTCGGCGAGCCCGGCGTCGTCGGTGTTGAAGACGTAGATGAACGGCTTGGCGCTCATGAGCTGGAAGCTCGCGACGTGCTCGGGGTCGAGGCCGGCCGCGGCACCGCCGGCGGAGAGCAGGGTGCCCTGCTCGAGGAGGGCGAGCGCCTTCTTCGCCGTGTCGAGGACGGCGGCGTCGAGCTTCTTGCCGCGCACCTCCTTCTCCATGCGCGGGATGGCCTTCTCGAGCGTCTGGAGGTCCGCGAGGACGAGCTCGGTGTTGATCGTCTCGATGTCCTCGGCGGGGTCGACGCGCCCCTCGACGTGGACGACGTCCGGGTCGGCGAAGGCGCGCGTCACCTGGCAGATCGCGTCCGCTTCGCGGATGTTCGCAAGGAACTGGTTGCCCAGCCCCTCCCCCTCGGACGCGCCGCGGACGATGCCGGCGATGTCGACGAAGGACACGGTGGCCGGGAGGATCTTCTCCGAGCTGAAGATCCCCGCGAGGACGTTGAGCCGCGGGTCCGGCAGCGGGACGACGCCGACGTTGGGCTCGATCGTCGCGAACGGGTAGTTCGCGGCGAGCACCGTCGCGCGGGTCAGGGCGTTGAAGAGGGTGGACTTGCCGACGTTGGGCAGTCCAGCGATTCCGATGGTGAGGGCCACGTGACGCGAGTCTACGCGTGAGCGGGTGGTCGGCCTCCCCCCGGGCACCGCGCCCGCCCCCGGCAGGCTCGCGGCAAGGGCGGGCGCCGTGAGGCGCCCTGGGCACGCCGGGGCCTGCGGTGGCATGGTGGGGGTGACGCCGTGCCACCCGAGTGGAGGAACCGTGCCCGACCTGACCGCTCTCACCCAGTCCCACCTCGAGGCCGCCCGCACCTCGGACCACGGCCGCAGCGCCGAGCTCCTCGTGCGCGACGGCGTCCTGCGCCAGTCGATCCTCGCCCTCGTCGCGGGCTCGGAGCTCGGGGAGCACAACTCGCCGCACGCGGCGAGCCTCCAGGTGCTCCTCGGCCGCGTGCGGGTGACCGGACCGGACACCTCGGAGCTGACGACCGGCGGGCTCCACGTGCTCACGCACGAGCGCCACGCCGTCTCCGCCCTCGAGGACTCGGTCTTCCTCCTCACGACCGTGACCGGCCTACCCGGGGAGACGTCGCACGGCTGAGCCGGTGCGGCTGGCGGCGGCCCGCCTTCCCGGCGATGTCGGTGGGCGGTGACAGTCTGCAGCCATGGACACGACGACGGTGATCATCCTCGTGCTCGTGGCGCTCGTCGCCGGCGCGCTCGGCGGAGCCGGCCTCGCCCGGGCACGCGCGGCGGCCGGCACCGCGGCCGCCCGCGAGCAGGCCGCCGCGGCGCACGCCCGTGCCACCCAGCTCGCCGCCGAGAACGAGGACCTCAAGGACCGCGCCGCCCGCGACCACGACGTCCTGCGCGCGCTCGCGCCCGTGCAGAGCACCCTCACCCAGGTGGGCGAGCACGTCGCCGCGCTCGAGCGGGAGCGCCTCGAGCAGTTCACGGTCCTCACCCAGCACCTCCACCACGCGCGGCGCAGCGACGAGGAGCTGCGCTCGACGACGGCGACGCTCGCCGGCGCGCTCCGCTCGACGTCGAGCCGGGGCCAGTGGGGCGAGGTGCAGCTGCGCCGGGTGCTCGAGGCCTCCGGCATGCTCCGGCACGTCGACTTCACCGAGCAGTCGGCGCTCGGCGCGAGGGGGAACGGGTCCGCGAGCCGCGCGGGCAGCGGCCGGCCGGACGTCGTCGTCCACCTGCCCGGCGGGAAGTACCTCGCCATCGACGCCAAGGTCCCGTTCGACGCCTACCTCGAGGCGTCGGCGATCGACGAGGCGGCGCGCGGCGAGGAGGGCCACCGCCGCGAAACCCTGCTCGCGGCGCACGCGAAGGCGCTGCGCGCCCACGTCGACGCGCTCGCGAAGCGGCGCTACCACGAGCAGCTCCCGGCGAGCCCCGAGCTCGTCGTCATGTTCATCCCGTCCGAGGGGCTCCTCGGGGCCGCGCTCGAGGCGGACCCCACGCTGCTCGAGCACGCGCTGCGCGTGGGCGTCGCCCCCACGTCGCCCACGTCGCTCCTTGCGCTGCTGCGCACCACGGCGACGATCTGGACATCCGCGGCCGTGACCGAGGACGCGCAGCGGCTGCTCGACCTCGGACGCACCCTGTACGAACGACTGTCGACGGTCGCCGGGCATGTCACCGCACTCGGCCGGGGCCTCGAGAGCACGGTCGCGCACTACAACAAGATGGTCGGCTCGATCGAGTCGCGCCTCCTCGTCACCGCGCGCGGGTTCGACGGCCTCGACGGCGGTGACCTCACCGTCGGCCCGGTCGAGGGGGACCGCGCCCAGGTCCGGCGCCTCACCGCCCCCGAGCTGACGGACCCCGGCCTGCCGGACCCGGAGCTGCTGCCCGGCCTGAGCCGCTGGGGAGGTGCGTCGTGACGCAGGGGCGGGACGCCTTGGCTCAGCGTCCGCACGGCGTCGCGCCGGGGTGGCGCGACGCTACCGGGGTGCGGCGCGACGTGACCTGGGCGTGGCACGTCGCGGCCCAGGACGGCGCCTCGTGACGTCCGCGCGAGAGGTCGGGCTCCTCCGGCTCGCGGCGCAACGGGTCGCGGGGCCGGGCTGGGACACCCCTGCCGAGGCCGTCGGGTGGGCGACGGCGACCCAGGCGCAGGACTTCCGCGGGGCGCTCGAGTCGGTGGCACTGCGTACCGCCGGGGGCACGGCCGCGGACGTCGTCGCCGCCCTCGACGCAGGCGAGGTCGTCCGGTCCTGGCCCATGCGCGGCACGCTCCACCTCGTCCGGGCGGAGGACCTGTTGTGGGTGCTCTCCCTCACGACCGAGCGGCTCATCACGGGCGCCGCGAGCCGCCGCGCCGAGCTCGGCCTCGACGACGCCCTCATCGAGCGGGCACGCGACCTCGCGGTCGGCGCGCTGAGCGGCGGCCGTCGGCTGAGCCGCGAGGGGCTCCGCACCGTCTGGGAGGCCGCCGGCGTCGCGGCCGACGGCCAGCGGACGTACCACCTCATCTGGTACCTCGCCCAGACGGGCACCCTGTGCTGGGGCCCCGTCGACGACGGCGAGCAGCACCTCGTCCTCCTTGACGAGTGGGTTCCGGCCCCGCGGGTCCTCGAGCGCGAGGAGGCCCTCGGCGAGCTCGCCCTGCGGTACTTCCGCGGCCACGGCCCAGCGACCGTCAAGGACTTCATCTGGTGGACCAAGCTGCGTGCCGCCGAGGCGCGGGCGGGGGTCGCCCTCGCCCGGCCCCGGCTCGAGACGCTCTCCGTCGACGGCACCGAGATGCTCATGGACCCCGGCACCCCGGAGCGGCTGGCCACCCACCGCGCGGAGGCGCTCGGCACCCACCTGCTGCCCGGGTTCGACGAGTTCCTCCTCGGCTACCAGGACCGCAGCGCCGTCCTGGCGCCCGAGTTCGCCGCGCGGGTGGTCCCGGGCGGGAACGGGGTCTTCCAGCGCACCGTTGTCGACGCCGGCGCCGTCGTCGGCACGTGGCGGCGGTCCGGGAAGGGCGCGCGCGCCGCGGTCGCCGCCACGCCCTTCACCGCGTTCAGCCCGCGCGCGCTGCGCGCCATCGAGCGCCGCTCCGCCGCGCTCACCCGCGAGCACGCCGGCTGACGGGCGGATCGGACCCGCTGGACCGGGCGCCCGGCTCGCGCAACGCGCCATCGAGCGCCGCTCCGCCGCGCTCGCCCGCGAGCACGCCGGCTGATCCCCGCCGCCCCGCCGGGGGCGCGCGGCGGTCAGACGGGGTTGACGGAGAGCTCGGCGCGGGGGCCACGGCGGGGGCGGTCGGGCAGTGCGCCCCGCGCCTTGAGGTCCGCCCGGAGGTTCTTGGGCAGCGAGAACATGATGTCCTCGGTCGCGGTGCGCACCTCCTCCACCTCGCCGAAGCCGAGCTGGCCGAGGTAGGTGACGACGTCGCGGACGAGGATCTCGGGGACCGACGCCCCCGAGGTCACTCCGACGGTCGAGGCGCCGTCCATCCATGCCGGGTCGATCTCGTTCGCGCGGTCCACGCGGTAGGCCGAGCCCGCCCCGGCCTCGAGGGCCACCTCGACGAGGCGCACCGAGTTCGAGGAGTTCGCGGACCCGACGACGATGACGACGTCGGAGTCCGGCGCGAACTTCTTCACCGCCACCTGGCGATTCTGCGTCGCGTAGCAGATGTCGTCGCTCGGCGGGTCCTGGAGCGAGGGGAACCGCTCGCGCAGCTTGCTCACCGTCAGCATCGTCTCGTCGACGGACAGCGTCGTCTGCGACAGCCAGATGACCTTGTCCGGGTCGCGCACGACGACGTCGTCGACGTCGTCCGGGGAGTTGACGACCTGGATGTGCTCGGGCGCCTCGCCGTACGTGCCCTCGACCTCCTCGTGCCCGTCGTGGCCGATGAGGAGAATGTCGTAGTCGTCGGAGGCGAACCGGACGGCCTCCTTGTGCACCTTCGTCACGAGGGGGCACGTCGCGTCGATCGTCTGGAGGCTCCGGGCCGCCGCCTGGGCGTGAACCGCCGGGGACACGCCGTGGGCGGAGAAGACGACGCGCGCCCCCTCGGGCACCTCGTCGGTCTCCTCGACGAAGATCGCGCCACGCTCGGTGAGCGTCTCGACGACGAACTTGTTGTGGACGATCTCCTTGCGCACGTACACGGGGGCGCCGTAGTGGTCCAGCGCCTTCTCCACCGCGTCGACCGCGCGGTCGACGCCCGCGCAGTAGCCGCGTGGGGCGGCGAGGAGGATCTTCTTCCCCGGGACCGCGAGCGCACCGGGGGTACGGGACGGGACGGCGTCGGGGAAGGCGGAGGAGCCGGCGAGCGACGGAATCTCGCGCCGGCCCGGCGCGGCTGCGCCCTGAGCGTGTGCAGGCAGGGTAGTCACACCTCCAGGCTACGTGGCGGTACGCCGAAGGTCAGCCCCTGGTGGCAGGCTGTGACGGATGCGACCCGACCTGCACGTCGAGCCCTACCGGCCCGAGGACCGCTCCGCGCTCTACGAGATCTGCCTGCGCACCGGTGACCTCGGTGCCGATGCGAGCGCCGACCACGACGACCCCGACGTGCTCGGTCACGTCTACGTCGGTCCCTATCTCGAGCTCGAGCCCGACCTCGCCTACGTCCTGCGGGCGCCGGGTGGCGCCGCTCCGCTCGGGTACGTCGTCGCCACCGCGGACACCGCCGCGTTCGCGGAGGCCTGCGAGCGCGCGTGGTGGCCGCCCCTGCGCGCGCACTACCGGGACCACCCGCCGCGCCGGGGCAGCAAGGACGAGGAGCTCGTCCACATCATCCGCGGCGGGACCCGCTCGCGTGAGCCGTGGCTGGCCACCTACCCCGCGCACCTGCACATCAACCTCCTCGGGCCGGCCCGCGGCTCCGGCGCCGGGCGCGCGCTCCTCACCCGCCTCGCCGACGAGCTCGCCGCCCGCGGGGTGCCGGGCGTGCACCTGGTCGCCGCGAGCGCGAACACCGACGCGCTGGCCTTCTACCGGCGCCTGGGGTTCACGGTCCTCGGCGAGCGCCCCGGCGAGGTGCTCATGGGCCGGGCGCTCACCGGGGCGAGGGCGGCGTCGTGAGCCAGCCGACCGGTCCGGCGAACCTGCCGGAACGCGCCGCGGACACGAGCGCGGAGCACCCGTGGCCCGTGCGCCTGCTCAGCCAGAAGATCAGCACGTACATCGACCGGATGGCGCCCGTGTGGGTCGAGGGGCAGGTCGTCCAGCTCAACCGCCGACCCGGCGCCGGCATGGCCTTCCTCACCCTGCGGGACACCGAGGCGGACATGTCTCTGCCGGTGAGCATCTACTCCCGCCTGCTCGCCGACGTCGCGGCGCCCCTGACCGAGGGCAGCCACGTCGTCGTGCACGCCAAGCCCACGTACTGGGCCAAGCGCGGGACGCTCCAGCTCCAGGCGGACGCCCTGCGCGCCGTCGGGGTGGGCGAGCTCCTGGCCCGCGTCGAGGCACTCAAGAGCGTCCTCGCCGCCGAGGGGCTCTTCGACGCCGACCGCAAGCGGCCGCTGCCGTTCCTCCCGGGCCGCATCGGCCTCGTGTGCGGGCGCGAGTCCAAGGCCGAGCACGACGTCGTCGTCAACGCGCGGGCGCGCTGGCCCGGGGTCCCGTTCGAGATCCGGGAGGTCGCCGTCCAGGGCACCGGCGCCGTCGCGCAGGTCAGCTCCGCCATCGCCGAGCTCGACGCCGACCCCCGGGTCGAGGTCATCGTCGTCGCCCGCGGCGGCGGGTCCGTCGAGGACCTGCTCCCGTTCTCCAACGAGCAGCTCGTGCGCGCGGCGTCGGCGTGCCGCACGCCGCTCGTCTCGGCGATCGGGCACGAGACGGACACCCCGCTGCTCGACCTCGTCGCCGACTACCGTGCGTCGACGCCCACCGACGCCGCCAAACGGGTCGTCCCCGACGTCGCCGAGCAGCGCCGCGGCCTCGTCCAGGCCCGCCAGCGGATGCGCGTCGCGCTCGAGCACCGCGTCCGCGCGGAGCAGCGCACGCTCGACGCCGTGCGGAGCCGCCCGGTCCTCGTCGACCCGACGACGATGGTCACCGCCCGCGCGGAGGACGTCGCGCGCCGGAGGGACCGGGCGCGCGAGGTCTTCGGCCGCTGCCTCGAGCGGTCCGGCGCGGACCTCGCCACGGTCCACGGCCGGCTCGTCGCCCTCTCCCCCGCCGCGACGCTCGCCCGCGGCTACGCCGTCCTGCGCCGCACGGACGGGGCGGTCGTGCGTGCCTCCGCCGACGTCGCGCCCGGGGACCGGCTCGAGGCGCTCCTCGCCGCCGGCCGCGTCCACGTCGAGGTCCGCGAGCAGGGCTGAGGCGCCCGCGCGCCGCGGCCGTCGCAGGTCCCGCCGTCGTCTCGGCGAGCCGGGCAGGCTTCGCCGTCGTCCCCGGCGAGCCGGGCGCCGTGGTGACGGAGGAGGCGGGTCGGCCGGAGCTGCGCGGCTGGAGGGCCCGCCCCGTCCCCCTGGAGGGCTGCTCGGCGTGACCCGGGCGCGCGGTGCGGCGTGGGCGGCCTCTGCCAGACTGGCCCGATGAGTGAGACCCCCCTTCCGGACGTCGGTGCGCTGACCTACGAGCAGGCCCGCGACGAGCTCGTCGACGTCGTGCGCCGCCTCGAGGCCGGGGCCGCCTCCCTCGAGGACTCCCTCGCCCTCTGGGAGCGGGGAGAGGCCCTCGCGGCGCGGTGCCAGGCGTGGCTCGACGGGGCACGCGAGCGCCTCGAGGCCGCGCGCGCCGACCGCGACAGCCGCGCCGGAGCGGCCGCCGACGCTCCCCGGACCACCGACGCCCCCAGCACCACCGCAGAGAGGCAGGACCCGTGACCGCCCCGACCCCCCTCGACGGACCCGCGTCCGGTATCCCGGACCTCACGCCCGGGCGGCTGCCCGAGCCCGAGCTCGCACCGACGACGCCGGCCTACGGCCCGGCGACGACGGCGACGCCCCAGGGCCACGAGGCCGGCGGGTACGCCCTCGTCCTCGGCGAGGCGCTCGTCGACATCGTCGAGCACGAGGGCGAGGAGCCGGTCGAGCACGTGGGCGGCAGCCCCGCGAACGTCGCGCTCGGGCTCGCCCGGCTCGGTCACGCCGTCGAGCTCGCCACGTGGTTCGGGACCGACGCACGCGGGGACAGCATCCGCACGCACCTCACGGGCGACCGCGTCACCATCTCGACGGGGTCCGAGCTCGCCGGGCACACGTCGACCGCGCACGCCCGCATCGACGCCGACGGCGTCGCGGACTACACCTTCGACCTCGACTGGGACCTGCCCGGCACGGAGCCGCTGCGCCCGCCCACGCTCGTCCACACCGGCTCGCTCGCCGCCGTCGTCGCACCGGGGGCGCTCAAGGTCCTCGAGGCCATGGAGCGCTACCGGGACACCGCGACGCTCACGTACGACCCGAACGTCCGCCCGGCGCTCATGGGCACGCCGGCGCAGGCCCGCCCGCTCATCGAGCGGCTCGTCTCCCTCGCGGACGTCGTCAAGGTCTCCGACGAGGACCTCGCGTGGCTGGCGCCCGGCGATGACATCCGCGAGGTGGCGGGCGACTGGGTGGGGCTGGGCGCCGGGATCGTCGTCGTCACCCTCGGCGGACGCGGCGCGCTCGCCGTCACCGCCGGCGGCGTCGAGGTCGACGTCGCGGCGCCGCGGGTGGACGTCGCGGACACGGTCGGCGCCGGGGACTCGTTCATGTCCGGGCTCATCGACGGGCTGTGGCGCGCGAGCCTCATCGGAGCCGACCGGCGCGAGGCGCTGCGCGGCATCAGCCGGACCGCGCTCGCCGACGCCCTCGCCCGCGCGGTCCAGGTCGCCGCGATCACCGTCTCGCGCGCCGGTGCCAACCCGCCGAGCCTCGTCGAGCTGACGGCCACCGCGCCCCCGGTGCCACCCACCCCGCGCCCGCTCTGAGAGGCACGCGCCCGGGCCGGGGGGGGGGGGGGGGGGGGGGGGGGGGGGGGGGGGGGGGGGGGGGGGCCGGCGGCGCGGGCGGCACCGAGCCGCCCGCGCCGCGGCCCGGGGTCGAGGTCGCGCCCGGATCGATCAGATCGGGGTCGCGCCCGACTCGAGCAGGTCGGTCACGAGCGCCGAGATGGCCGACCGCTCGGACCTCGTGAGCGTGACGTGCGCGAAGAGCGGGTGCCCCTTGAGCGTCTCCACGACCGCCGCGACGCCGTCGTGCCGGCCCACCCGCAGGTTGTCCCGCTGCGCGACGTCGTGCGTGAGCACCACCTTCGAGTTCTGCCCGATGCGGGAGAGCACGGTGAGCAGGACGTTGCGCTCGAGCGACTGCGCCTCGTCGACGATGACGAACGAGTCGTGGAGGGAGCGCCCGCGGATGTGGGTGAGCGGCAGGACCTCGAGCATCCCGCGGGCCATGACCTCCTCGAGCACCTCCTGCGCGACGAGCGCCCCGAGCGTGTCGAACACCGCCTGGGCCCACGGGCCCATCTTCTCCGCCTCGCTGCCGGGCAGGTAACCGAGGTCCTGCCCGCCGACGGCGTAGAGCGGCCGGAAGACGACGACCTTGCGGTGCTCGCGGCGCTCGAGCACCGCCTCCAGACCCGCGCAGAGAGCGAGCGCCGACTTCCCCGTCCCCGCCCGCCCCCCGAGGGAGACGATGCCGATCTCGGGGTCGAGGAGGAGGTCGATGGCGATGCGCTGCTCCGCGCTGCGCCCGTGGACCCCGAAGACCTCCCGGTCACCGCGCACGAGCGCGACGTCGCCGGCCGGCGTGACCCGACCGAGCGCCGACCCGCGCGCCGAGTGGAGGACGACCCCGGTGTGGCACGGGACCTCCGCGAGGGCGTGGGCCATCTCCAGGCCCGCGGCCTCGACCCGCTCGTCGGTCCACAGCCGGGCCATCTCGCCCTCGGTGAGGTCGGCGGACGTCATCCCTGTCCACCCGGACTCCACCGCGAGCTGGGCCCGGTACTCCTGCGCCTGGAGGCCGAGCGCCGCCGCCTTGACCCGCATGGGGAGGTCCTTGGAGACGACGGCGACGTCGTGCCCCTCCGCGGAGAGGTTCGCCGCGACGGCGAGGATGCGGGAGTCGTTGTCTCCCAGGCGCAGCCCGGAGGGGAGCACGCCCGAGTCGGAGTGGTTGAGCTCGACCCGCACGGTGCCGCCCTCGAACCCGACGGGCACGGCGGCGTCGAGGCGCCCGTGCTGGAGCCGCAGCTCGTCGAGCAGGCGGAGCGCGGTGCGGGCGAAGTAGCCGAGCTCGGGGTGGTGGCGCTTGTCCTCGAGCTCGGAGATGACGACGACCGGCAGGACGACGTCGTGCTCCGCGAAGCGGAGGAGGGCGTGCGGGTCCGAGAGCAGGACCGAGGTGTCCAGCACGTAGGTGAGGCGCTGGGCGAGGGTGTCCCCGCCGTCGGGGCGCTCGTCCTGCCGGGTGCCCGGCGCGGCTCCCGCGCGGGTGGCCGGAACAGAGGTGTCGGTCCTGTCGGTGGTGGCGGTCATGGTGTGTCGCGGGCTCCCTCCGGCGCATCGGCGCCGATCAGCAGCGCCCCGCGCGTGGCGGGCACGGCATTGGGGTGGGGGCGGTCGACCGGCCCTGGCGGGGCCGGTGGCCCCTCCCGCACGGAGCTGGACGCTCCATAGGCTGGCCTCCCGGATGGACGGCGGGTGTGCCGTCCGTCACACCGCACGCTATGACCGTCACGCCGATCCGTTGCGGCGACACACCCGTGCGCGGGGAACGGTCATGCCCCGTTCACCTTGGCGTCCGCTCAGCGACCGAGGCGACGCTCGCGCAGGGCGTAGTCGCGCAGCGCCCGGAGGAAGTCGATGCGCCGGAAGTCGGGCCAGTACGTCTCGCAGAAGTAGTACTCGCTGTGCACGCTCTGCCACAGGAGGAAGCCGCCGAGGCGCTGCTCGCCTGAGGTGCGGATGACGAGGTCCGGGTCCGGCTGCCCCTTGGTGTAGAGGTGCTCGGTGATGTCCTCGACGCTGAGCACCCGGGCGACGTCCTCGAGGGAGGCGCCCGCCTCGGCGTGCTGGCGCAGGAGCGAGCGGACGGCGTCGGTGATCTCGTAGCGCCCGCCGTACCCGACGGCGACGTTGACCCACAGGCCGTCGACGTCCGCCGTCCGCTCGGCCGCGGACTGCAGGCGCGCGGCGATGGGCTCGGGCAGGAGCGAGAGCGCGCCGACGATGCAGACCCGCCAGCGACCGGCCGCCGCGAGGTTGTCGACGGCGGTGGCGATGATCTCGAGGAGCTCGGCCACCTCGTCGTCGTCGCGCTTGAGGTTGTCGGTGGAGAACATCCACAGCGTGACGATGTCGACGCCGGCGTCCTCGGCCCACCCGAGCACCTCGGAGATCTTGTCCGCACCCCGCCGGTGCCCGTGGGCGGCCGGGTTGCCCAGCGCGCGCGCCCAGCGGCGGTTGCCGTCGAGGATGACGCCGATGTGGCGCGGCACGCTCATCGTCTCGAGCTGTGCGGACAGTCGACGCTCGTAGAGCCCGTAGAGCAGCTTGGGCGAACGCATGGTGGTGGGGGCGCTCCTGGTTCCTCGACTCCGACGACGTCGGCGCTCACGGTACCGCGTGCGGCTGCGACGACCGGCGGGGGCGTTGGGTCCCCGTGGTTACGGTGGAGTAACCTCCGGTGGCGTAGGGAAGCCCCTGCCGGACATGAGCAGGGAAGGATCCGTGGTGGAGCAGTCGCCAGCGCACAGGGAGGTCGACGCGGTGCCGTCCGAGCGCAAGGGCCGACTCACGCACGCCGCGCGAGCCGTCACGGCGCGCGCCGACGACATCGCGGCGGCCGTCAAGCCGCGCCTGCGCGGGACGCTCCACGCGGTGACGGCGCCGGTCGCGCTCGTGGCCGGGATCGTCCTCGTCGTCCTGTCCCCGACGACGACGGCGAAGGTGAGCACCGCCGTCTTCGGCGTCACCGCCGTCCTGCTCTTCGGGTGCAGCGCGATCTACCACCGCGGCAACTGGTCACCGAGGACGACGGCGGTCCTGCGCCGCCTCGACCACTCCAACATCTTCCTGCTCATCGCCGGCACGTACACCCCGCTCGCCGCGCTCCTGCTCCCCCGCGGCACGGCGGCCGTCCTCCTCGCTGTCGTCTGGGCCGGCGCTCTCGCCGGGATCCTCGCCCGCGTGTTCTGGCTGGGCGCCCCGCGCTGGTTCTACGTGCCCGTCTACATCGCTCTCGGCTGGGTGGCGGTGTGGTTCATGCCCGACTTCTGGAGCCTCGGCTCCCCCGCGATCGTCTGGCTCGTCGCTGCCGGCGGCCTCGCCTACACGCTCGGCGCCGTCGTCTATGCGACGAAGTGGCCCAACCCCAGCCCCCGCTGGTTCGGGTTCCACGAGATCTTCCACGTGGGCACCGTCATCGGGTACGTGTGCCACTTCGTCGCGGTGGCCATCGCCGCGCTCACCCTCACCTGACGTCGCGCAGCCGTACCCGGGCGGGGATCCGCCCGCGGCCATAGCCTCGAGTGGTCGACGACGGAAGGACCACCGCCATGGCTACCCCCACCTGGACCGCCCAGCCCACCGAGATCCTGCGCCCGGGCCCGGGCTTCGAGCTCGCGACGACGGACCGTCGCGCGACACCCGGGTGGGACGCCGGCAAGAAGGACGCGAAGGCCTTCATGGCCGAGCGCGGCCAGCTCCTCTCCGAGCTCCAGGAACGCCTCTACGCCCACGGGCGCACCGGCGGCGACCGGTCCGTGCTCCTGGTCATCCAGGGGCTCGACACGGCCGGCAAGGGCGGGATCGTCCGCCACGTCATCGGGATGGTCGACCCGCAGGGCGTGGCGCTGCGCGCGTTCGGGGTCCCCACCGCCGAGGAGCGGCGCCACCACTACCTGTGGCGCGTGCGCCGTGAGCTGCCCCGCCCCGGGTACATCGGCGTCTTCGACCGCTCGCACTACGAGGACGTCCTCGTCGCCCGCGTGGACGAACTCGTGCCCGAGTCGGTGTGGTCGCAGCGCTACGCGGAGATCAACCGCTTCGAGGAGAAGATCGTCGCGGCGGGGACGACGGTCATCAAGGTGGCCCTCATGCCGTCCTACGACGAGCAGGGCCTGCGGCTCATGGAGCGCCTCGACCGACCGGACAAGCACTGGAAGTACAACCCGTCCGACGTCGACACCCGCACGAGGTGGGACGACTACCAGGCTGCCTACGCCGACGTCCTCGCCAGGACATCGACACCGGACGCGCCCTGGCACGTCATCCCCGCGGACCGGAAGTGGTACGCCCGCCTCGCGGTGACCGAGCTCCTCACGCGGGCGCTGCTCGAGCTCGACCTCGGCTGGCCGAGCGCCACCTTCGACGTCGCGCACGAGCGCGAGCGGCTCGCCGCGACCATGTCGCCCGAGACCCTCGCCGAGGCGGAGGCCGCACGTGCGGACAACGAGGCGAAGGTCGCCGAGGACGAGGCCCACTTCGCCGCGGCGAAGGCCGAGGTGCGCGGCTGAGCGAGCCCGCCGCGGGCGGGCCCTGCGCCCCGCCTACGGCGTCGGCGGGCGCGGCGCGCTCGGGTAGGGGTCCGTGCCGGTCGCCGAGCCGGCCGGCCGGGTCCCGTCGTCCTCGAGCGGCGGACCGTCCGGGGCGCCGTCGCTGCTCCCACCGCGCGCCCGGGCGTCGTCGGCGTCAGACGCAGGCGCCACGTCGATCCCGCGCCGCACGGGCGTCTCGCCGCGTGCCGCGGCGTTGCGGTCCACGGTGCGCATGTGCTTGGCCATCGACCGGAAGAGCACCCAGGCCGCGAGCGCGAGGACGAAGAACGCGAGGAACCCGCCGATGCCGGGCGTGACGGTGTAGATCGTCAGCTGCTGGTCCGGCGAGGGGCTCGGGGCCGGCGTCTGCGCCGAGAGCGCGTGGATGAGCGCGGTCACCGCGGGGGACGTCATGGGCGGACCTTCTCACGGACACCTGCGAAGAGGTCGTCCTCCGGCGTCGTCGTCTCCACGTGGGAGCGTGCGAGCTCGAACTCCTCGTACGGCCACACCTCGCGCTCGATGTCACGCGGGACCATGAAGAAGAACCCGTCGGGGTCGATCTGGGTGGCGTGCGCGCGCAGCGCCTCGTCCCGGCGCTCGAAGTACTCGGCGCAGTGGATCCGGGCGCTCACGGGCCGCCGGGGAAGCTCCGAGCGCGCGGAGAGCCAGTCGTCGAACGGGGAGACGAGGCCGCGCTCGTGCATCGCGGTGGCGATCGCCTCGAACCGGTCGGGCGAGAAACCGACGTCGTAGTAGATCTTCTCCACCCGCCATGGCTCACCGGCCTCGGGGAACTGCTCGGCGTCGGCCGCGGCCTCGAACGCCGCCATCGAGACGGTGTGGCACATGAGGTGGTCGGGGTGCGGGTAACCGCCGTTCTCGTTGTACGTCGTCATGACGTGCGGACGGAACTCGCGGATCTCCCGCACGAGCGCACCGACCGTCACCTCGAGCGGCTGCACGGCGAAGCACCCCTCGGGCAGCGGCGGCAGCGGGTCTCCCTCCGGCAGGCCGGAGTCGATGAACCCGAGCCACACGTGCTCGATCCCCAGCGCGCGGGCGGCGGCGTCCATCTCGCGCCGGCGGTAGGCCGGCATGTCGTCACGCACCGCGGGGTCGTCCGCGAGGTGCGGGTTGAGGACGTCACCGCGCTCGCCGCCGGTGCACGAGACGACGCGCACGCGCTCCCCCTCGGCGGCGTAGCGGGCCATGGTGGCGGCCCCCTTGCTCGACTCGTCGTCCGGGTGCGCGTGCACCGCCATCAGGCGTAGCGGTTGGGTGGTCACGTCGCCCGTCCCTCCTCTCGCGCCACCACGGGCGGCGCGCTGCAGACCGATCATCTCGAGGGACAATGGTCCCTCACGCGCACGAGCATTCCTACCGGGAGGGACGTCCCATGGCCGAGCCGGCGCCGGGTGACGCGCGGACCGTGCGCACCGCGCTCGACGACCGCTACGGCCGCGACCCTCGCCGCAGCCGCCGCACCGCGCTCGTCGTCGTCGGCGTGGGCGCCCTCGTCGTCCTCGCGTTCGTCGTCTTCGCGGCCCTCGCCACGAACGTGCCCGTGCGCACGCAGGACGCCGGGTTCCGCGTCGTCGACGAGGCGAGCGCCGAGGTCACCTTCACCGTGAGCAAGTCGCCCGACGTCGTCGCCGACTGCACGGTCGTCGCGCTCAACGAGAACTTCGCCGAGGTGGGCGTCGCCACCGTGCGGGTCGGGCCGGACGAGACGTCGGTCGTCACCGTCACGGCGAGCGTGCGCACCATCGAGCCGCCGCGCGGCGCGCGGGTCGACGGGTGCGTCGTCGTCCCGGGCTGAGGCAGGACCTTGCTACAATCAAGCACTTACGCCGCTCCGGAGCGGTGCGCGACGGAGCGGGCGCCCCGGGTGAGCGATCATGCACACCCCCATGGCCCCGCGCCGTCACGACGGCCCCGGGGCTGACCAGCTTATGAGGAGGTAGACGTGGCCGAGACGAGCACAACCTGGCTCACCCAGGACGCGTACGACCGTCTGAAGGCCGAGCTTGACCACCTGACTGGGCCTGGACGGACCGAGATCACCGAGCGCATCGAAGCCGCGCGTTCCGAGGGAGACCTCAAGGAGAACGGCGGCTACCACGCCGCGCGCGAGGAGCAGGGCAAGGCGGAGGCACGGATCGTCCAGCTGAGCGAGCTGCTGCGCAAGGCGCACGTCGGCGAGACGCCGGCGGACGACGGCATCGTCGAGCCCGGCATGGTCGTCACGGCCATCGTCGCCGGGACGAAGGAGACGTTCCTCCTCGGCTCGCGCGAGGGAGCGAAGGACCTCGACATCGACGTCTTCTCCGAGAGCTCGCCCATGGGTGCCTCCCTGCTCGGCCACAAGGCCGGCGACACGGTCTCCTACAAGGCCCCGAACGGCATGACGATCGAGGTCGAGATCGAGAAGGTCAAGCCCTTCCACAGCTGACCCGCGCACGTACGCACGCGAGGGGCGCTCCCGCTGGGGGCGCCCCTCGCGTGCGTCCGGGCTCAGCCGCCGTGCCTCGTGGTCGAGACGCCGTAGCCCTTCGCGCGCAGGGCCGCGACCACCTCGACGCAGTGCGCCGTCCCCTTCGTCTCGAGCTCGACGGCGATCTCGACCTCGCTCACCCGCAGCGCGTCGGCCGTGCGCGTGTGCTCGACCGCGACGACGTTCCCCCCGGTCTCCGCGAGTGCCGCGAGCAGCGCGGCGAGCGAGCCGGGGTGGTCCTGGACGCGCACGCGCATCCTCAGGTAGCGCCCCGCTGCCGCGAGCCCGTACCGGAGCGCGCGCAGGAGCACGAGCGGGTCGACGTTCCCGCCGGAGAGCACGACGACGACGGGCGCCTCGAAGGCGGTCGGGGCGTCGAGCAGCGCGGCCACGCCGACGGCGCCCGCGGGCTCGACGGTGAGCTTGGCGCGCTCCGTGAGCATGAGGAGGGCGCGCGCGATCTGCTCCTCCGAGACCGTGCGGATCTCGTCGACGTGGTCCTGCACGAGGGCGAACGGGACGTCCCCCGGCAGGCCGACGGCGATGCCGTCCGCCATCGTGCTCATCGCGTCGAGGGCGACGGGGCGGCCCGCGGCGAGCGAGCCCGGGAAGGCTGCCGCCCCCTCGGCCTGGACCCCGACGACGCGCGCCGCCGAGCCGGACTCGTGCACCGCCGCCGCCACCCCGGCGAGCAGCCCACCGCCGCCGGCTGGGACGAGGATCGTGCGCGCATCGGGGACCTGCTCGAGGATCTCCAGACCGATCGTCCCCTGGCCGGCGACGACGTCGGCGTGGTCGAACGGGTGGATGAGGATGCGCCCGCTCTCCTCGGCGTGCACCTGGGCCGCGCGGAGTGCCGCGGCGAGGCCACCGTCGTGCTGGCGCACCGTCGCGCCGTACGCGCGGGTCGCGTCGAGCTTGGGCAGCGCGGCGTCCCGCGGCATGTGGATGACGGCGGAGATGCCGAGCATCTGCGCCGCCAGGGCGACACCCTGCGCGTGGTTGCCGGCACTGGCGGCGACGACGCCGCACGCCCGTTCCGCGGGGCTGAGCCGGGACAGCCGCACGTACGCCCCGCGCAGCTTGAACGACCCGGTGCGCTGGAGGTTCTCGCACTTGAGCCACACCGGGCCCCCCACGGCCTGCGCCAGGCTCGTGCTCCGTTCCACCGGGGTGCGCCACGTGACGCCCTCGAGGAGCCGCGCCGCGGCGCGGATGGCCACGAGGTCGACGGGCACCGGGGTCATAGCTGCGGCGTGTGCGGGTCCACGCGCCCGGTGCGGGGGTCGACGAGGCCGCCCGCGCCGTCGTCGTCGGCCCCTGCCGGGATGACGTCGTCGTCGATCTCGTCTGCCCCTGCCGGGATGACGTCGTCGTCGATCTCGTCGGCCGTCGCCGCGCTCGTCGCTGCGCCGTCGTCGTCGGAGTCCTCCGCGACGTGGGCGTAGGAGTCCCGGATCGCGCCGAAGAGGATGCCCGGTGGACCTCCGGGCCGGTGCCAGTCGGTGGCGAGGCGCGGGTACTTGTCGTGCCCGTGGAGGTAGAGCACCACCGTGTTGATGACGGCGATGAGCGGGACGGAGAAAAGGGCACCGAGGATGCCGGCGACGCCGGTGCCCGCCGCGACGGCGAGGAGGATCGCGATGGGGTGGAGGGAGAGGGCGTTGCCCTGGAGCCAGGGCTGCAGGAGGTTTCCCTCGAGCTGCTGCACGCCGAGGACGATGATGAGCATGACGAGGCCCGTGCCGACGCCCTGGTCGACGATCGCGACGAGGACCGCGACGGAGCCCGAGACGAGCGCACCGACGATGGGGATGAACGCGCCGAGGAAGACGAGGATGGCCAGCGGCAGCGCGAGCGGCACCCCGAGGAGGGCGGCACCGGCACCGATACCGACGGCGTCGACGAACGCGACGAGGATCTGCGTGCGGGTGTAGCCCCCGAGGGTCATCCAGCCACGGATGCCCGCCTCGTTGATGTTGTCCCGCGCCCGCACCGGCGCGAGGCGGACGAACCACTGCCAGATACGCCGCCCCTCCTTGAGGAAGAAGAAGAGGCAGAACAGCGAGATGAGCGCACCGGTCACCACCTGCGTGACCGAGTTGGTCGCGGAGAGCACGCCGCTGACGAGCACCCCGGAGTTCTCGCCGAGCTGGCCCTGCAGCTCACCGAGCCACGTGTCGATCTGCGACTCGTCCACCCCGAGCGGGCCTTCGGTGAGCCATGTGAGGAGCTCGGTGAAGCCCGCGGTCGCCTGGTCCGCGAGATCGCTGAACCCGGCGATGATCGAGCGACCGGCGAGGGTGAGGAGGCCGCTCACCGCGGCGAGGGTGAGGGCGATCGTCACGAGGGACGCGAGCGACCGGGGCAGGCGCAGGCGGCGCAGCCGGGTGGAGATCGGCTCGAGGAGGACGGCGAGGAGGATCGCGACGAGGAAGGCGACGACGACCGTCTTGAACGTCACGACGACGTACCCGACGATGACGCAGGCGGCCGCGATGACGATGAGGCGCCACGACCACCCGGCGGCGGCGCGCACCGCCGGTGGGACCGCGCCGTCGAGGCCGGGCGCCTCCGTCCGCGCGGGGCGGGCGCCACGGGTCCCGGCCACGCGGGCGGTCGCGCCCGGCGCGCGGGCGAGGGGGCCCGTCCCGGCGCGCGTGCCGGGGTCGAGCCGGGCCGGGGTCAGCCGTGACAGCCAGCCGGAGAAGTTCTTCGCCATGTCCCTGCAATCGACCTCGGAGGTGTGTGCCGCCGCTCAGACTACGGGCGCCGGGCCGAGCGCAACCGACAGGTCGACGACCCGCCGCGCCAGGGGGCCGTCAGCCGTTCCGGCCGGTCGCGCCGGCGGCGCGGAAGATGCGCGGGGGCGGCGTTGTTGTCGCCCATGTGCGCCGCCGTGCCCGGCGGCGCCGGAACGCACGACGAGAGGCCCTGCACATGATCTTCGGGATGCGCCCCGCGCCCCAGCTCGTGACCGCCGAGACCGCCCTGCCCGGGCGCCCGCACCCCGGGTTCACGGTCCCGTCCACGCACGAGGTGCTCGGCACCCCGCTCGAGGGGCCGTGGCCCGAGGGCACCGAGGTGCTCTACGTCGCGATGGGCTGCTTCTGGGGCGCCGAGCGGATCTTCTGGCGCCTCGACGGCGTCGTCGCCACCGCGGCCGGGTACCAGGGCGGGTTCACGCCGAACCCGACGTACGAGGAGACGTGCACGGGCCGCACCGGTCACGCCGAGGCCGTGCTCGTCGCCTACGACCCCGCGCGGATCAGCCCGGAGGAGCTCCTCAAGGCGTTCTGGGAGAACCACGACCCGACGACGGCCAACCGCCAGGGCAACGACGTCGGCACGCAGTACCGCTCGGCGATCTACTGGACCACCCCGGAGCAGGGACGCGCCGTGCGCGCCACCCGCGAGGCGTTCCAGGAGGTGCTGACGGAGAACGGGTTCGGGCCGATCACCACTGAGCTCCGCCCCGCCGACGGCGAGGACGGCGCCGGTCCCTTCTACTACGCCGAGGCCTTCCACCAGCAGTACCTCCACAAGAACCCGGGCGGGTACTGCAACCACGGCCCCAACGGGATGACGTGCCCGATCGGCCTGCTCCGCCAGGACGAGGTGCCCGCGCAGATGGACGTCGCACCGCCGTCGCGCACGGCGTAGGCACGGGCCGCCGCAGGCGGGCGCGGCAGCAGGCGCTCCGGGGCGGGCCGCGCTCCGGAGCGCCCTGCGCCGCCGCCACGCGGTGCGGCGCCGTTGCCACGCGGTGCGGCGCGGCCATGCCGCCATGCCGCCATGCCGCCATGCCGCCATGCCGCCATGACCTACGGTGCTCGGATGGTCGTCGTCGAGGTCGTCACGCACGTCACCGCACCCGCGGCGCGCACCTTCGACCTCGCGCTCGACATGGAGGTGCACGCGGCCTCGCTGGCCGGTAGCGAGGAGACCGCCACGACGAGCACCGGCACGCCGGCGCTCCTCCTCGGGGACGAGGTGACGCTCCGCGCCAGGCACGCGGGGTTCATGTGGACGATGACGGCGCGCGTCACCGCCTACGACCGTCCCCGCCGCTTCGTGGACGAGCAGGTCCGTGGTCCGTTCGCGACGATGTCCCACGAGCACCTCTTCGCCGAGGTCTCGCCCGGGCGCACCGTCATGACGGACCGGATGACCGTCCGCGCTCCCTTCGGGCTGCTCGGACGAGCCGCCGAGGCTGCTCTCCTCGGTCCCTATCTGCGGCGTCTGCTGCGTCAACGCGCCACCTATGTGCGGCAGCGGGCCGAGGCCGGCTGAGCCGGGCGCCCGAGCGCGGCCCGTCCCGTCCGCCGACGTCGGGCGTCCTCAGCCCGCCGCCTGCTCCCCCGGCTCGCTGGCCCCCTGCGCCATCAGCTCGTCCCACACCGGCCCGTGACCGAGCCGGGCCTGCTCCGCGGCGACGACCTCCCGCGCCAGCTCTGCCTCGCTCACGTCGACGGCACTGACGGCCCCCTCGGCGAGACTCGAGTCGCGGACGTAGGCGTCGAAGAGCCGGCGCTTCTCGGCGAGGATCGTCTCGATCCGCTCGTCGACGCTGTCCTCGATGAGGAGCCGGTGGACCTGGACCGTGCGCACCTGACCCATGCGGTGCACGCGGGCGACGGCCTGCGCCTCCGCCGCCGGCTTGAGCTGCGGCTCCGCGAGGACGACGACGCTGGCGGCCTGGATGTTGAGCCCGACGCCGCCGGCCTGGACCTGGGCCACGAGGACGGCGCCCGCCGGCCCGGCGGTGAAGTCGTCGACGATGCGCTGCCGGTCGGCCGCCGGGACCGAGCCGGTCACCGGCCCGAACGGCACGCCGCCGGGAACCTCCTCGAGTGCGTCGACGATCCGGTCGATGACGTCACGGAAGTAGGAGAACACGACGACCTTGTGGCCGTTCTCGCCCGCCTCCTCGACGAGCTCGCGGAGCCGCGCGAGCTTGGCGGAGTCACGGGGGTGCGGCGTCGTGAAGTCGGCCCGGCGCATCGCCATGAAGTTCCCTCCCGCGACGGCCGCCCGGTACGCGCGCTCCCCCGCCGGGGTGAACTCCTCCCACTCGTCGACGGTGACGAGCTCGGGAAGCTCGACGAGGACGTCGACGAGGTTGCGGCGCAGGTACACCGGCGCCATCTGGTTGCGGAAGAGGTCGGCGCCGGCGAGACCGAGGTGGGCGGGCAGCTCCTCGACGAGCCGGGGCTGGAGGTAGCGCACGAGGTTGGCGAACTCCTCGAGCCGGTTCTCCATCGGGGTGCCGGTCATGAAGAGGACGCGCCAGCACCGCTCCGCCCACGCAGTCACCGTGCGGGAGCGCAGCGCACGCGGGTTCTTGACGAAGTGCGCCTCGTCGACGACGAGCATCCCGACGGCGGGACCGACGGCCTCGGCCACCGGGCTCGGCTCTGCCTCGTGCACCGTCCCCTCCGGCGGGACCGACCCATCCTCCGTCCGCGTGCCTCCCACCGGTGGCGGGAGCGGCACGTGACGCAGGCCCTCGAAGGTCGTCACGCCGACGCCGCCCTCGGCGACCCAGCGGTCGATCGCGCCGCCCCGGTCCGCGCCGTGGAGGCGGTGAGCGCCGAGCGTCGAGCGGGTGGTCACCTCGCGCGTCCAGTTGATGAGGACGCTCGCCGGGCACACGACGAGGAAGTGCCGTTCGCCCTGCGCAGCGAGGTGGGCCATGGCGGCGATCGCCTGGATCGTCTTGCCGAGGCCCATCTCGTCGCCGAGCATCGCGCGGCCCTGGTTGAGCGCGAACCGCGCGCCGAACGCCTGGTAGCCGCGCAGGGTGACCCGCAGGTGCGTCTCGTCGAGGGCGTAGGCGTTGATCCGCTCGACGAGCTCTGCCGGGAGCATGCCGTCCGCGGCGGTGAGGTCGCCCATCGGCACGATCTGCCCGAGGAGCGCGTAGTAGGCGCCGGCCCGGCGCTCGAAGTCCTCCCACAGGGTGAGGGGTCCGGGGTCCGGGGCGCGGCAGTGCGCCGCGAGCTCGCCGACGACGGCGGCCAGGCGCGTCGTCGTCAGCCATGGCCCCCATCCGGCGAGGCTGTCGAGCGCGGCGAGGGTGCGCCGCCTGGCCTCGCCACGGGTGAAGACGAACGCGAGGCGCTTCGTCGCCGGCTCCGCGACCGGGGCGAGCGCCGCTACCGAGGAGGCGAAGTCGGTGAGGTGCGCGCGGTGCGGCTCGACAAGCGGCGCCAGCCGCTCGAGACGGTGGAGGAGCGTGAGGACCTCGAAACCGAGCCCACCCTCGCGGCGGAGCTCGATGCGCAGCCGCACGCCCGCCCGGACGGCGTCGGCGAGCTGCTGCGCGCCGGCGACGGCGCTGCGCGCGGTGTGCCGGCCGATCCCGTCGTGGGCCTCGAGCTGGGCCGGCGTGGTGTCGAGGACGTCGAGGGCGCTCGCGTAACCGGCGGCGCGCAGCGCGTGGACACGCAGGTTCGCCTCGGTGATGTCCGCGAGCCGCTCGACGGCGACTCCGGCGAGCTCGGCCCGCACCCGGGCGTCGCGCTCCGCCTCGACGAGCCGCGCGACCTGTGCACGGGCGTCGTCGAGCCGCGCGAGCACCGCCCCGGCGTCCGCGGCGAGCGAGGTGCGCTCGTCGATGAGCTCCCGCGCCTCGGCGCCGGGCCGCACGTGCGGGACGTCGTCGGGCACCGGCGCCGAGCGGGGGTCTACTCGACGCCGACGATGTCGATGACGAAGACGAGGGTGTCGTCGCCCTTGATGCCGGCCTGCGGGACGCCGCGCTCGCCGTAGCCGTGCTCCGGCGGGATCGAGAGCATGACGCGCGAGCCGATCTGCTGGCCGACGAGTCCGTCGTCCCAGCCGCCGATGACGACGCCCATGCCGATGGGGAACGCGATCGTCTCGCCGCGGTCGTAGGAGTTGTCGAAGACGGACCCCTCCCAGACCTGGCCGAGGTAGTTGACGACGATCGTGTCGCCGCCGTTGACGAGCTCGCCGCTGCCGGGCTCGAGGACGGTGATCTGGAGGCCTTCGGGGGCCGGGCCCCCAGGGAACGTGAGGACGGGCTTGTCGCCGAAGGAACCGGACGCGGTGGGAAGGTCGCTGCTCATCGGGCCAGCCTATGCGGTCCCCGGACGCTCAGCGCAGCGCGGGCAGGCGCGCGGCCACGTCCTCGAGGACGGCCTCGTCACCGGCGTAGACGCCGTTCGCGCGCGGCCAGTGGACGACGACGTCGGTGAAGCCCGCCTCCCCGGCGAGCCCGACCATGTCCTCGAACCGCCCGACCGACTGCAGGGAGTAGCCGCCGGAGTCGAGGCTGAGGTAGCGCGGCATCCCGGCGTCGCCGTGCTCGGCGGCGATGTCGTCGAACCGGGCGGCGAGCCCCCGCACCCCGCGCCACCACGCGGCGTCGTCCTCGGCACCCTCAGGGCCCGTGGTCGCCCAGCCCTGCCCGTGACGGGCGGCGAGCGCCATCGTGCGTGGGCCGTTCGCGGCGACGACGAAGGGCAGGCGGGGGCGCTGGACGCAGCCGGGGATCATGCGGGCCTCGACGGCGGAGTAGTAGCTCCCGGACCACGTCGTCGAGTCCTGGGTGAGCAGGAGGTCGAGGAGCTCGAGGAACTCGGCGAGGCGCTCGACCCGGGCGCGCGGGGGCAGGGGCTCGTCGCCGAGGACGCGGGCGTCGACCCCGAGCCCGCCGGCCCCGACACCGAGCACGAAGCGGCCGTGCGAGACGTCGTCGAGGCTCATGAGCTCCTTGGCGAACGGCACCGGGTGGCGGAAGTTGGGGGACGCGACCCAGGTGCCGAGGGCGATGCGCTCGGTGACGGTCGCCGCCGCCGTCAGTGTCGGCACGGTCGCGAACCACGGCTCGTCGACGAGCGAGCGCCACGCGAGGTGGTCGTAGGTCCACGCGTGGTCGAAGCCGAGCTCCTCCGCCCGGCGCCACAGCGGCGCGGCGTCGCGCCACCGGGCCTGGGGCAGGATCGTGATGCCGACGCGCACGGCTCAGCCCCCCGTCGTCGCCGGTGCCGGCGCGCCGAGCCGCTCCGCCAGCCAGCGGAGCTGGACGGCCTGCTGGACGTCCTGGCCGCCCTCGTGGCCGTTGAACGGGTAGACCTCGATCGTCTTGTCCGTGCCGCCGTAGCGGTTGAAGGAGGCGTAGACGGTCGACGGCGGGCACACTGTGTCCATGAGCGCGACCGAGAACAGGGCCGGCGCGCTCGCGCGGGCCGCGAGGTTGGCGCCGTCGACGTAGGACAGCGTCGACATCGCCGTCGCGACGTGGTGCCGCTGGGCCGCGAGGTAGGTCCGCACCTCGGCGTAGGGGCCGTCGGGGGCGATCTCGACTCCGCGGCGGATGTGGGAGAGCCACGGCACGTCGGGCATGACGGCGGCGACGTCGGGCAGGAGGCCGGCGACGGCGAGGCTGATCCCGCCGCCCTGGCTCACGCCGGTGACCGCGACCCGGGAGGCGTCGACGCCGTCGAGGGAGCGGGTGGCCTCGACCGCGCGGACCGCGTCGGTGTAGAGACGCCGGAAGTACATCTCGTGGGGGTCGCCGATCCCGCGGGTGAGGTAGCCGGCGGTCGCCGGGCCCGCACCGGCGGGGTCCGGAGTGACGCCGTGCCCGAGGGTGCCCGCGCTCCCCTGCCCACGGGTGTCCATGACGACGTAGGCGTACCCCGCCGTCGGCCACAGGAGCCGGGTGTGCGGGTAGCCGCGGCCGCCGCCGTAGCCGAGGAGCTCGACGACGGCGGGGAGCTCGCCCGCCGCTCCGGCGGGGCGCAGGTACCACGCCCGGATCCGGTGGCCGCCGAAGCCGGAGAAGGTGAGGTCCTCGACCTCGACGAGCGGGAGCCCGGCGTCCATGCGCTCGCGCGTGACGTCGAGGGCGTGAGCCCGCGTCTCGGCGAGCGTCGCGGCCCAGAAGGCGTCGAAGTCGCTCGGCTCCGCGACGTCGGGTCGGTACGTGGTGAGCGCCTCGGCACCGAGGTCGAACAGCGGCATGGCGCCACCCTATCGGCGCTCCGCCCCCAGCGACCCAGGCGCTCCCGCCCCACCCGCCGGCGCGCGCAGACGCTCCCCCTAGAGCGTCAGCTCGACCGAGCGCAGGCGCTCGGCGGCGCCCGGCGAGGCGTGGGCGACAATGAGCTCGTCGGCGTGCGCCGAGGCGGCGAACTCCTCGAGGTAGCGGTGGACCTCGTCCCGCGTCCCGACCGCCGAGTACTGCATCATCGAGGCGATCTTGCGCCCGTGGGACGTGAGGAGGAACGCGTCGATCTCGGCGTCGCTGTAGTCCGGGGTGCCCGGGCCGCGAGCGATCATGCCCCGCACGCGGGAGCGGCGCATCGTCATGAACTGCTCGGTCGCGGACGCGGAGTCGTCCGCCGCGACGACGTTGACGCCGGCGATGACGTACGGCTCGGAGAGCTGGTCCGAGGGCGTGAACTCCCGCCGGTACGTCGCGACGGCGTCGTGGAGGGCGTCCGGGGCGAAGTGCGAGGCGAAGGCGTACGGCAGGCCGAGCGCGGCCGCGAGCTGGGCCCCGAAGAGCGAGGAGCCGAGGATGTACAGCGGCACGTTGGTCCTCGCGCCGGGGATGGCCTGGATGCCCGGGATGCGCGACTCCCCGCGCAGGTACCCCTGGAGCTCGACGACGTCCTGCGGGAACGTCTCCGCGGACATGGGGTCGCGGCGCAGGGCGCGCATCGTGGCCTGGTCGCTGCCGGGCGCGCGGCCGAGGCCGAGGTCGATGCGTCCCGGGTGGAGGGTCTCGAGCGTGCCGAACTGCTCGGCGATGGTGAGCGGCGCGTGGTTGGGCAGCATGACGCCGCCGGCCCCGAGACGGATCGTCGACGTGTGCGCCGCGACGTGGGCGATGAGGACGCTCGTCGCCGACGACGCGATCGTGGGCATGTTGTGGTGCTCGGCGTACCAGACCCGCCGGTAGCCCCGCTCCTCCGCGAGCCGCGCCAGGTCGACGCTCGCCGCGAAGCTGTCGCGCGCGGTCTCCCCGGGGCCGATGGGGGCGAGGTCGAGGATCGAGAGGGGGATGTCCATGGCGGCGGGCCTGCTTCCTGGCGTGGGTGGTCCTTGAGGGCAACGCCCGCACCGCGCCGTGTCATCCCGCCGTGAGATCCCTCACCCGGGCATGCCGGGGGTCCGGCTCACGTGCCCGCTGCGTCCGGCGCGCCCCGGCGGAGATACGCCGACGGCGGCCGACCCCGGTCGGGGGCCGGCCGCCGTCGGGGCGGTGAGGTGCGAGGGCTGCAGGTCAGTTGCCGCGCAGGATCGCGATGAGACGCAGGAACTCGATGTAGAGCCAGACGAGGGTGACGACGAGGCCGAAGGCGGCGGCCCACGCCATCTTCGCCGGGACGCCCTGGTCGACGCCGCGCTTGATCGCGTCGAAGTCCATGATGAGGCAGATCGCGGCGAGGCCGACGGCGAAGATGCCGATGAAGACCCCGAGCGGGATCCCCATGATCTCGACGCTCGAGCGCAGGCCCCACGCGGCGTCGCTCGAGCCGAACATCATGATGCCGAGGTTGACGAGCGAGAACAGCGCGTAGCCGACGAGCGCGATGAGGACGAAGCGCGTGAGCTTCGGCGTGACGCGCACGGCGCCGCTGCGGAAGAGGACGAGCGTGGCGAGGAACGTCGCGCCGGTCGCGAGGACGGCCTGGAGGACGATGCCGGGGTACATCAGCTCGAAGACCCCGGAGATGCCGCCGAGGAAGAGCCCCTCTGCGGCGGCGTACGCCATGATGAGCGCCGGGCTCGGCTCGCGCCGGAACGCGTTGACGAGGCCGAGCACGAGGCCGACCACGAGGCCGCCGATCGTGACGACCATGCTGCCGCCGAGCACGAACCAGTTGAACGCGCCCGCGGCGACGACGAGGGCGAGCAGGCCACCCGTCTTCATGATGACGTCGTCGTAGGTCATGCGCCCGATCTGGGCGCCGCCGGCCGCGGGCTGCGCGTAGGCGTGCTCGAGGTCCTGCACCTGCGTGCCGTTGACCGTCGGCGGGTACATGGTGCCCGTCGCGCCCTGGGCACCGTAGCCGGGGTAGGCCGGGTAGCCGTTCGGGGTGCGCGCCTGCGACCCGCGCTTCTTGCCGAAGTACGGACTGTTCTCAAAGACGGGGTTGCTCACTCACTGCCTCCTGGTCGCGGCGCCTGCTCCTTCGCGGAGCGGACCGGTGTTGCTAGTCGGGCCCATCGTACGGGTCTGTCAGTAGAACGCGTGTGCCTCTCGGGCTGTTCCCGCGCCGTTCTGGCGCAGCGTTCCCCCCGGCCGAGCTCCGCCCGACGCCTCAGCCTTGAGGATGAGGCCCTCACCCGGCCGGCGGAGCACGGCCGACCCCGGTTTCATCCCTCCAGCGAGCCGCGGCGCGCGGCGCGGGGCCTAGCGTAGGAAGGGATGAGACCCACGTCCGAAAGAGGCATCCGCCCATGATCGAAGCGCACGAGCTGACCAAGCGGTACGGCGACAAGACCGCCGTCGACCACATCTCCTTCACCGTCTCCCCCGGGACGGTCACGGGCTTCCTCGGCCCGAACGGTGCCGGCAAGTCGACGACGATGCGCATGATCGTCGGCCTCGACCGCCCGACCTCGGGGCAAGTCACCGTCAACGGCAAGCCCTACGCCCAGCACAGCAGCCCGCTGAGCGAGGTCGGCGTCCTCCTCGACGCGAAGGCCGTCCACACGAGCCGCAGCGCGTACAACCACCTCCGGGCGATGGCCGCGACGCACGGCATCCCCACGAAGCGGGTCCACGAGGTCATCGAGATGACCGGCCTGCAGTCGGTGGCGAAGAAGCGCGTCGGCGGGTTCTCGCTCGGCATGGGCCAGCGCCTCGGCATCGCCGCCGCCATGCTCGGCGACCCGCGCACCCTCATCCTCGACGAACCCGTCAACGGGCTCGACCCGGAGGGCGTCAAGTGGGTCCGCACGATGGTGCGCTACCTCGCGGACGAGGGCCGGACGGTCTTCCTCTCCTCCCACCTCATGAGCGAGATGGCCCAGACGGCGGACCAGCTCCTCGTCATCGGGCGGGGGCGGATCATCACCGCCGGGCCGGTCCAGGAGGTCATCGACGCGACGCAGGGCACGACCGTCCGGGTCCGTTCCCCGCGCGTGAGCGAGCTCGCCGAGCTCATCCGGCGCAGCGGCGTGAGCGTGAGCTCGGCCGAGCCGGGCCTCGTCGAGGTCCGCGGCCGCAGCGCCGAGGAGATCGGCGACCTCGCCGCAGCCGCCGGCATCGCGCTCCACGAGCTCACCCCCGTACGCGCCTCGCTCGAGGACGCCTACCTCACCCTCACCCAGGGCGAGGTCGAGTACCGCTCCGAGGACGGCTCCCACGCCGCCACCACCACGACGCCGGAAGGGGCCCACCGATGAGCGCCACCACCACCTCACGCCGCCCCGAGCGCAGCAGCAGCGCCGTCGCGGTCTCGCCCGTGTCCTTCCCGCGCGTCGTGCGCGCGGAGTGGATCAAGCTGTGGTCGCTTCGCTCGACCTACTGGGTCATCGGCGCGACGCTCCTGGCCATGGTGCTCATGGCGCTCCTCATGTCGTTCGGCGCGAGCCAGGCCGCCCAGAACCCCGAGTTCGGCGCGGGACCGGACGGGACGATGGTGCTCGGGCTGAGCTACTCGATGGCCCAGCTCGTCGTCGCCGTCCTCGGCGTCCTCGTCATCTCCGGGGAGTACTCCACCGGCATGATCCGGTCGAGCTTCGCGGCCGTCCCGGGTCGCGTGAGCGTCCTCGCCGCGAAGGCCCTCGTCATCGCCGTCGTCTCGTTCGTGCTCGGTGTCGTCGGGGTGGGCCTGTCCTACCTCGTGAGCATCCCGCTGCTCGCGGACGCCGGTGGCGCGGCGGACCTCGGCGACCCGGACACCCAGCGCATGTTCTGGGGCACGGGTCTCTACCTCATGGCCGTCGCGCTCCTCGCCCTCGGCGTCGGTGCGCTCCTGCGCCACTCGGCCGGTGCGATCGCCACCGTCCTCGGCGTGCTCCTCGTCCTGCCGACGGTCGCTCAGATCGCCGCGGCTCAGCTCGACTGGGTGGCCGACCTCTACCCCTACCTCCCCTCGACCGCCGGTGAGCAGATCGTCGCGTTCGACATGGGCGCCATGGCGATGGGGATGCCGGACAACCTCCTCGAGCCGTGGGCCGGCTTCGGTGTGCTCATGGCCTACGTCGCCGTCGTCCTCGTGGCGGCCACGGTCTTCCTGCGCCGGAGGGACGCCTGAGCACGCAGGAGCACCCGACGCCGGGAGGCGGGCCCACGAGCGCCCGCCTCCCGGCGCCGCCGCGCGTCGGCCTCCCCGCGCCGGCGCGCGCCACGCCGGTGGCTCCGCGGCTCGACGCGCCCCGTCACGACGCCGACGCCCCCGGCGCCGAGGACCCGCCGTCGGCGGCACCGGTGCCGCCGACGGAGCCGTTCACCGAGCTGAGCGCGCGTCGCCTCGGTCCCCTGCGCCGGTTCCTCCACCACCACCCCGCCGTCCTCGACTGGGTCATCGTCCTGTGGTTCGCCGGGCCGAGCACCGGCGTGCTCCTGTGGGACCCGTCCGGGCTGAGCAGCGGCGAGCGCGTCACCGCCGCGGTCCTCATCGTCATCGCCTCGGCGGTGCTGCTGCGGCGCAGGCACGCGCCCGTGCTCGTCCTCGGCGGGATCGTCACCCTCCTGGCGGCCTCGCTCGCCGCCACCGGGGACACGTCGGGGCTCGAGATCGCCTCTGTCTTCGCGCTCTACGCCGTCGCGGCCTACCGCCGCCCGACGACGGCGTGGCTCGGCCTGCTCGCCCTCAACGTCGCGCACGCCCTGTCCTTCTACGTCTGGTACGACCCCGTCGAGTCGATCATCGTCAGCGGCGGCGGCAACGGTGACGTGACGGTCACCGAGCTGACGACCATGCAGGCGTTCTGGATCTCGACGGCGACGGAGCTCGTGCTCTCGCTCTTCGTCCTCGCGATCGGCACGAGCGCCCGCAACAGGCGCCACCACGTCGCCTCCCTCGTCGAGCGCACGAGCCAGCTCGCGCTCGAGCGGGACCAGCGCGAGCAGATCGCGCTCACCGCCGAGCGCAACCGCATCGCCCGGGAGATGCACGACGTCGTCGCGCACAGCCTCTCCGTCATGGTCGCCCTCTCCGACGGGGCCGCCGCCGCGCTCGCGCGCAACCCGGACACGGCCCGGCACGCCCTCGAGGAGCTCTCCGCCACCGGCCGCTCCGCGCTGACGGACACCCGACGGG
This sequence comes from Georgenia wangjunii, assembly GCF_036421975.1. Classification (NCBI taxonomy): domain Bacteria; kingdom Bacillati; phylum Actinomycetota; class Actinomycetes; order Allobogoriellales; family Allobogoriellaceae; genus Georgenia; species Georgenia wangjunii. Next base: position 315,677 of record NZ_JAZGON010000003.1, on the reverse strand, counting down.
TGCTCGGCGTGCTGCGTGAGGACCACGCCCCGCCCGCCCTCGGTCCCGACGGCAAGGTCGCGCTCAGCCCGCAGCCGGCCGCGCCCGACCTCGCCGACCTCGTCGCGCGCTTCCAGGCGGCCGGCCTGCCCGTCCAGCTCACCGAGTCCGGCCCACCGCTGCCCGCCGACGCCGGGCTCCAGCTCGCCGTCTACCGCATCGTCCAGGAGGCGCTGACGAACGTCCTGCGTCATGCCCCGGGCTCCCCCCGCATCGAGGCCACCCTCGTGCGGGGCGACGGTCAGGTGGACATCGAGGTGTACAACGAGGCGGGCGCGTCCGCGCACGGCTCCCCCGGCGGGCGCGGCGTCATCGGCATGCGCGAGCGGGCCGCCGTGTACGACGGGCACGTCGAGGCCGGGCCGGCCCGCGCCGGATGGCGGGTGCGCGCCGTGCTGCGCTGGAACGAAGAGGATGAGGCATGAGCATCTCGGTCCTGCTGGTCGACGACCAGGCGCTGCTGCGCATGGGGTTCCGCCTCGTGCTCGACGCGGAGGACGACATCGACGTCGTCGGTGAGGCCGCCGACGGTGCCGCCGCCGTCCAGATGGTCGGCGCGCTGCGCCCCGACGTCGTCCTCATGGACGTGCGGATGCCGCGCGTCAACGGCATCGCGGCGACCGAGCAGATCGTCTCCGCCCACCCCGCCTGCCGCGTGCTCATCCTCACGACGTTCGACCTCGACGAGTACGCCTTCGCCGGCCTGCGCGCCGGCGCGAGCGGTTTCCTGCTCAAGGACACCCGCCCCGCCGAGCTCGTCGAGGCGATCCGGACCGTCGCGAGCGGGGACGCCGTCGTCTCCCCCCGCGTGACGAAGCGGATGCTCGACCTCTTCGGGGCGCACCTGCCCAGCGCCGTCCGCACCGGCGCGGCCGACGGCGCGGACCCGCGCCTGTCCGCACTGACGGCGCGGGAGCGCGAGGTGCTCGAGCTCGTGGCCGAGGGGCTGTCGAACGCCGAGATCGCCGACCGCCTCTGCGTCTCCGAGGCCACCGTCAAGACCCACGTCGGCAAGGTCCTCGCCAAGCTCGGCCTGCGCGACCGCGTCCAGGCGGTCGTCCTCGCCTACGAGACAGGTCTCGTCAGGCCGGGGTGACGTCGCTCCGCGCCGACGCCACCCGGACCGGGCCACCCACCTCGGTCCCACAGGTCACATCCGCCCCCGACGCCGACCCGAAGGAGCCTCGTGGAACCCCCCCACCCCTCGCCGCCGACGCCGTCTGCGGACCAGGACCGGGTCCGCGAGCCGCGGCCCGACGACGGTGCCCTCCGCCCGCCCCGCTACCGCGTCGCCCCGGCGGCTCGCACCTACTGGTTGCTGTCGCGCTCGCTCTGGCTCGTCGTCGCGCTGACGGGGACGGTCGTCCCGGCGCTGCTGTGGGACGCCGGCCGCCCGTGGCTGCTCGCCGCGGCCGGTGCGGCCACGGTGCTGCTCGCGCCCGCCGTCGTCGTCGCGCCGTGGCTGCGGTACCGCACCCACCGCTGGGAGGCGACCCCGACGGCGGTGTACTCCCGCACCGGCTGGCTCGGCCGGCAGTGGCGGATCGCGCCGCTCTCGCGGGTGCAGACCGTCGAGGCCAAGCGCAACGTCCTGCACCGACTGCTCGGTCTCGCGGCCGTCTCGGTGACGACCGGCTCCGCGCAGGGCGCCGTCGTCATCCAGGGCCTGGACGCCGAGATGGCCGAGGAGCTCGTCAGCCGGTTGACCGACGCCGTCGCCGCGACCCGCGGGGACGCCACGTGACGACGCCGCAGCCCGAGGACCCCCACGAGGTCGGCGCCGAGGAGGTCCCGTGGCAGCGCCTGGACCCGCGCGTCGTCGTCGCGTCGCTGCTCCGCATGCTCGTAAGGCTCGTTCCCGCGGCCGCCGGGTGGTGGTTCTTCAACACGGACAACGACGCCGCCCGCTACACCGTCATCGTCCTCGCCGTCCTCGCCGTGCTCAATCCCGCGAACCAGGCGCTCAACTACATCAAGGTGCGCTTCCGGCTCACCGGCGGGGAGCTGCAGCACACGACGGGCCTGCTCGTCCGCAGGAGCAACCGCATTCCCCTGCACCGGGTCCGTACGGTCGACATCACCGCGCCCCTGAGCAACCGCCTCCTCGGCCTCGTCATCCTGCGCGTGGGGACCGGTGGCAACTCCTTCACCGGGGAGGGCACGCTCACGCTCAACGGGCTGCGACGCACCGACGCCCTGCACCTGCGCGCGGAGCTCCTGCGGCGCAGCGGCCCCGAGGTCGCCACGAGCCTCGACCCCCGGGTCGCCGAGCCCGCGGGCGAGGAGATCCAGACGCTGCGCTGGCGGTGGGTCGTCTTCCACATGGTCGGCGCGTGGCTCATCGCCGGGCCGATGACCGTCATCGGGACGCTGTACGGCGTCGTCTCCCTCGTCGGCCGGGAGGAGTGGGTCGGTGAGCAGGTCATGGGGATCCTCGACCGGGTGCCGTGGGGTGCGTGGGCCGTGACGTCCCTCGGGCTCGTCGTCGTCCTCGGCGCCGCGTCCGGCGCGGTCGTCTTCGCGGAGGCGTGGTGGGGCTACCGGCTCGTGCGCGAGCCGAGCGGGCGCTTCCTCGCCACGCGCGGGCTGCTCACCACCCGTTCCTTCACCGCTGACCACGACCGCCTGCGCGGTGTGACCCTGAGCCGCCCCCTCCTGACGCGGCTGCTCGGCGGCGCCCGGCTCGCACCCGTCATGACCGGGGTGAGCCTGGCCCAGATGATGACCGAGAGCTCGTCCATGCTCCCGGGGACCACCCGCGACGTCGCCCTCCGTGTGGCGACGGCACTCCTCGGTCGCCCCGTCCTCGACGACGACGGCACCCCCGCCGCCGGCCCGTTCGTCGCCCACCCGCGGGCTGCTCGCCGTCGTGCCGTCGCCCGCTACCTCATCGCCACGGCGCTCCTCGCCGCCGCGCTCTGGGCGGGGGCTGCCACGGGGTGGTGGAGCGGGTGGCTGCTGCTCCTGCCGGCCGCGCTGGTACCGGTCAGCGTGGTCGCGGGGCACGGCTACTACCGCGCCCTCGGGCACCGGCTCGACGACGACTACCTCTACCTGCGCCGCGGCTTCTTCAGCCACCGCACCGACGTGCTCCAGGCCCGAGGGATCAACGGCGCCCACGTGAGCCAGAGCCCGGTCCAACGGATGCTCGGGCTGGCCTCGCTCACGGTGACGACCGCCGCGGGCGAGCAGGGGTACACCGGCGTCGACCTCGCCCTGGCGGACGCCGCCGCACTGGCCGCCACGCTCACGGACGAGGTCGCGCTCGTCTGACCGCCGACGAGGCAGGGCAGGGCGCCGCTCAGCGACGCCCTGCCCTCAGCGCTCCCCTGTGCTCAGTGCTCTGCGGAGCTCAGCGCTCCCCGGTGCTCAGTGCTGCCCGGAGCCGGACTGCGCGGCGTGGTCGCCGGCCGGGACCGGGGAGGCGGCCTCGGCGTCGTGCTTGTCGGGCAGCGGGCCGTCCGCCGGGGCGTCGGTGGGGGCACCGGCCGCGTCGGCGGGGATGTCCTTCTTCTTGCCCGCCGGGGTGGCGACCTCGGTGAAGGACGCACGCGGGGAGTGCATCGACCCGAGGGCGACGAGCTCGCGCCGGAAGAACATCGCCGTCGTCCAGTCGAGGACGATGCGGACCTTGCGGTTGAAGGTCGGCATTGCCCACATGTGGTACGAGCGGTGCATGAACCAGGCGAGCGGCCCGCGGAACTTGATGCCGAAGATCTGCGCGACGCCCTTGCCGAGGCCGAGGGAGGCGACGGTGCCGAGGTTCTTGTGCTCGTAGTTCGTCGGCTCCTCGCCGCGGACCGCGCGCACGAGGTTCTTCGCGAGGTGCTTGGCCTGGCGCACGGCGTGCTGCGCCGTCGGGGCGCACGTGGCGTCCCCGCCGACGGCGAGGTCCGGCACCGCGGCGCAGTCTCCGGCCGCCCACGCGCCGGGGACGATGCCGTCGTCGCCCATGACCTGCATGGTGGCGGACGTCCGCACCCGACCGGCCTTGTCGAGCGGGAGGTCGGAGTTGCCGAGGACCGGGTTGGCCTTGACGCCGGCCGTCCACACCAGGGTGTCGGCCTCGAACGACTCGCCCGAGGAGAGCTCGATGACGCCGTCGACGCACGAGTTGAGGAAGGTGTTGAGCTTGATCTCGATGCCGCGCGCACGCAGCTGCTCGAGGGCGTAGCCGCCCAGCTCGTCGCCGAGCTCGGGCAGGATCCGCCCGGCGCCCTCGACGAGGACGAAGCGCAGGTCGCTCGGCGCGATGGAGTCGTAGGACTTCGTCGCGGAGCGTGCCATGTCCTCGATCTCGGCGAGCGCCTCGATGCCGGCGAACCCGCCGCCGACGAACACGAAGGTGAGCATCCGACGGCGGTGGTCGGGGTCCCACGTCGAGGCGGCGGCGTCCATCTGGCCGAGGACGCGGTTGCGCAGGGCGGTCGCCTCCTCGATCCACTTGAAGCCGATCGCCTGCTCGGCGAGGCCCGGGATGGGGAGCGTGCGCGCGACGGAGCCGAGCCCGATGACGAGCTCGTCGTAGGAGAGCTCGTACGGCGTCTCCTCGGCGACCGGCGTGACGACGACCTTGCGCTCGGCGTGCTTGATCTCCGTCACGCGCCCGGAGATGAGGGTGCAGCCGCGCAGCTCGCGACGGTGGGGGGTGACGACGTGGCGAGGCTCGAGCGAGCCCGCGGCCGCCTCCGGGAGGAACGGCTGGTAGGTCATGTACGAGCGCGGGTCGACGACGGCGATCTCGACCTCGTCGCGCCCCATCTCCTTGCGCAGGCCGAGCGCGGTGTACAGGCCGATGTACCCGCCGCCGAGGACGAGGATGCGGCGGACCTTGCGCTTCTTCTCCGTCCTGGCCACGGGGGCGTCCACGGCGGCCGGCGCGCCCGAGGGGCTCGCGGAACGGGCGAAAGCGGAGTTCTCGGTCATGCCTCGATGCTAGTCGGCACCTCGGATCCCGCTAGGCGAGGAGGCTCTCTGGGCGGGTGAGAGTGCGCACACCCGGCCGTGGGGCCGGCCCGGCAGCGGGCTGCGTGTGCCCCCAGCGGGGGTCGAACCCGCACTGGACCGGGTTTAAGCCGGTTGCCTCTGCCGGTTGGGCTATGGGGGCGCGCCACCATCCTGCCGCACGAGCGGGGCGCGCCGTCCCGCACCAGCCGGGCGGCGCGGTGGGCGCGCCCGGCTCACGACGCCGGTCCCGACCCACCGTCCCAGCCGGGGACGGGGCCGCGCCCCGGGTCGCGCGCGCGGCACCGGGCGAGGACGTCGTCGAGCATCGCCTCGGTGAGCCGCCCCGTGAAGGTGTTCTGCTGGGAGACGTGGTAGCTCCCGATGAGCGCGACCTCATGGCCGTCCGGGTTGGTGACGGACGCCTCGGTGCCGTGCCCGAACGGTGGCCGCGGGCGCGGCACGGACCAGCCGAGCGCGCGCAGCGAGGACAGCGCCGCCTGCCACGCGATGCCGCCGAGGGCGAGGATCGCCGTCGTCGTCGGCATGACGAGCGTGATCTCCCGCTCGAGCCAGCCGGCGCACGCCGCCCGTTCCCCCGGTTCCGGCCGGTTGTCCGGGGGCGCGCACCGGACGGCGGAGACCATCCGGGCGCCGGTGAGGGCGAGACCGTCGTCGGCGTGGAGAGAGGTGGCCTGGTTGGCGTAACCCGCACGGTGGAGCGCCGCGAAGATCCAGTCACCCGAGCGGTCCCCGGTGAAGAGACGGCCCGTCCGGTTCGCCCCGTGAGCGGCGGGCGCGAGGCCGACGACGAGCAGGTGGGCGCGGGTGTCGCCGAACCCCGGCGCAGGCCGACCCCAGTAGGGCTCGTCCGCGAACGAGCGGCGCTTCGTCACCGCGACCTCCTCGCGCCAGGCGACGAGCCGAGGGCACGCCCGGCACACGCTCGAGCGGGCATCGAGCACCGGCAGGTCCCGGGAGCCGGCGGCGAGGCGGCGCACCCCGGCCGCCGAGCGGGCCACCGGGGTCGCGGGCGTGGCGCGGTCCCCGGGCCAACCGGTGCCGGGCGCGATCGGGCTCATGCCTCCATCATCGCCACGGCCGGCTCCGGCGCGCCCGCGAGGCGTCGCGGACGGCGGCGAGGGCGGAGGCTCATGCCTCCATCATCGCCACGGCCGGCTCCGGCGCGCCCGCGAGGCGTCGCGGACGGCGGCGAGGGCGGTGCCCGGAGCCGGAGCGCCGCCCCCCGGGACCGTCGGGCACGGCGGCCGGGCCGGGGGTTAGTCTGATCCGCGGTGTGCCGGGAAGCCTGGTCGGCGTCCCGTTCCCGACCCCGAAGGCACCGACGTGACCAAAGCCCGTGACTCCCGTGCCCAGAACCGCCCTGCGGTGCGTGGCGACCGCCCGAACCTCTCCTCCCGGCGCCGGCCGGCGACCCGCTTCCTGCGGGCCCTCCCAGGACACGTCCGGGACGAGACGACCGCCGGCATCGTCCTCCTCACCGCCGCTGTCCTCGCGCTCGCCTGGGCGAACTCCCCGTGGCGCGAGACGTACGTGGGCATCTCCGAGCTCCGCGTCGGCCCCAGCGCCCTGCACCTCGACCTGAGCCTGGCCACGTGGGCGGCTGACGGCCTCCTCGCGATCTTCTTCTTCGTCGTCGGCCTCGAGCTCAAGACGGAGTTCGTCACCGGCTCCCTGCGCAGCATGCGGCTCGCCCTCCTGCCGATGCTCGCCGCCGTGGGCGGCATGATCGCGCCCGCCGTCATCTACGCGGTCGTCCAGATCTCGGCCGGCTCGGACGGGATGGACGGCTGGGCGATCCCGACGGCGACGGACATCGCCTTCGCCACCGCGCTGCTCGGCGTCTTCGGACGCGGCTTCCCCCCGGCCCTGCGGACCTTCCTCCTCACCCTCGCGGTCGTCGACGACCTCCTGGCGATCACCGTCATCGCGGTCTTCTACACCGACGAGATCAACGGCATCGCCCTCCTCGCGTCCCTCGCCGCCATCGCCGTCTTCGCCGTCCTCGTGCGGCGCCGCATGACGTCGTGGTGGATCCTCATCCCGGTCGCGCTCGTCGCCTGGGCGCTCATGCACGAGGCCGGGGTCCACGCGACCGTCGCGGGCGTCCTGCTCGGCATGTGCGTCCCCGCGCGCCGGCAGCGCGGTGAGGACGACGCGATGACGCACCGCTTCGTCGAGCACATGCAGCCGTGGTCGGCGGGTATCGCGCTGCCGGTGTTCGCCTTCTTCGCCGCCGGGGTCTCGGTCGTCGACTCCGGTGGTCTCGCTGCGCTCGTCGCGGACCCCGTCGCCATCGGCGTCATCCTCGGGCTCGTCCTCGGCAAGGTCATCGGCATCTGGGGCAGCGTCGCCGTCCTCACCCGGGTCACGCCGCTGCGGCTGGGCAACGGGATCGACCTCGCCGACCTCCTCGGCGTGACGTTCCTCGCCGGGATCGGTTTCACGGTCTCGCTGCTCATCTCCAACCTCGCGTTCGGCGACCACGTCCACGCCGACCACGCGAGCGTCGCCGTCATCATCGGCTCGGTCATCGCCGCGACGCTGGGTGCCATCACGCTGCGCATGCGGCTGCGGACCCGCGTCCGCGGCCGGGGCGCGCACCCCCGGCGGGGCTGAGCACCAACCGCTGACCGCGGGCCGCGGCAGGTCGCTCAGCGGCGTGCCGCGGTCAGCAGCGTGCCGCGCTCAGCGGCCGATGCTCAGCGCGATCCCGTCGAGGATGTCGTGCTCGCTCGTCACGGCGGCGGTGAGATCACGGCCGGTGATCGCGACGTCCCGCCGCACCCGGTCGATGACCTCGCTCCAGATGAGGGCGCCGGCACCGATGACGTCGACCCGGCCGGGGTGCATGAACGGCATGGCCGCGCGCTCCTCCCGCGGGGCGGCGAGCAGGTCGGCGCACGCGCGCAGCGCGTCGTCGACGCCGATCTCCGCACCGTCGACGCGGGAGCGGTCGTAGGCGGGCAGGCCGAGCGCGCGGGCCGTGACGGTGGTGACGGACCCGGCGAGGCCGACGAGCGTGCCCGTGCAGCCGAGCGGCACGAGCGCCGCGGCCGCGTCGAGCGCGGCACGGACGTCGGCGCGCGCGGCGGCGACCTCCGCGGGCGTGGGCGGGTCACCGGCGAGGTGGCGCTCGGTCATCCGGACGCTGCCGATGTTCATCGACGTCGCCGCCTCCGGCGTGCCGTCACCGAGCACGAGCTCGGTCGAGCCCCCGCCGATGTCGACGACGAGGAAGGGACCCGGGTGCTTGCCGCCGAGCACGCTCGCGGCTCCCGCGAAGGACAGCGCGGCCTCCTCGTCGCCGCTGACGACCTCGGGCTCGACGCCGAGGACGGCGCGCACGCCGTCGACGAAGTCGCCCCGGTTGGCGGCGTCGCGGGTGGCGGACGTCGCGACGAAGCGCACCGCCTCCACGTCATGGGCGCGGCACGCCTGCGCGTACCGCTCGGTCGCGGCGAGCGTCCGCGCCAGCGCGGCCGGGTCGAGGGAACCGGTGCGGTCGACCCCCTGGCCGAGCCGGACGATCTCCATCTCGCGGACCCGCTCGTGGAGGCCCCCGGCGTCGTCGACGTCGGCGATGAGGAGGCGGATCGAGTTCGTCCCGCAGTCGATGGCAGCTACGCGTCTCACGCGCCCAACCCTGCCACGATCAGCAGGTGCAGCGCTCCGGACGCCACACCGGGCGCAGGAGGGTCAGGGCCTCGTCGCCGAGCGGGTTGACGCCCGGCCCGACGGCGAGCGCGTGGCCGACGAGGACGTGGAGGCACTTGACCCGGGTGGGCATGCCCCCGGCGGAGACGCCCTCGATCTCCGGGACCTCGCCGAGCTCGGCACGGCGGCGCAGGTAGTCCTCGTGCGCGCGCCCGTAGGCAGCGGCGAGTTCGGGGTCGCTCTCGAGGCGCGCGGTCATCTCGCGCATGACGCCCTCGGCCTCGAGCGTGCTCACCGCGCGCACGGCCGGCGGGCACGTGAGGTAGAACGTCGTCGGGAAGGGCGTGCCGTCGTCGAGCCGCGGGGCGGTCCGCACGACCGTGGGGCGCCCGCAGGCGCAGCGCGCGGCGACGCCGACGACTCCGCGCGGGAGCCGCCCGAGCTGCTCCGCGAGGACCGCGAGGTCCTCCGCGCTCACCGTCTCGGGCCCGGGGGCCGTCCCTGCTGCCGTCACCGGCCCTCCTCCGCGGGCGTGGCGCCCGGTTCGCTCTGGCCGGGAGCCGTGGCCCCCGGCACGCTCACGCCCGGTGCCGGCTCGCCCGGGGCGGTCTCGCCGGCCACCTGGATGGAGTCCCACACGCTGAGGTACCACGGTGCCTCGAGCTGGCGGACGACGGCGGCGCCGTCGTCACCACCCGCGGCCCCCTCCCCGACGACGGTCTCGGGGTCGACGACCCGGTAGCTCGTCTCGCCCGGCATGATGAAACCGAGCCGGTCACGGGCCTGCGCCTGGACGTAGATGGGGTCCTGCCACCGCTCGAGGTCCGCCTCGAGCTCGGCGTTTCGGGCCTTGGCCGCCTCGACCTGGGCGGTGACCTCGCGCAGCTCCTCCTGCTGCTCGACGGCGTGGCGCAGCGTCGGCGCCAGCACGATGAAGGCGATGAGGAGCACGAGGAAGAGACCGAGCCCGCGCAGGGTGATGGTCGGGGCGGGGACGTGCTCGGCGGCCGACTCGGTGAGGGCCGCGGTGCGTTCGCCGCGGGCGCGGTCGGTGCCGCGTCCGCTGCCCCGCGAGCCCGGGCGCGCGGCGGACGGGCGTGCCGAGGTGGGCCGGGAGGCGGCCGCGCGCCGGGGGGTGGCGGGCTGCCGCCGAGGGGTCGCCGCTGGGCGTCGCGGCGCGGCCGCGGGCGTGCGGCCCGCTCCCGCGCCCCGCCGGGGCTCGGGCGGACGTCGGCTCGTCATGGCGTCATGGTCTCTCAGGAAAGGCGCGATCGCCGGGACCGGGGTGCGTGAGTCGCCCGTAGAGGCACCTCACACCCCGGCCCCGGCGATCGTCGGCGCCGCGGTGCGGCGTCGAGCTCCGCGTGGGCCCTGGATCAGGCCCTGACGCGGGGGAAGGCCGAGCGGCCGGCGTAGACGCCGGCGTCGTCGAGCTCCTCCTCGATGCGCATGAGCTGGTTGTACTTGTTGATGCGCTCGCCGCGGGCGGGCGCACCGGTCTTGATCTGGCCGGCGTTGACCGCGACGGACAGGTCGGCGATCGTCGTGTCCTCCGTCTCGCCGGAACGGTGCGAGACCATCGCGGTGAAGCCGTTGCGCTGCGCGAGCGTGACGGCGTCGAGGGTCTCGGTCAGCGTGCCGATCTGGTTGAGCTTGACGAGGAGGGAGTTCGCCGAGCGGAGCTCGATGCCCTTGGCGAGGCGCTCCGGGTTGGTGACGAAGAGGTCGTCGCCGACGATCTGGACGCGGTCACCGATTTCGGTGACGAGCTGGGACCACGAGCTCCACTCGTCCTCGGACAGCGGGTCCTCGATCGAGACGAGGGGGTAGTCCGCGACGAGCTGGGCGTAGTACGCGACCATCTCGTCCGGCGTCGTCGCCTTGCCCTCGAAGGAGTAGGAGCCGTCGGCGAAGAACTCGGTCGCCGCGACGTCGAGGGCGAGGCCCACGTCGGTGCCGGCGGTGAAGCCGGCCTTGTCGATGGCCTCGAGGATGAGGTCGAGGGCGTCGCGGTTGCTCGGCAGGTCGGGGGCGAAGCCACCCTCGTCGCCGAGGCCGGTGGCCAGGCCGCGGCCCTTGAGGACGGACTTGAGGGAGTGGTAGATCTCGGCGCCCCAGCGCAGGGACTCCTTGAACGTGGGGGCGCCGACGGGCGCGACCATGAACTCCTGGATGTCGACGTTGGAGTCCGCGTGCGAGCCGCCGTTGAGGATGTTCATCATCGGCACGGGGAGCAGGTGCGCGTTGGGGCCGCCGACGTAGCGGAACAGGGGCAGCCCGGCGCTCTCGGCCGCGGCCTTGGCGACGGCGAGCGAGACGCCGAGGATGGCGTTCGCACCGAGCTTGCCCTTGTTGGCCGTGCCGTCGAGGTCGATGAGGACCTGGTCGATGATGCGCTGCTCGCTCGCCTCGATGCCGAGGACCTCGGGGGCGATTGTGTCGATGACGGCGTCGACGGCGTCCTGCACGCCCTTGCCGAGGTAGCGCGACTTGTCGCCGTCGCGGCGCTCGACCGCCTCGAAGGCGCCGGTGGAGGCACCGGAGGGGACGCCGGCGCGAGCGATGGTGCCGTCGTCGAGTGCCACCTCGACCTCGACGGTGGGGTTGCCGCGCGAGTCAAGGATCTCGCGGGCGCCTACGGCCTCGATGCTGGCCACGGGTTCTCCTTCTTTCGACGTGAGGAACGGGTGCGTTCGTCACCACGATAGTCGCCGACGAATCGGGCGCGCCTGGGACCTCCGGCGGGCGGACACCGGCAGCGGGGTCGGAGCGGCGTGGGGGGCAGGTCTCGACGTCGCCCGGGAGGGCTCTGCCGGTCCGCGCCCCGCCCGTCAGCGACGGCCGCTGTTACGGGGGTGGTTCTTGGCGGTCCGCTCGTTGCCGCGGCGGTAGTTGCCCGTGAGCCGAGCCATGAGCGCCTGGGGGTCACCGCGCGCGACGTCCTCGAGGAAGGCCGCCGCGCGGCGCCCCCGCAGGGTCGTGGCCAACCGCCCGTGGTGGGAGATCCGCACCTCGCCCCCCGGCGCGACCACGAACTCGAAACCCTCCGGACGAGAGCTCATCGCGCCGGGCGTGCACGCGCGTGCGGCGCGGCGTCCTCATCGGGCAGTCTCACGCGCGTCGCCTCTCCGTTCCGGCGGTCTCTCGAGCTCGGCCCCGCGGGTTCGTCGGCCGGCTCAGCCCTGCGGGACGGGGAAGCCCTCCTCGGGCTCCGGGGCGACGAGCCACGGGTAGGACGGTGCCGTCAGCTGGCCGTCGGCGGTGAGCTCTCCGTAGCGGGGGTTGAGCTCGATGTCCGCCTCGGACACCCGGCGGGCGATCTCCTCGCTGATCATCATCGCGTCCGGCGAGGTCTGGATCTGCTGGTTGACGAGGGTCATCTGCGCGATCTGGATGACCCCCTCGCCGTAGCCCTCGGCCGGCGGCGTGCCACCCGCCTGCTCGATCTGCGCGTCGAGGAGCTGCGCGCCCTGCTCCGTGGAGACCGCGATCCCGGCCTCCTCGGCGACGGCGAGGATGGGCGGCATGACGGCGAGCGTCGAGATCATCGCCGCGGCCGACGTCGGCTGGCCCGTGACGAGCTCGAAGTCCCGCACGGCCTCGGAGAGGAACGCCTCGCTGATGCGCTCGCCGTCGACGACGGCCGCGGCGCCGGGGTTCGCCGAGCACCCGGCGAGGGCGGCACCTGCCAGCGCGACTCCGGCCAGCGCGCGAGCGCCGCGCGGGAACGTTCTCGATGCCACCGGTCTACCTCCGAGTGCTACTCACGTCCGCGTGACGCGGACGACGTCGGGACCATCGTAGGGCCACCCGGCGACGCCCCCGAGACGCCGCCGTCCGCCGGGGCGACGGGCGCCCCCACGTGAAGGCCGCCCGGGGGGCCCCGCCGCTTCCTCCACAGGCTGACGTGCGCGGACGCGAGTTGCCCACAGGCCTGTGGACACAAGTTGTGGACAACTCACGTCAGCAGGAGCCCGCGCGTCGCTCCGCGCACGGCCACTACTCCGCGCCCACCTTGGCCGCCGCCGCGACGGTTCCGACGAGGACCGCGTCGATGACGTCGCGCACCCACTCCATGAGGGCGACGTCCCGCAGGGGCTTGCCGGCCACCTTCGCCGTCGTCGGGTACGGGACGAGCGCCGTGCGCACGGCGGGCTTGAGGACGGTGCCCGGGTAGAGCCGCTTGAGCCGGAGCTGGGCCGACTCGGGCAGCTCGACCGGCGCGAACCGGACGTAGCGGCCCTGGGCGGTGATGTCGGTGAGGCCGACGGACCGGGCCTGCGTGCGCAGCCGGGCCACGGCGAACAGCCGCTCCACCGGTTCCGGGACGGGCCCGTACCGGTCGGTCAGCTCCTCGCGGATGGCCTCGATCGTCGCGTCGTCGTCGGCTGCGGCGATCTTCGCGTACGCCTCGAGGCGCAGGCGCTCGTGCGCGACGTAGTCGTGCGGGACGTGCGCGTCGACGGGCAGCTCGATCCGCACGTCCGCCTTCTCCGGCTCGCCCTCGCCGCGGAACTCCGCGACGGCGTCGGAGACCATCCGCACGTAGAGGTCGAAGCCGACCCCGGCGATGTGCCCGGACTGCTCCCCGCCGAGGAGGTTGCCCGCGCCGCGGATCTCGAGGTCCTTCATCGCCACCTGGATACCCGCGCCGAGGTCCGTGTGCGCGGCGATCGTCGCGAGGCGGTCGTGCGCCGTCTCGGTGAGCGGCTTCTCCGGCGGGTAGAGGAAGTACGCGTAGGCCCGCTCGCGCCCACGGCCGACGCGCCCGCGCAGCTGGTGGAGCTGCGAGAGCCCGAACGCGTCGGCCCGCTCGACGACGAGCGTGTTGGCGTTGGAGATGTCGAGACCGGTCTCGACGATGGTCGTGCAGACGAGGACGTCGAACTCCTTGTTCCAGAAGTCCTGGATGACCCGCTCGAGCTGGTGCTCGCCCATCTGCCCGTGCGCGACGGCGATGCGCGCCTCGGGGACCAGCTCGGCCAGGCGTGCGGCCGTCTTCTGGATCGTCGAGACGCGGTTGTGGACGTAGAAGACCTGACCCTCGCGCAGGAGCTCGCGCCGGATGGCCGCGCTCACCTGCTTCTCCTCGTACGCACCGACGAAGGTGAGCACGGGGTGGCGCTCCTCCGGCGGTGTCGCGAGGGTGGACATCTCCCGGATGCCGGTGATCGCCATCTCGAGCGTGCGCGGGATCGGCGTCGCACTCATCGCGAGGACGTCGACGTTCGTGCGCAGCTGCTTGAGCGTCTCCTTGTGCTCGACGCCGAAGCGCTGCTCCTCGTCGATGATGACGAGGCCGAGGTCCTTGAAGTGGACCTCACCCGTGAGGAGGCGGTGCGTGCCGATGACGACGTCGACCGTGCCCGCGCGCACGCCCTCGCGCACCTCCGTGGCCTCGGCGTCGGTCTGGAAGCGGGACAGGGAGCGCACGGTGACGGGGAAGCCCGCGTATCGCTCGGAGAACGTGTCGAGGTGCTGCTGGACGAGGAGCGTCGTCGGGACGAGGACGGCGACCTGCTTGCCGTCCTGGACGGCCTTGAACGCGGCGCGGACGGCGATCTCCGTCTTGCCGTAGCCCACGTCACCGCTGATGAGGCGGTCCATGGGCATCTGCTTCTCCATGTCCGCCTTGACCTCGTCGATCGTGACGACCTGGTCCGGGGTCTCGATGTGCTCGAAGGCGTCCTCGAGCTCGCGCTGCCACGGCGTGTCCGGACCGAAGGCATGGCCCTTCGTCGCGGCCCGGGCGGCGTAGAGGCGGATGAGCTCCGAGGCGATCTGGCGGACCGCCTTGCGCGCGCGGCCCTTCGTCTTCGCCCAGTCTGAGCCGCCCATCTTGTTGAGGGTGGGCGCCTCGCCGCCGGTGTACTTCGACACCTGGTCGAGGGAGTCGGTCGGGACGTAGAGCCGGTCGCCGGGCTGGCCGCGCTTGGAGCTCGCGTACTCGATGACGAGGTACTCCCGCGTCGTCGCCTCCTTGCCGGTGCCGACGGTGCGCTGGACGAGCTCGACGAAGCGCCCGACGCCGTGCTGGCCGTGGACGACGTGGTCACCCGCGCGCAGCGCGAGGGGGTCGACCGTGTTGCGCCGCTGCCGGGAGGGCATCTTGCGCATGTCCCGGGTCGAGGTGCCCGCACGGCCGGTGATGTCGGACTCCGTGAGCATGGCGAGCTTGAGGTCGGGGGCGACGAAGCCGCGACCGATGCTCGCCGTCGTCACGAGGACGACGGCCTCGGGCGGGGCGTCGGCGACGTCGTCGACGAGGCGCGCCGGCACCCCTTCCGACGCCAGCTGCTCGGCCATGCGGCGGGCCGGGCCGGGCCCCTCGGTCGTGAGGACGATCCGCCACCGGTCGCTCGTGAGGGCACGCAGGTCCGCGACCGCCTTCTCGACGTCGCCGCGGTACGGCTCGACGTCGCGCGCGCCGACGGCGCTCGGGCCGCGGGACTCGGCGTCCGTGGCGCCGGCGGCAGCGAGGGCCTCGGCGGCCTGGGCGGCCGCGCTCCCGGGCGCCGCCGGCGGCCGTGGGGCGGCGGCGTCGTCGTCGGGCTCCTCGCCGGGGGCGTCGGCGGACAGCGACGTGAGGCTCCACCAGCCGAGGCCGCGGGCCAGGGCGAGGTCGCGGGCGTCCTCGATCTCGGTGAAGGAGGCGGCGCGCAGGTCGAGCGGCGTGCTCCCGCCGACAGCGGCGGAGGCCCACGCCGCGGCGAGGAACTCCTCGGTCGTCGAGACGAGGTCGTGGGCGCGGCGCCGGATGCGCTCGGGGTCGGACAGGACGACGAGCGTCTCGGCCGGGACGAGGGAGAGCACGGGGACCATGTCGTCGACGAGGGCCGGTGCGAGTGACTCCATGCCCTCGACGGCGATGCCCTCGCTCATCCGCTCGAGCATCTCCGCGGCCCCGGGCAGCTGGTCGACGAGGGCGGCGGCGCGCGCGCGGACCTTCTCGGTGAGGAGGAGCTCGCGGCACGGGGGTGCCCACAGGCCGCGGTCGGCGATCTCGAGGGAGCGCTGGTCCGCGACGGCGAACCAGCGCACCTCCTCGACCGTGTCGCCCCAGAAGTCGATGCGCAGCGGGTGGTCCTCGGTGGGCGGGAAGACGTCGAGGATGCCTCCGCGCACGGCGAACTCCCCGCGCCGCTCGACCATGTCGACCCGGCTGTAGGCGGCGGCGCTCAGGCGCGCGGCGACCTGCTCGAGCTCGACCTCCTGCCCCACCTCGAGCGAGACGGGCTCGAGCTCGCCCAGGCCGGCGACGACGGGCTGGAGCAAGGCACGGACGGGGACGACGAGCACCCGGATCTCACCGGCGTACCCGGCCTCCGCGCTCGGGTGGGCGAGGCGGCGGAAGATCGCGATGCGGCGGGCGACGGTGTCGCTGCGCGGGGAGAGCCGCTCGTGCGGGAGGGTCTCCCACGCCGGGAGGACGGCGATGTCGTCGTCGGGCATGAAGCAGCGCAGCGCGGCGGCTGCCTCGTCGGCCTCGCGGCCGGTGGCGGTGACGACGACGACGGGGCGCTGGGTCGTGGGGGTGGCGCCGTCTGCGCCGGCGACGACTGACGCTGCGCCGGCGGTCGCGGAGGGCGTAGCGGTGGCGTCCGCAGCGGCGGCCTGGCCCGTGGGGGCGCCGGCGATCTGGGCGACGATGGGCGCGCGCACGCCGAGGGGCGCCCGCAGCACGTGGAACCCCCGGCCTGCGACCGCCTCGAGCGTCGCGGCGATCGCGGGGTCCTGTCGCAGGGCCGGGAGCAGTCCGGTGAGTCTCATGGGTCCTTCGCGATCGGGACGGCAGCGGCCGCCCACGCCGTCGGCGACGCGTGGGCAGCACACGAACCCCGCAACCAGGAGGAGACGGGGCCGCCGACGATTCTACGGCGCACGCGGTGGTGCCGCTCGGCCGCCCGGGCCCCGCGGCGCCCGGTCGCGGCCGCGCCCCCGGACGACTCCAGCCGGCGCCGAGCGCCGGTGGACCGCCGGGTCAGGCGTCCTGGTCGGCGAACTGCGTGCGGTACAGCTCGGCGTAGAGGCCGCCGGCGGCGAGGAGCTCGGCGTGCGTGCCCTGCTCGACGACGCGCCCCCGGTCGAGCACCGCGATGGAGTCGGCCTTGCGCACGGTCGAGAGGCGGTGGGCGATGACGATCGACGTCCGCCCGGTCATCGCCTCGTCGAGCGCCCGCTGGACGGCCGCCTCGGACTCGGAGTCGAGGTGCGCCGTCGCCTCGTCGAGGACGACGACGCGGGGCGAGCGCAGGAGGAGCCGGGCGATGGCGATCCGCTGCTTCTCCCCGCCGGAGAGCCGGTGCCCGCGGTCGCCGACGACCGTCTCGAGCCCCTCGGGCAGGCGGTCGATGACGTGGTCGACGTGCGCCGCCCGCAGCGCCCCGGCGATCTCGTCCTCGGTCGCGCCGGGACGCGCGTAGACGAGGTTCGCGCGCACGGTGTCGTGGAACATGTGGGCGTCCTGGGTGACGACGCCGACGGCGGCGTGCAGGCTCGCCTGGCGCGCGCGGCGCACGTCCACCCCGCCGAGGCGGACGGTGCCGGCGGTCGTGTCGTACAGCCGCGCGACGAGCGCCGAGAGCGTCGTCTTGCCCGCACCCGAGGGGCCGACGAGCGCGAGCACCGAGCCCGGCGGGACGGAGAGCGTGATGTCGTGGATGACGTCGGCCTCGTCGTCGGCGGTGCCGGCCATCGCCGCGCCGTCGACGCCCTCGATGCTGCGCCCCTCGCTCGTCGCCTCGGCGGCGGCCGCCGGGGTCGCTGCGGGCCCGGCGTCGGCGCCACCGGAGGACTCGAGGGAGAGGAGCGAGACCTCCTCCGGGCGCGGGTAGCGGAAGCTGACGTGGTCGAGCTCGACGCTGAGCGCGCCGGCGGGCAGGTCGACTGCGTCGTCGGCATCGGTGACCATCGGCTCGAGGTCGAGGACCTCGAAGACGCGCTCGAACGAGACGAGGGCGGTCATGACGTCGACCTGGACGTTGCTCAGCGCCGTCACCGGCCCGTAGAGGCGGCCGAGGAGCCCGGCGAACGCGACGAGCGTCCCGACGGAGACCGCCCCGTCGATGGCCAGCAGGCCGCCCATGCCGTAGACGAGCGCCGTCGCGAGCGAGGCCATCGCGCCGAGCGCCGCGAAGAAGACGCGGCTGCTCATCGCCGTGCGCACACCGATGTCCCGCACCCGCCCGGCGCGCTGGGAGAACTCCTGCTGCTCACGCTCCGGGTCCCCGAAGAGCTTGACGAGGAGGGCGCCGGCCACGTTGAACCGCTCCGTCATCCGGTTGCCGAGCTCGGCGTTGAGCGCCATGCCCTCACGGCGCAGGCCCGCCAGGCGTCGCCCGACGCGCCGCGCCGGCAGCAGCAGCGCCGGGACGATGAGGAGCGCGACGACCGTGATCTGCCACGACAGCGCGAGCATCGTCATGAGGACGACGACGACGGAGACGACGTTGGAGACGACGCCGGACAGGGTCGAGGTGAACGCCTGCTGCGCCCCGATGACGTCGGAGTTGAGCCGCGTGACGAGCGAGCCCGTCTGGGTCCGGGTGAAGAACGCGACGGACTGGCCCTGGACGTGGCCGAAGACGTCCGTGCGCAGGTCGTAGATGAGGCCCTCGCCGATGCGCGAGGAGAACCAGCGCTGGACGAGGGTGAGGACCGCCTCGAGGACGGCGACGACGGCGACGAGGCTCGCGAGGATGAGGACGAGGCGGCGGTCGCCCTCGGCCACGCCGTCGTCGATGATGCGCTGCAGCAGGAGCGGCGTGGCGACGACGAGGAGCGCGCCGGCGACGACGAGCACGAGGAAGAGGGCCATCTGGGCGCGGTAGGGCTTCGCGTAGCCGAGGATGCGGCGGGTGGTTCCCTTGGCGAGGCGGTGGTCCGCGACGCTCGCGTCCTGGCGCAGCGAGCGGCCCACTCCCCCGCCGCCCATGCCCCCGCCCATGCCCCCGCCCATGCTCACGCGGGGCTCCCGGTCGTGTGCAGGCGGAGCTGGGCCTTCTCGAGGCCGAGCGTGAGGACGTCCTCGACGGCGTCGGCCGCCTCCTCGAGCGTGACGCCGAGCCCGGGGCGCTCGGCGACGGCGAAGTCCCGCAGGACGTAGTCGGCGGCGTCCATGCGCCCCGGCGGTCGGCCGACGCCGATCCGCAGGCGGACGTAGTCCTTCGAGCCGAGCGCCTGGGAGATGGAGCGCAGACCGTTGTGGCCGCCCTCCCCGCCCCCGCGCTTGAGCCGCAGGGTGTCGGGGGGAAGGTCGAGCTCGTCGTGGACGACGAGGACCTGCTCGGGAGGGAGGTCGTAGAAGGCGGCGAGCGCGGCGACCGGCTTGCCCGAGACGTTCATGTACGACGCCGGCTTGGCGAGGATCGCGCGCGGGCCCGGCGCGCCGCCCGGGAGCACCCCGAGGCGGCCGTCGAGGACGTGCGCGCGCGCCTTGTGGGTCGTGAAGGTCCCGCCCATCCGTCGCGCGAGCACCTCGAGGGCCATGTGACCGACGTTGTGCCGGTTCCCGGCGTACTGGGGCCCGGGGTTGCCGAGGCCCACGACGAGCCACGTTCCGCTGCTCATGCGCTCTCCTTCGTCCGACTCAGACGCGTCACGCCCAGGCGGCAGGTGCCGGTCCTGGGCGTGACGGTGGTGCTGGGGTGGAGCCGGGAGGTCAGTCCTCGACCGTGACGCCGGCCTCGGCGCCGGCCTCGGCGGAGGCCTCGTCGGCGGCGATGTCGTCGGCAGAGGCGCGCGGCACCGAGATGATGACGACCTCGTGCTCGGCGTCGTCGTCGATCGTGGCCTCGTCCGGGCGGGGGATGTCGCTGACGCGGACGATCGCGCCGTCGGTGAGGCCCTCGATGGAGACGTCGATGCGCTCGGGGATGTCCGTCGCGGGGACCGTGATCGTGAGGTACTGGAGCTCGAGCTGGTGGATCGTGCCGGGGTAGGACTCGCCCACGATGTGGACGGGGACCTCGACGGTCACGCGCTCACCCTTGTTGACGACGACGAGGTCGACGTGCTCGATGGTGCGGCGGACGGGCTCGCGCTGGACGTCCTTGGCGAGGGCGAGCTGCTCCCGGCCCTCGATGTCGAGCGTGAGCAGGGCGTTCGCGTTGCCCTTGAGGGCGAGGAACGTCTCGTGCGAGGGGAGCGCGAGGTGCTGCGGCTCCGTGCCGTGCCCGTAGAGGACGGCGGGGATGAGGCCGGCGCGGCGGGTGCGGCGGGCCGCGCCCTTGCCGAACTCGTTACGGGCGGTGGCGGTGAGCTTGCTGACGGACTTGGCCACGGGGGTCTCCTCGGGATGCATCTGGACGGCGGTGGGCCTTGGCGCGGGACGTCGGACGGACGGCGCACATAGCACCCACCGCGTCGATAACGGAGTCGGTCCGGTCGGGCCCTGGGCCCGTCCGGCCTCCCTCGCCGAGGCAACCTGACTATGTTAGCCGACGTCCGTGCCGGCCTGCTCCCCCGAGGTTGTGCACCTGCTCACCGCCGGGTGCGGGTTGCCGCGGCCCCGCATCCGGCTGTGCGCCTCGACACGCGCTGTGCGCCTGGTCTACCAAGCGCACGGCGCGTGTCGAGGCGCACAGCCCGGCGCTTCTCACGGGAACGACCCCAGCGCAGCATGCCGAGGCGCACGGTGCGGTGCGTCATCCGGGCACGAGCCCAGCGGCCGCCAGAATTCGGCCGAGTCTCGCGATGTCCAGCGCGTCGGACCAGTCCCACCGCACGACCCCGTTGCCGAGCGCCCGGAGCCGGTCCTCCCGACGCTTCTCCTGCCACAGCACTTCGCGGGCGTCCTCGTCCGAGCGTGCTGTCTCCCGTGCGAACTTCACCCGCCCGTCGAACTCACCGATGAGGCAGAACCGGTACCACCAGAAGTCCGTCCGGCCGACGAAGCCGGCATCGTCGAAGAACTGCCGCTGCAGCTCGGGGACGGGCAGTCCGAGCTCGTACATCCGCGCGCGGCTGAGCGATTCTCCGACGGACTGCGCGCCGCCGTCGGCGCACTCCACCACTCTGCGTGCCCGGTCCAGCCCCCGAGCGCCGCGCATGAGGTCAAGCTCCTCCGCCAGCTCCTCCGACGACGTCGCGCCCGTCGCGAGGGCGTGGTCCGCACTCGCCAGTGCCGACGCGAACGTCCGTGTCCTCGCCATGTCCAGGACGGTGCGCGCGACGGAGGTGACGGCGACGCCGTCGGCCATGACGACGTCCGGCATCCGCTTCACCCCGTGCCTCGTCACCCCAGCGCTCCCACGGCCGCCGGCCGCGGTGGCCTCGATGACGTGGACGCGGTCAGGCCACGCACCGATGATCGGGATGCCCAGCATGATCGCCGCAGACTCGTACGCGAGCGGGGCGGGAGTGCGCATCGCGCTCAGCGTGCCCTGGACGAGAATGCGGTACCTCTCCGCCGGCCGCGCGTTCTCCCATGTGGTGCGCTCGGCATACGTCCCTCGCCGGACGCGGACGAGGGCCGCGGCGCGCGAGGGCCGGCGCCTCCCCGAAGACGGTGCGACCTCACCGACGGCGCTGCTCGCGCCCGGTAGTGGTTCGGTGCTCATGACCGAGCATGATCGACGGAGCAGGTCGGTCGTGGCTCGGTCGGACGTCCAGCTTGTGGAGAAGGTCAGCGCGCGACCCGCTGTGGACGAGCCACCGGTCGCCCCCGCAGCCCTGAGCACCGCGCGGTCACGCTCCCGTGCGGCCCCAGCACCGCCCGTGCCCGCAGCCCTGTGCGCCTCGACACACGCTGTGCCCCTGGTCTACCAAGGGCACGGCGTGTGTCGAGGCGCACGGCCGGCGGGACCCGCAGGATGTTCCGGAAGGGGCCCAGCTGAGGGCGGCCACAGGAGCACCTGCACGTCACCCGCCGGGCCCCGCGGTAGCGGGCTACTCGAAGAGGCTGGTGACCGATCCGTCGTCGAACACCTCGCGGATCGCGCGGGCGATGAGCGGGGCGATCGGGAGCACCGTCAGCTGCGGGAAGTGCTTGTCCGGCGTGATCGGCAGCGAGTCGGTCACGATGACCTCGCGGGCGCCGCACTCGCTCAGCCGCTGGGCAGCCGGGTCGGAGAGCACACCGTGCGTCGCCGCGACGATGACGTCGGAGGCGCCGGCCGCCAGCACGATCTTGACCGCCTCGGCGATCGTGCCGCCGGTGTCGATGAGGTCGTCGACGAGGATGCACGTGCGGCCCTCGACCTCACCCACCACGCGGTTGGCCACCGACGAGTTCGGCCGGTTGATGTCGCGGGTCTTGTGGACGAACGCGAGCGGTCCACCGCCGAGCTTGGCCGCCCACTGCTCGGCCACGCGGATGCGCCCGGCGTCCGGGGAGACCATCGTGACGTTGGAGGCGTCCACGCGGGAGCGGACGTAGTCCGTGAGGATCGGCATCGCCCACAGGTGGTCGACCGGCCCGTCGAAGAAGCCCTGGGTCTGCGCCGCGTGGAGGTCCACCGACATGAGGCGGTCCGCCCCGGCGGTCTTGAACAGGTCCGCGACGAGGCGGGCCGAGATCGGCTCGCGGCCCTTGTGCTTCTTGTCCTGGCGCGCGTAGGGGTAGAACGGCGCGACCACGGTGATGCGCTTGGCGGAGGCCCGCTTGAGCGCGTCCACCATGATGAGCTGCTCCATGAGCCACTGGTTGATCGGCGAGGTGTGCGACTGGAGGACGAACGCGTCGCACCCGCGCACGCTCTCGTCGAACCGGACGTAGATCTCGCCGTTCGCGAAGTCGTACGCCGTCACCGGCACGAGCTCGCTGCCGAGCTCGTGCGAGACGGCGGACGCGAGCGCGGGGTGGGCGCGTCCGGACACGACGACGAGTCGCTTCTCGCCGCGGGAGGTGATCCCTGTCATCAGTGGCTGTCCCCTTCGGGTACATCGGTCGGAGCGTCGCTGCCGGAGGCAGGCGACTGTCCACGGGCCAGCTCGGCCCGAGCCTGGGGGGAGAGGTCGTCGGCGGTGACGGCGAGCGCGGCCGTGGCCGCCTCGGCTGCCGCGGTGCCGGCGCGTCGGCGCAGCACCCAGCCCTCGATGTTGCGCTGCGGGGCGACGTTGATGGCGAGCGCGCCCGGCGGCACGTCCCGGCGCACGACGGCGCCGGCACCGGTGTAGGCGCCGTCGCCGACGGTCACCGGCGCGACGAACATGTTGTCCGAACCGGTCCGCGCGTTGGAGCCGATGCGGGTGCGGTACTTGCGCACGCCGTCGTAGTTGACGAAGACGGTAGCGGCCCCGATGTTCGTGCCCTCGCCGATCTCGGCGTCGCCGACGTAGCTGAGGTGCGGCACCTTCGAGCCTGCGCCGATCTGGGCGTCCTTCGTCTCGACGAACGTGCCGATCTTGCCCTCGGCGCCGAGCACGGTGCCGGGGCGGAGGTAGGCGAACGGGCCCACGGTCGCGTCCTCGCCGATCTCCGCGCCGGACCCGTGGGTGCGGATGACGGTCGCGCCGGCCCCGACGGTGACGTCGCGCAGCGTCGTGTCCGGGCCGACCGTCGCGCCGGTCTCCACGCGGGTGGTGCCGTGCAGCTGCGTCCCGGGGAGGATCGTGACGTCGGGGGCGAGCTCGACGTCGACGTCGACCCATGTCGTCGCCGGGTCGACGACGGTGACGCCCGCCTGCATCCACTCGGTGACGACGCGGCGGTTGAGCTCGGTGCCGAGCGCGGCAAGCTGGGCGCGGTCGTTGACGCCCTCGACGAGCCACGTGTCCTCGACGGCGATCGCCTGGACGCGGTGGCCGTCGGCGTGCGCGAGCGCGAGGACGTCGGTGAGGTAGACCTCGCCCTGGTCGTTGGCGCTGTCGACGCGCTGGAGCGCGTCGCGCAGGACGTCGGCGTCGAAGCAGTAGACGGACGCGTTGATCTCGTCGATCGCGCGCTGCTCGGCCGTGGCGTCGCGCTCCTCGACGATCCCGACGACGGTCCCGGCCTCGCGCACGATCCGCCCGTACCCGAACGGGTCGGCCACGCGGGTGCTGAGGGCGGTCACCGCGTTGCCCTCCTCCTCGTGGGCCCGGACGAGCTCGGCGAGCGTCCCGGTGTCGAGGAGCGGCACGTCGCCCGCGAGGACGACGACGGACCCGGTCAGCCGGGCACCGGGGCGGGTGGCGTCGGTGTCGTTGGACTCGGGCTCGTCGTGCTCGGCGTGGCCGGCGAGGAAGGCCTCCCCCGCCTGGACGACGGCGTCGAGGACGCCGAGCGCGCACTGGACGGCGCGCCCGGTCCCCGGGACGTCGTCCTGCTCGACGACGACGACGCCGGGCAGCACCTCGCGGGCGTGCGCCGCGACGGCCTCGCGCTCGTGCCTGACGACGACGGCGAGCCGCTGGGGCTCGAGGCCGGCGCCGGCGGTGAGCGCATGGCCGAGGAGGCTGCGCCCGCCGATCTGGTGGAGCACCTTCGCGGTGCTGGACTTCATCCTCGTGCCCTCGCCGGCGGCGAGGACGATGACGGCTGCGGGCTGCGGACTCACGCTTGACGGCTCCTCAATCGGGTCCTGCCCGGGCGGTGCCCGGGCTCGTGCAGGTTCACTCTATCGGCCGGCGCCGGTGCTGCGGCCGGCGTGGTCACGCACGGGCTCCGCCCCCAGGATTCGAACCCGGACCGCAAGGCACCAAAGGCCTGCGTGCTGCCGTTACACCAGGGCGGACCTGCTCGGGCGTACGCCGGAGCAGGGACCAGTCTGCCAGCCGCGGGACCGGGCGCCGGGCGCCGGGCGTGGGGGGTGAGCGCCCTGCCCGTCCCGCCCCTCCGGCTCCCGGCACGGCATGATGGCCGGGTGGCCACCGACAGCAGACGTCCGGCTCGTGCGCGCATGACGGGCAGCCAGCGGCGTGAGCAGCTGCTGGACGTCGCTCGGGCCCTCTTCGCCGAGAAGGGGTTCGAGGGCACGAGCGTGGAGGAGATCGCCGCGCGGGCCAAGGTGTCCAAGCCCGTCGTCTACGAGCACTTCGGGGGCAAGGAGGGCATCTACGCCGTCATCGTCGACCGCGAGGTGCAGCACCTCCTCACGACGCTCACCGGTTCCCTCCGCACCAGCGGACACCCGAAGATGATCGTGGACCGGACGGCGAGGGCGCTCCTCGACTACATCGACGCGCACACCGACGGGTTCCGCATCCTTGTGCGCGACTCCCCCGTCGCGCAGGCCACGGGGACGTTCTCCTCGCTCATCGGCGACGTCGCGACGCAGGTGGAGCACATGCTCGCCGAGCAGTTCCGCCGCCGGGACCTCGACCCGGCCACTGCCCCCATCTACGCCCAGATGCTCGTCGGCATGATCGCCCTCACCGGCCAGTGGTGGCTCGAGGCCCGCAGCCCAGACCGCGCCGAGGTCGCCGCCCACCTCGTCAACCTCGCGTGGAACGGCCTGAGCGGCCTCGAGCGCAACCCGCGCCTGACGGCACGCGCGCCGCAGCCCGCCGAGGAGCCCGGTCCCACGGACTAGGCGGGGCGTACGCCCGTGCGTCGGCGGGGGCGGCGCCATGTCCGCGACCGGCGGCCCCGCGGCTCACGGGCGGTCCGCGTCCGACGTGCCGCGCGGGCGCGCCTCGGCGAACACGACGCGACGTGCCGCGCGGGGGCCTCGACGCGCCGGACGGAGCCGATAGGCTCGCGACCGTCGTCGGCGGGGGCACGACCCGGCCCCGCGCGGACGTCGACCGTCGGCCCTCGGGCGGCCGACCTGCCGACCTGACCGCTACCGACCTGGCGCCTCGCGCGGGATTGGAGTGCACCGCTTGTGAGCATCCTCGAGATCGACCACCTCACGAAGTCGTACGGAAAGATCCACGCCCTGCGCGGCCTGACGTTCTCCGTCTCGGGCGGCGAGATCTTCGGGTTCGTCGGCTCCAACGGCGCCGGGAAGACGACCGCCATGCGGATCGCGCTCGGCGTCCTCGCCGCGGACTCCGGCGAGGTCCGCTGGGACGGGCGTCCGCTCGACCTCGACCAGCGTCGACGCGTCGGTTACATGCCCGAGGAGCGCGGCCTCTACCCGAAGATGAAGGTGGGCGAGCAGCTCGTCTACCTCGCGCAGCTGCACGGGATGGGCGCCTCCGACGCGCAGCAGGCGATGGAGCGCTGGACCGAGCGCCTGGGCGTGGCCGGCCGCCGCGGCGACGACGTCGAGAAGCTCTCGCTCGGCAACCAGCAGCGGGTCCAGCTCGCCGCGGCGCTCATCCACTCCCCCGACATCCTCGTGCTCGACGAGCCGTTCTCCGGGCTCGACCCGGTCGCCGTCGACGTCATGAGCTCCGTCCTGCGCGAGCGCGCCGACGCCGGGGTGCCCGTCATCTTCTCCTCGCACCAGCTCGACCTCGTCGAGCGGCTCTGCGACCGCGTCGGGATCGTCCGCGCCGGCGAGATGGTCGCGCTCGGCACGATCGACGAGCTCCGCACCACCGACACGGCCCACTGGCGCGTCGCGGTCGAGGGAGCCGCACCCGGTTGGGCGCGCGCCGTCCCGGGCGCGCGAGTCATCGGCGACGACGGCGTCTACGTCGAGGTGGAGCTCGGCGCGGGCGCGGACGAGCAGCCCCTCCTGCGGGCAGCGACGGCGGCCGGGCGCGTGCGCGAGTTCACGCGCGTCCGGCCCACGCTGACCGAGCTCTTCCGCGGCGTCGTCAGCACCGACGAGCCGGCTGCCGAGCCGGCGAACGCCAGCGACAAGGGCCGAGGCCGCAAGCGAGGTCTCGGCCGCCGAGGGAAGGATGCCGCATGAGCGCCCAGCGAACGCCCGCGAAGGCCCGGGGCACCGGCAACCTGGCGACGATCTGGCTCGTCGCCAGGCGCGAGTTCAAGGCACGCTTCCTCACGAAGTCGAACATCATCTCGCTGGTGATCCTCGCCGTCGTCATCGTGGTGGGCATCGGCGCCATGAACTACTTCATGGAGCGTGAGGGCGACGGCGCCGCCGCCTTCACCGTTGCCGTCGACACCGAGACCGGCGTGCTCGAGGAGCCGCTCACCTCGGCGGCGGCGACCCTCGGCACGAGCGTCGACGTCGTGACGATGGACCGCGCCGAGGCGGAGACCGCCCTGGTCGAGGACGTCGACGCGTTCCTCACGGGGGAACCCGCCGCGCCGGAGATGCTCGTCGAGGAGGACGCGGACCCGGAGCTGCTCGGGGTCGTGACCTCCGCAGTCCAGGCTCACGCCCTGACGGTCGAGATCGAGGACCTCGGCGGGGATCCCTCGACCGTCGGGCAGGCGCTCGCGGGGGCGGTCCCGTCCGTGACGTCGCTCGACCCCGACGAGGCGGGGGGCATGTTCGGCCCCGCCTACTTCGTCTCGATCCTCATGATCTCGGTCCTGCTGTTCGTCCTCATCAGCACGGGGTCGATCATCGCCATGGGCGTCGTCGAGGAGAAGACGTCGCGCGTCGTCGAGATCCTCCTCGCGACGATCAAGCCCGCCCAGCTGCTCGCGGGCAAGATCCTCGGGATCGGGCTCGTCGGCCTCGTCCAGGTCGTCCTGCTCGGCGGGAGCGCGACGCTGGCGATGATGGCGACCGGGCTCATGGATGGCTTCGAGATCGACCTCAGCGCCACGATGCTCATGACGCTCCTGTGGTTCCTCCTCGGGTACGCCATCTTCGCGCTGCTGTTCGGCGGCTTCGCGGCGCTCGTCTCGCGGCAGGAGGAGATCGGCGCCGTGACGACGCCGCTCATGTTCCTTCTCTTCGTGCCGTACTACGCGTCGATGTTCCTCGTCCCCGAGCAGCCGGACAGCACGCTCGTGCGGGTGCTCTCGCAGGTGCCGATCTTCTCGCCGTTCATGATGCCCATGCGCACCGGCTTCGGCGCCGTCGAGGGCTGGGAGGTGGCCCTCGCCGTCGCGATCGCCCTCGTGACGATCCCGCTCCTCGTGTGGATCGGCGCGAAGGTCTACAAGCGGGGCGTGCTCCACACCGGCGGGCGCATGAAGCTCACCGAGGCTCTCCGCGGCTGACCCGCCCGGCGCCCGACGGCGGCCCTGTTGCCGCCCGCCAGCCCGTACCGCCCGTACGCCCGCCGAGGCCGCGCCTCGACCTGCTCCACGTGCGTGTTCCAGCACGGGCGCCGAGCAGCTCGAGGCGCGGCCACTGGGCGGGGACGGGCGCGCCGGACAGCGCGAGGCGCGCTCCCCCGCCCCTCCCCGTAACTATCTCGATGTCGAGTAATCTGGCGCAGGTGATCCCGCCCGAGCCGACCCGCGACGAGGTGGACCGGATCGTCGACGCCTGGCGCCGCGAACGGCCGGACCTCGACCACGAGCCGCTCCAGGTCTTCTCCCGCGTGAGCCGGCTCTCCCGCCACCTCGACCTCGCGCGGCGGCACGCGTTCGCGGCCCACGACCTCGAGGGCTGGGAGTTCGACGTCCTCTCCTCGCTGCGCCGGGCGGGTGAGCCCTACGAGCTGACCCCCGGCCGCCTCCTCACGGAGACGCTCGTCTCCTCGGGGACGATGACGAACCGCATCGACCGGCTCGTCACCCACGGGCTCGTCGTGCGCGCGGCGGGGCAGGGCGACCGCCGGGTCGTCCTCGTGCGCCTCACCCCCACCGGCCGCGCGCGGGTCGACGCCGCGATGGCTGACCTCCTCGAGAGCGAGCGCGCACTCCTGGCCAACCTCGACCCGTCCGAGCGCCGGCTCCTCATGAGCCTCCTGCGCTCGCTGCTCCTGCCGTTCGAGTCCTGAGCCCGGCGGGCGCGCCGCGGTCGCCGGGACTCGCCTACCCTTGTCGGGATATGGCGCATCTTCTTGGGGCCGAGGCCCTGCATCTCGAGTACCCGACCACCGTCGTCTTCGACTCCGTCTCTCTCGGCGTCAACGAGGGCGACCGCATCGGCATCGTCGGGCGCAACGGTGATGGCAAGTCGAGCCTGCTCGCCATGCTCGCCGGCCGGCTCGAGCCGAACTCCGGCCGGGTCACCGTCCGCGGCGGGGTGACGGTCGGCGTCCTCGACCAGGCGGACGTCCTCGACGACGACGCCACGGTCGGGTACACCGTCGTCGGTGACGTGCCGGACCACGAGTGGGCGCGGGATGCGCGCATCCGCGACGTCATCTCCGGCCTGCTGGCCGACCTCCCCCGGGAGGCGGTCCTCGGCACCCTCTCGGGCGGGCAGCGCCGCCGCGTGGCGCTCGCACGGCTGCTCGCCGGCGACTACGACGTCCTCGCCCTCGACGAGCCCACGAACCACCTGGACGTCGAGGCGATCACGTGGCTCGCGGAGCACCTCAAGCGCCGCTGGGCTGCCAACGCCGGCGGCTTCCTCGTCGTCACCCACGACCGGTGGTTCCTCGACGAGGTGTGCACGATGACGTGGGAGGTGCACGACCGGGTGGTCGACCCGTTCGAGGGCGGCTACGCGGCGTACATCCTGCAGCGGGTGGAGCGAGACCGTCAGGCTGCGACGATCGAGCAGCGCCGGCAGAACCTCGCCCGCAAGGAGCTCGCCTGGCTCCGGCGCGGTGCACCCGCGCGGACGTCGAAGCCGAAGTTCCGTATCGACGCCGCCAACCAGCTCATCTCCGACGTGCCGGAGCTGCGCGACCCGGTGCAGCTCCAGGCGCTCGCCGTGCAGCGGCTCGGCAAGGACATCGTCGACCTGCTCGACGTCTCGGTGTCCTACGGCGAGCACGAGGTGCTGCGCGATGTCGAGTGGCGGCTGGGCCCCGGAGAGCGGACCGGCATCCTCGGCGTGAACGGCGCGGGCAAGTCCACGCTCCTCGGGCTCATCTCGGGCGCCGTGGCTCCGACGTCGGGTCGCGTCAAGCGCGGCAAGACGGTCAAGGTCGCGACGCTGACCCAGCAGCTCGACGAGCTGGAGGAGCACCTCGACTCCCCGGTCCGCGTCGTCGTCGAGCGGCTGCGCACGAGCTACACCATCGGCTCCGGCTCGAAGGCGCAGGAGCTCACCCCCGGCCAGCTCCTCGAGCGGATGGGCTTCGCGAGCACCCACCTCTCCGCCCCGGTCAAGGACCTCTCCGGCGGGCAGAAGCGACGCCTCCAGCTGCTCCTCGTCCTGCTCGGCCAGCCCAACGTGCTCATCCTCGACGAGCCCACCAACGACCTCGACACGGACATGCTCGCGGCGATGGAGGACCTCCTGGACTCCTGGCCCGGCACTCTCGTCGTGGTCTCGCACGACCGGTACTTCCTCGAACGGGTCACCGACCAGCAGTACGCGCTCCTCGGCGGGCGCATGCGGCACCTGCCCGGGGGCGTCGACGAGTACCTCGCGCTCCGGTCGGCCGAGCGGAGCGCTGCCCCGTCGGGCCGCGCGGGGTCCACGGCCGAGCGCGCACCGGACGACGGCGCCGCGGCGCCCCTGTCCGGCGTCGAGCGGCGGGCGGTGCAGAAGGAGCTCGCCGCGCTCGAGCGGCGGCTCGGCAAGGTGCAGCAGCGGATCGAGACCGCACGTACCGCCCTCGCCGACCACGACCAGGCCGACTACGTAGGTCTTGCCGCCGAGACGCGCAAGATCGATGCGCTCGAGCGGGAGGTCGCCGAGCTCGAGACCCGGTGGTTCGAGCTCACCGAGCTCGCGGAGTAAGGGCGCGCGGGCGTCCGTCCGCACGGACGCGCGGCGGCCGCTCACCCGGACGGCGCCCGGCCGGCGCCCCGACCGGACGCGCTCAGCGCAGGTGGGCCCTCAGATCCGTCCCTGGACGTGCTCGAGGACGCGGGCGCCCGGCGCGGGGCCCGTGACGACGAGGACCTCTGCGGCGACCTCGGCGCGCCGCAGGACGGCCGCGACGGAGTCGGCGTGCGGCCCGTCCACGGCGAGCGCCGCGACAGTCGGCCCGGACCCGGAGACGACGGCGCCGAGCGCGCCCGCCCGGTCCGCGGCGGCAAGGACGTCCCCGAGGACGGGCATGAGCTCGACGGCAGGCTCCTGGAGGTCGTTGACGAGGTGACGGGCGAGCTCGTGGGCGTCCCCCGCGAGGAGGGCGGCCATGAGACCGCCGTCGAGCTCGGGCTGAACGACGGGGTCCTCGGTGAGCTCGTCGAACGCGCCGAAGACCTGCGGGGTCGA
Organism: Georgenia wangjunii; assembly: GCF_036421975.1. Classification (NCBI taxonomy): domain Bacteria; kingdom Bacillati; phylum Actinomycetota; class Actinomycetes; order Allobogoriellales; family Allobogoriellaceae; genus Georgenia; species Georgenia wangjunii. The sequence goes on along the minus strand of NZ_JAZGON010000003.1, from coordinate 284,985 downwards.
CAGGCCCTCGTCCTGGAGCGCGAGGACCCAGTGGTAGGTCCCCCGCGCCATCGCCGAGGACACGCGGTCCCCGTGCCCCGTGCCCACCGCGGTGAGGCCGGTGAGCGCGAAGGGGACGTCGGCACCGAGCTCCGCGGCGAGCTCGACGAGCTCGGCTCGGGCCAGGCCCGTCCCCCACAGCTGGTCGCACGCGAGGAGCGCGGCGGCGGCGTCGGCGGAACCGCCGGCCATGCCGCCCGCGACGGGCACCTGCTTGACGATACGCAGAGCGGCACCGGCACCCGTGGCGGTCACCTCCCGGAGGAGGTCCGCGGCGCGGACGGCGAGGTTCGACAGCCCCGTCGGCACACGGTCGGCTCCGCGCCCCTCGACGGTGACCGTGACGCCGTCGGCGGGGCTGGCGATGACGTCCTCGAAGAGGGAGACGGCCTGGAAGACGGTGGCGAGCGGGTGGTACCCGCTGGCCTCGCGCGCGCCGACCCGCAGCGCGAGGTTGATCTTCCCCGGCGCACGGACGTGGACCGAGTGGCCCGCGCCCGGCTTCACGCGTCGCTCCGGTGCTCCGCGATGCGCGCGAAGTCGGCGATGCCGAGGCGCTCCCCCCGCAGCGTCGGGTCGATCCCGGCCCCGCGCAGCGCCGCCTCGGCTCGCACGGGGGACCCGGCCCAGCCGGCGAGCGCGGAGCGCAGCGTCTTGCGGCGCTGGCTGAACGCGGCGTCGACGACGGCGAACACCTCCGCGCGGGAGGCGCCGGTCGGCGGCGGGTCGCGACGCACGAGGCGCACGAGGGCGGAGTCGACGTTGGGCACCGGCCAGAAGACCGTGCGGGCGATCGTGCTCGAACGCGTCGTCGCGGCGTACCAGGCGGCCTTGGCCGAGGGGATGCCGTAGGTGCGGGACCCGGGCGGTGCGGCGAGCCGGTCGGCCACCTCCGCCTGGACCATGACGAGTGCGTGGCGCAGGCTCGGGAGCCGCTCGAGCATCGTGAGGAGCACCGGCACCGCGACGTTGTACGGCAGGTTCGCCACGAGCGCGTCGGGGCGCAGGGGCTCGCCGTCGGCGAGAGTGGGCAGCTCGTGGACGTCGAGGGCGTCGGCGTTGAGGACAGCCAGTCGCTCGGACGCCTCGGGCATCCGCGCGGCGACCGTGCGCGGGAGCGCCTCGGCGAGCACCGGGTCGATCTCGACGGCGAGGACGCGCGCGCCCGTCTCGAGCAGCGCGAGGGTGAGCGAGCCGAGGCCCGGCCCGACCTCGACGACGACGTCGCCGGCGGTGATGCCCGCCGTGCGCACGATGCGGCGCACCGTCCCGCCGTCGACGACGAAGTTCTGCCCGAGCGTCTTCGTGGGTCGGACGCCGAGCTCGTCGGCGAGGGCGCGCACGTCGCTCGGCCCGAGCAGCGCGGACGCGCCGCCGGTGCGCCCAGGGGTCTCGGAAGTCACGCCAGCGAGCCTAACCATCGCCGGCGGTGTCCGTTCACCGCGACCGGTCGGGCACGGCAGGCGGCGGCCACCGCGACCGGTCGGGCCGGGCAGGAAGCGTCCACCCCAGGCGGGTCGGTCGGGCCGAGAGCGACGCCACCGGAACGACCACGCGCGACGGCGCGCGTCCCCGTGGGGGAGACGCGCGCCGTCGGGCGGTGCGGTGCGGGGCTCAGCGCAGGCCGAGCTTGGCCGAGCACGCGGGCCACTGGCCCCAGCCCGAGCGGGCCTGGAGCGCCTGGGCGCGCTGGGTCTGCTCCGCGGGCGAGGCCTGCGAGGGCAGCCCTGAGCCGCCCACGGCGCGCCACGTGGCGACCGAGAACTGGTACAGCCCGTGGTAGAGCCCGTTGGCGCTGACGATCGAGGGGTTGCCGCCGGACTCGCACTGGGCGAGGCGGCCCCACACGTCTCCGGTCGCGGGCGCCGGGGCAGCCTGGGCGGGCGCGGGCGCGGGCGCGGCGGCACCGGACGAGCCGCTCGATCCCGACGCGGCGGGAGCCGGTGCGGGGGCGGGGCGGGGCGCGACGGGGCGCTCCTTCGTGCCGACCGCGACGACCTGCTCGACCGGCGCGGTGGTGACGACGCCGTCGGCGGGCGCACCGGCCCGCTCCGTGCCGTCGACGAGGCGTGCGGCCTGGACGCGGGTGAGGACGCCCTCCTGGCCTGCCTGGACGACGCGGCGCTCACCGACGTAGAGGGTGTCGTCGGGGCGCTCGGTCGTGGCGAACGGCACCGGCTCGGTGGTGGCGCGGAGCATGTGCGCGACGCGGGTGACCGTCACCTCGGGCGTGCCGTCCGACGCCGCCCCGACGACGACGTGGTCGAGCTTGCCGACGGTGATTCCGGCCTGGGCGAGGACATCGGCGAGGTACGCCTCCCCGTCCATGTCGACCGTGAGGACCTCGCCGTCGACGGTGACCTGGACCACGCCGTCGGCGACGAGCGGGAGGTCGAGCGCCTGACGGGCGCCGTCGAGCGAGCGGGAGGCGGCGACGGTGACCTGGCGGCCGGCCTCGCCGATGCTCGCGAGGGCCTCGCCGGTGGTCGGTGCGGTGGTCCACACGCCGCGCGTCTCGCCGTCGACCTGCACCTCGATCTGCGTGGCGTGGCGCACGACGATCTCCGCGCCCTCACGCAGGGCCTCGTCGGCGGCGGGGGCGAGGAGGTCGTGCTCGCCGACCTCGACGCCCTGCTGGGCGAGCACACCCTCGACGGAGCCCGCGAACGTGGCGACCGTGCGGGTCTGCCCGTCGATGTCGAGCTCGACGCTCTTGTGCGCGGCGGCGGTGGCGATACCACCACCGGCGAGGACGGGGAGGGCGAGGAGGGCTGCACCGATCCCGAGGCGGCGGCCGCGCGAGGAGCGCGCGGGGCCGGCGGCGGCGCCGGGCCCGGTTGCCTCGGGGGCGGGGACCGTGCTGTCAGGGGCGTGCTCGGGCAGGGCGCTGTGAGAGCTCACGGATGTCCTTGGATCGGGGGGACCCGGGCACAGACGCCATCCCACCCGTGCGTGCTCGCACGACCTCTAGACGAGGGGGGATCGAAGGTCTGATCCGGCTGTCCGGTCGCGGACCCGAGAGGCCTCGCCACCGCGGCCACGCTGCGGGCCGCTCCGGAACTGTAACCGTTCCGTTACCAGGCGGTCTACGTGACGTCACTCACGACGGTCGCTCAGTACCAGCCGACGCGCTCCGAGTGAGCCCAGGCGCCGCACGGCGTGCCGTACCGGCCACCGATGTAGTCGAGCCCCCACCTGATCTGCGTCGCGGGGTTCGTGCGCCAGTCCGCACCGACAGAGGCCATCTTCGAGGCAGGCAGCGACTGCGGGATGCCGTAGGCGCCCGAGCTGGGGTTCTGCGCCGTCGGGTTCCAGTTGGACTCGCGCTGCCACAGCCGGTCGAGGCAGGAGAACTGCTCCCCGCTCCAGCCGCGGGCGGCGGCGAGCTCGGCCCCCAGTGCGCGCGGGTCGCCCTCGTACGCGGGGACGACGGGGGCAGCGGTTGCCACGGCGGGCTCGCTGGCCTGCGCCTGCGCCTGCGTCTGTTCCGGCGGCTGCGGCGCGGCCTCGACGAGCACGGGCGCCTCGGCCGTCCCGATGACGACGACCTCGTCGACGCGCTCGCTCACGACGACGCGCGCGAGCAGCTCGCGGTCGAGCTCCTCGTCCCCGGCTGTGCGCACGCGGTAGGTGACGGTCTCGACGCCGTCGACGCCCTCGGTGAGGATCGCCCGCTCCCCCTCGGGAAGGTTGGGGTCCTCCTGCTCGACGGTGGTGAAGGGGTCGGTCGTCGTCTCCTGGACCTCGCTCGTGACGACGCGCGTGATCGTCACCGTCATGCCGTCCTCGACCGGGTCGCCGAGCGGGACCGAGACGTGGTCGTCCGCGCCGACGACGATCCCCGCCTCGGCGAGGACCTCGTGGACGCGCGCGGCGGAGGTCTGCAGCTCGTGCGTCTCGTCGTCGACGAGGACGCGGACGGAGCGGAGCTCGGCGAGCGGGGCGCGGGCCTCGAAGCGCGAGGCGAGCGCGGCAGTGCTGTGCCGCGGGAGCGCCGACGCCTCGTCCGTGCTCAGCAGCTGCGCGTTCCCGGCCTGCGCGCTGGTGAACGTGGCGGTGCCACCGACGACGGCGACGAGCACGAGGGCGTGGACGGTGCGCCGGACCACGAATGCAGGTCGCGGAGCGGCGGTGCGACCGGCATCGCGATGCCGACCGCGCCGAGTTGAGTCGGGCACGGGCTGGTCCTGTCTGGTGGAGGGCACCCGCCGGGGTGGAGGGTCCGGACCGGCGGGTGTGACTGACCTGCGCCTGACCGTAACCGATTCGTGATCTCTTCCCAAGTGCCTGCCGTCGCCCTGCACCCGGAAATGCGCGCGTGACCAGCCCTTTCGCCCGCAATATTGCCCCGGCGCCCTTCTCCCGGGGTTCCGACGGACGGAGGAGGCCCGGGAGAAAGGGCGCCGGGTCGTGGCGGGCCTGGCGGGAGCCGCGAGGAACGAGCGGCGGATGGAAGACCCGGCGCCCTTCTCCCGGGGCTCCGGCCCCTACCAGGCGCCGTAGACCGCGTCCGTCGTGGCGGTGAGCCGCTCGCACAGGGCACGCAGGTCGACGTCGAGCTCGGCCGCCATGAAGCGGACCGTCATCGGCAGGAGGTAGGGCGCGTTCGGCCGGCCGCGGTAGGGGTGGGCGGTGAGGTAGGGCGCGTCGGTCTCGACGAGGACGAGCTCGAGCGGCAGGGCACGCAGGGCCGTCCGGAGCGCGTCGTTCGCCTTGAACGTCACCGGGCCGGCGAAGGAGGCGAACCACCCGTGCTCGGCGCAGACCTCCGCGAGCCCGGCGTCGCCGGAGAAGCAGTGGAAGACCGTGCGCTCGGGGGCACCGTCGGCGCGCAGGACCGCGACGACGTCGTCGTGCGCGTCACGGTCGTGGATCTGCAGCGGCAGGCCCAGCTCCTTGGCGAGGGCGATGTGCGCGCGGAAGGAGTCCCGCTGCGCCACGCGGCCCCGCTCCCCCGAGCGGAAGTGGTCGAGGCCGGTCTCGCCGACGGCGCGCACGCGGTCGTCGCGCGCGAGCTCGGCGATGCGGGCGATCGCCTCGTCGAGCGGCACGTCGTGACGCGGGCGCACGTCCGGGTCGAGGCCGTCGGGGGCGATCTCGCGGACCCCCGCGTGCAGGGGCGCCTCGTTCGGGTGGATGGCGACGGCGGCCGCGACAGGCGGGTGGGCGCGGGCGAGGTCGACGCTCGGCCCGGCCGTGTCGAGGTCGCAGCCCACCTGGAGCATCCGCGTCACGCCGACGCCCGCGGCGCGCTCGAGCTGCGCGGCGATGCTGAGCGGGACCTCGTCACGGACGCCCGGGTCGTCGTCGACTCCCACCGGGAAGTGGGTGTGGTTGTCGACGACGGTCCCGGGCAGCGGTTCGGGCAGCGGCGGCCAGCCGCGCTCGCGCCTGCTCACGCGGGCGTCACTTCCGGTCGGCGAGGCGCGCGAGCTCGCTGGCGACGACGTCGTCGTCGAGCTTGGTGAAGATCGGGCTCGGCTTGGCGACCGCGGACCCCACGCGCACGGGCCGCGACGCCCACGCGGGCGCCGCCGAGTAGTCGCCGGTGATGACCGGGTAGCCGGGGCCGCCGTCGAGGTCCTCGACCTCCTCGAGCCGCGGCATGGGCGCGACGTCGCCGGTGCCGCCGAGCGCCGCGTCCACCTTGTTCGCGCTGTGCGGGAGGAACGGGCTGAGCATGACGTTGAGGTCGCTCGTGGCCTGCGCGATGACGTGGAGGATCGTGCCGAGGCGCGCTCGCTCCTCGGGGGCCTTGAGGCGGTACGGCTCGGTGTCCGTGACGTACTTGTTCGTCTCCCCCACGAGGCGCATGACCTCGGCGAGCGCGGCCCGCTGACGGTGGCGGCCGATGAGGTCCCCCACCGTCCCGAAGCCGGCTGTGACGTGGGCGAGGAGCGTCTCGTCCACCTCGGTGAGCGCACCGGCCGGGGGGATCTCGCCGAAGTTCTTGTGGATCATCGAGGCGGTCCGGTTGACGAGGTTGCCCCAGCCCGCGACGAGCTCACCGTTGGTCCGGCGGACGAACTCGGCCCACGTGAAGTCGCTGTCCTGGTTCTCCGGCCCGGCGGCGGAGATGAAGTACCGCAGGGCGTCCGGCTGGTACCGCTCGAGGACGTCCCGGACGTAGATGACGACGCCTCGCGAGGAGGAGAACTGCTTGCCCTCCATCGTGAGGAACTCCGAGCTCACCACCTCGGTGGGCAGGTTGAGCGTGCCGTAGGTGCCCGGCTCGCCCCCGCGCGCCCCCTCGCCGTTCTGCGCGAGGAGCTCGGCGGGCCAGATCTGGGAGTGGAAGACGATGTTGTCCTTGCCCATGAAGTAGTAGGACAGGGCCTCGGGGTCGTTCCACCACGTCCGCCACGCCTCCGGGTCCCCGGTGCGTCGCGCCCACTCGACCGAGGCGGACAGGTAGCCGACGACGGCGTCGAACCACACGTACAGCCGCTTCGTCGGCTGCTCGCGCCACCCCTCGAGCGGGACGGGGATACCCCAGTCGATGTCCCGGGTCATCGCCCGCGGCTTGATGTCGGCGAGGATGTTCTGGCTGAAGCGGATGACGTTCGGGCGCCACGTGCCCGAGGCCTCCCGCTCGTCGAGCCACGCGCCGAGCGCGTCCGCGAGCGCGGGCAGGTCGAGGAAGAAGTGCTGCGTCTGGACGAACTCCGGCGTCTCGCCGTTGATCTTCGAGCGCGGGTCCTTGAGGTCGGTCGCGTCGAGCTGGTTGCCGCAGTTGTCGCACTGGTCCCCGCGCGCGTCGGTGTACCCGCAGATCGGGCAGGTGCCCTCGATGTAGCGGTCCGGCAGGGTGCGCCCCGTCGACGGCGAGATCGCGCCCTGGGTCGTCTGCTCGACCATGTACCCGTTGGCGTGGACGGCTCGGAACATCTCCTGGACGACGGCGTAGTGGTTGCGCGTCGTCGTGCGCGTGAAGAGGTCGTAGGACAGGCCGAGCGCCACGAGGTCCTCGACGATGAGCCGGTTGTTCTCGTCCGCGAGGTCGCGCGCGCTCACCCCGGCCGCGTCGGCGGCGACGAGGATCGGGGTCCCGTGCTCGTCCGTGCCGGAGACCATGAGGACGTCGTGGCCCGCCATGCGCATGTAGCGGCTGAAGACGTCGGAGGGGACGCCGAAGCCGGCGACGTGACCGATGTGGCGGGGACCGTTGGCGTAGGGCCAGGCCACGGCCGAGAGGATGCGCGTCATGGGCTCAGCCTAGTGACGTCGGCGCGCCGCCCCGGCGAGGCGTCCGTTCTCGGGGCGCGCAGACCCCCCGTGGAGCGCCGGGCGCGCGTACGGTGGGAGCAGGTGCACCGGAGTGCCCGGCCGCCGGCACGAGCCTCGAGATCCTCCCCCTGGACTCCGGGTGATCCCAGAGGAGAGACCGGCCGTGACCCAGGCACTTCCGCTCGCCGACGAGCTCGCCGTCGTCTACGCCCGTATGTCGGGCCTCCTCCTCAGCGAGGAGACCGTGGGGAGCGCGCTCCGCCTCGTGACGTCCCTCGCGGTCGAGGTGACGCCCAGCGCCGTCGGGTCCGGTGTCACGCTCCTCGACGTGAGCGGCGAGCGGACGACCACCGCCGCGACGGACCGGCTCGTCGAGGTGGCGGACGCCCTCCAGTACGACCTCGAGGAGGGTCCCTGCCTCGACGCCTGGCAGGAACGCCGCACGGTCCGCGTCGACGACGTCCGTGCCGAGCGGCGCTGGCCGCGCTGGTCGCAGGGCGTGGCGGGGACCGGTATCCGCTCCTGCCTGAGCGCGGGACTCGTCGCCGGTGACGAGGCGCTCGGGGCGATCAAGGTCTACTCCACCGAGCCCGACGCGTTCGACGCCCGAAGCGAGCACCTCCTCACCATGTTCGCCGCGCAGGCGGCCGTGCTCGTCGCGAACGTCCGCTCGGCCGAGGACGCGCGCCGCATGTCGGACGAGCTCAAGGACGCACTCCGCGCCCGCGACTCCATCAACGTCGCCAAGGGGGTGCTCATGGCGAAGGAGGGCCTGGGCGAGGAGGACGCGTTCGCCATGCTGCTGGGCCTCGCGAGCCGCGAGCACCGGACCGTGCGCGACGTGGCGCTGTCCGTCGTGCGCTCGACGGGGCGGCCGCGCCGATGACGCCCGAGCACGGGGCAGCCGAGGAGCGCGAGCGCGCCCAGCTGAGCGCCGTGCACCGTGTCCTCTCGCACTCGGGCATGACGGTGGACTCGCTGTGGCGTCGGTACTTCGCCCTCGGCGGCGGCCTGGGGCCGCTCAAGGTCGACGCCTACGTCAGCGGACTGACGACGCTGCCCGCCCTCGACCGTGACCTCCTCGCCCAGGCCCTCAACGAGGCCGTGGGTGACCACGGCCCCCGGGCGGTCCCGTTCAGCCGGGTCATGCGTGACCCCCGCCCGCTGACCGGGCCGCTCGCCGCCGTCCTCGCGGTCCTCGAGGGCATGCACCTCGCGGAACCGGGCCGGATCGCGGCGGTGACCGCCGCGGCGGGCGAGGCGCTGGGCGTGCGACTCACCCTCTACCTCGCCGACTACGACCAGGAGGGGCTGCACGCCGTGCCGGGCCCGCAGGCCCCCGCCCGCACGGTCATGGGGCTGGACACGTCCGTCGCCGGGCGCGCGTACCGCCAGCTCGAGATGGTCCCCGCGACCGGGGACGGCGAGGCACGCCTGTGGGTGCCGATCGTCGACGGCGTCGAGCGGCTCGGCGCCATGGAGGTGCTCCTCGACGACCCGGCCGATCTCGACGACCCGCTCCTCGCCGGGCATCTCACGTGGGTCGCGGCGATCATCGGCCACCTCGTCACCATCACGACGAACTACGGCGACGCGCTCGACGCCGTCCGCCGCACGCGGCCTCGCACGCCTGCCGCCGAGCTCGTCTGGCAGCTCCTGCCACCCCTGACGGCGGGGACCGACAAGATCGTCGTCACCGGTGCCGTCGCGCCGAGCGACGCCGTCGGCGGAGACGCCTTCGACTACGCGCTCTCGGCCACGACGGCGCACCTCGCCATCTTCGACGCCGCCGGCCACTCGCTCGGCTCCGGCCTCGTCGCGGCCATGGCGATGTCCGCCTACCGCAGCGCCCGCCGCAACGGTGGCACGCTGTTCGACCAGGCGATGGCGATCGACGCCGTCGTCGGCGGGGACGGCCTGGCGGAGGGCCGGATGGTCACTGCGCTGCTCGCGGAGCTCGATCTTGACTCCGGCCGGCTGCGCTACATCGGCGCGGGCCACCCGTACCCCCTCGTCGTGCGCCGCGGCAAGGTGGTCAAGGCCCTCAAGGAGGGCCGCCGCTCGGTGTTCGGCATGCCGGCACGGACGATCAGCGTGGGCGAGGAGGACCTCGAGCCCGGGGACTGGGTCATCCTCTACACCGACGGGGTGACCGAGGCGCGCGACCACGAGGGGACGTTCTTCGGTCTCGACCGGTTCGAGGACTTCCTCGAGCGGGAGGCCGGCGCGGGGCACCCTCCCCCCGAGCTCGTCCGTCGTCTCATGCGCAACGTCCTCGAGCACCAGCGCCACGTGCTCCAGGACGATGCGACCGTCCTCGTCGCCCGCTGGGGCGACGCGCGCAGCGACCTCACCCCGTGGCAGGCGTGGCCGCTGGCACCCTCGCGCCCCCCGGCCTAGCTGTACGCGGCCGGGAGGTCCGGCGACGCAGGGTCAGCGCACGACGACGACGGGCACCGTGCTGTGGCGCATGCACGCGGTCGCCACGGAACCCAGCAGCGCCGACGCCACCCGCCCGCGCCCCCGCGAGCCGACGACGAGGACGTCGGCACCCCGGGCGGCGCCGACGAGGACGTGGTCCGCGCGCCCGTGGACGGCGTGGGCGTGCGCCTCGACGCCCGGGAGCTCGGCGCGCAGGTCGGCGATACGCCGCTCGGTCTCGGCGAGTGTCCCGTCCTGGAGCTCGACGATCGACGGGGTCGTGCCGAAGGGCACGTCGTCCGGGCGCACGCCCGTCGGGATGGTCCACGACCGCACGACGTGCACCGGTGCGCCCCGCCGGGCCGCCTCCTCGAACGCGTACCGGACGGCCACCTCCGCGCACGCCGAGCCGTCGTCCCCGACGACGACGCCGCCGGCGACCTCGAGCTCTGTGACGATCCCGTCCATGACCCATCCCGGGCTGGGCGCGGCCGCCCGGTCGGTCTTGGGACGAGCTGCGTTCCTCATCGCACACCACCTTTGGTATCCGTTCCCCTGAGCATAGGACTGCAGCGGCCGGACGCCCAGGGGTCGCACGCACCGGCCGCTGTTCGTGCCGGGAGACGCGGCTGGGCTAGCGTCGGCCCGTGCACCTCCAGCAACCGGTCCTCCAGGTCATCCGCGGGTTCGTCATGGGCGCCGCGGACATCGTCCCGGGCGTCTCCGGCGGGACCGTCGCGCTCGTGCTCGGCATCTACGAGCGGCTCGTCGCCGCCATCCGTGCCGGAGCCGGCGTCCTCGGCGCCCTCGCGCGGCGCGACCTCGCCGGGGCGCGCAACCAGCTGCGCGGGATCCCGTGGGTGTGGCTCCTCAGCCTCCTCGCCGGCATCCTCCTCGCCGTCGCGCTCCTGTCCGCCGCGCTGGAACGTGTGCTCGAGGAGCACCCGCAGGCGGCCGCCGGTCTCTTCTTCGGGCTCATCGTCGGGGCCATCGTCATCTCGTGGCGCCTCGTGCGCCGGCGGACGTGGCGCACCGCTGCCGTCGCCGCGGTCGCCGCCGCGCTCCTCTTCGTCCTCGTCGGGCTGCAGAGCGGGACCGGGGACCACGGGGCCGAGGCGGTCACCCGGCCCGCGTGGATGTTCTTCGCGGCGGGCGCCGTCGCGATCTGCGCGATGATCCTGCCCGGCATCAGCGGGTCCTTCATCCTCGTGCTCCTCGGCATGTACGCGGAGGTGCTCGGGGCGGTCAACGAGCGCGACCTGCTCGTGCTCGGGCTGTTCGTCCTCGGGGCCGCCGTCGGTCTCGCCTCGTTCTCCACGCTCCTGTCCTGGCTCCTGCTCCACCACCACGACGTCGTCCTGGCCGCGCTCATCGGCCTCATGGTGGGCTCTCTCCGTATCCTGTGGCCGTGGCCGGGGGGCCTTGAGACGACCGAGCTCGCGCTGCCCGCAGGGGGCGCCCCCGTCCTCGTACCCGTGGCGCTCGCCGCCGGCGGCCTGCTCCTCGTCGTCCTCATCGACGCGGCCGGCACGCGGCTCGGGCACCGGCGGGCGCTCTCGCCCTCGACGCAGGAGGAATTATGACCACCGAGTCCCTTCCTACCGGCCGTGCGCTGCTCGTCGTCGACGTCCAGCCGACGTTCTGCGAGGGCGGCGCCCTCGGCGTGGCCGGGGGCCATGACGTCGCCCGCGGCGTCGCCGCCTTCGTGGCCGCGCGCCGGCGGGACTACGACCTCGTCGTCACCACCCAGGACTGGCACATCGAGCCGGGGCGGCACTTCGCGGTCGCGCCCGACGTCCCCGACTTCGTCGACACGTGGCCGCCGCACGGCGTCGCCGGCACCGCCGAGGCCGAGCTGCACCCGGCCCTGGCGGACCTCGCGCCCGACGCGAGCGTGAAGAAGGGCCAGTACGCCGCCGCCTACTCCGGGTTCGAGGGCACCGACGACGGCGGGCGCACGCTCGCCGAGATCCTCGCCGCCGCCGGGGTGGAGGCGGTCGACGTCGTCGGCATCGCCGAGTCGCACTGCGTCAAGGACACGGCGCTCGACGCGCGGCGCCTCGGCTTGCGGACCCGGGTGCTGAGCGACCTCACCGTGCCCGTCTCCCCGGACCAGGGCGCCTCCGCCCGGCGAGCGATGACGGCCGCGGGCGTCGAGCTCATCGAGTCCTCCGCCGTCTGAGTCGCGGGCCCGCCCGAGCGGCGGTGCAGCGGCGGCGGCAGGTGCAACGCCGGTGGCGGGCCGCGAGCGACGTCCGTGCGCGTCGACACGCGCGGTGCGCCTGGTCTACCAGTGGCACGGCGCGTGTCGAGGGGCAGGGCCGGACCGCCGTGCTCAGCGCGCCGCGAGCGCCGCCTCGTAGAGGTCGCGCTTGCTCAGTCCGGTCGCCTCGGCGACGGCAGCCGCGGCGTCCTTGAGCCGCTCCCCCGCGTCGGCGCGCGCGCGGACCTCGGCGACGTGGTCCTCGACGCGCGCGGCCCCCACGGGCATCCCGGCCACGACGACCGTGATCTCCCCGCGCACACCGCCGGCGGCCCAGGACGCGAGCTCGGCGAGCGGCCCGCGGCGGACCTCCTCGTAGGTCTTGGTCAGCTCGCGGCACACCGCCGCCGGCCGTTCCGCCCCGAACGCTGCTGCCATCGCCTCGAGCGTGACGGCGAGCCGGTGGGTCGACTCGAAGAAGACCATCGTGCGCGGCTCGGCCGCGAGCGCGCGCAGGGCGCGGTCCCGCTCGCCTGGCTTGCGCGGGAGGAAGCCCTCGAAGCAGAAGCGGTCCGTGGCCAGGCCCGAGATCGCGAGCGCCGTGAGGACCGCGCTCGGGCCGGGCAGCACGCTCACCGGCACGCCCCCGTCGATGGCGGCCCGCACGAGGCGGTACCCCGGGTCGGAGACGGCCGGCATCCCGGCGTCGGAGACGACGAGCACCGTGGCGCCGCCGCGCGCCGCCTCGACGAGCCGGGGCGCCCGCTCCCGCTCGTTGTGCTCGTGGTAGCTGACGAGCTTGCCCGGCACGCGGATCCCGAGCCGGGTGGCCAGCGCGAGGGTCCGGCGCGTGTCCTCGGCGGCGACGACGTCCGCCTCCGCGAGCAGCCGCCGCAGCCGTGGGGGCGCGTCCTCGACGTCCCCGATCGGGGTCGCGGCGAGGAGGATCCGCCCGCCGCCGGACTCGCTCGCCCGCGCCGGCACGCCCTCGCCCGCCGCGTCGAGGTCAGCGTCCACGGCCGCGCCGTCCCCGGTGCCGGCGGCCGTCTCGTCGCCGGGGCCGGCGCTCACGCCGTCGGGCGTGGCGGGGAGGTCGGTCTCGTCGCTCGCGTAGGACGTCACCGCCTCAGTGTGTCGCACGGCCGAGGGGGCATGCCCGCCGCGGAAGGGGAGCACCTACACTCACCGACGTGAGTGCGCCCCGTCACGCCGTCGAGCGTCCCGTCCCGGGTCACCCCGAGGACCCCACGAGCATCCCGCGCGACGACGACGGCGCGCCCGTCGCCGCGCCCGCGGCGGGCGCGACGGGCGTGGGTGCGACGGGCGCGGCCGCGACGGCGGGCACGCCGGCGGGACCGACGCCCGCCGCCGCCGACGACACCCCCGTCCGCACGGAGACCCGGAGCAGGACGGACATCGCCCGCGACCTGCGTGACCGGCTCCTGCGCGAGGGCCCCACCGACCGGCTCTGGGGCTGGGTCGGCCCGATCGTCGTCGCCGTCCTCGCGGCGGTCCTGCGCCTCGTCAACCTCAACCACCCGACGCGCCTCATGTTCGACGAGACGTACTACGTCAAGCAGGCGTACTCGCTCATGACGCTCGGGTACGAGGGCGACTGGCCCGGGGAGGACGTCAACGACCGGTTCCGCGAGGGCGACTTCTCCGACCTCAGCACGGAGGCGGACTACGTCGTCCACCCGCACGTTGGCAAGTGGCTCATCGCGCTCGGCCTGCGGGTCGCCGGCGCGGACAACGGCGCGGGCTGGCGGCTCTCGGCGGCGATCTTCGGGGCGCTCAGCGTCCTCATGATCGCCCGCATCGCGCGCCGGCTCTTCGGCTCGACGCTCCTGGGCACCGCGGCCGGGTTCCTCCTCGCCATCGACGGCATGCACCTCACCGAGTCCCGGATCGGGCTCCTCGACGTCTTCGTCATGTTCTTCGTCGTCGCCGGGTTCGGTGCGGTCCTCCGCGACCGCGAGCGCACCCGCCGGATCCTCGCCGACCGCGTCGCCGCCGACCTCGCCGGGCGCGGGGACGGCAAGTTCTCCGACCCGTGGGGCCCGAGCACCGGCATCCGGTGGTGGCTCGTCGTTGCCGGTGTGCTCCTCGGCCTGGCCTGCGGCGTCAAGTGGTCCGGGATCTACGCCCTCGCCGTCTTCGGCATCCTCGTGCTCGTGTGGGACATCTGCGCCCGGCGCGCGGTCGGTGTCCGGCTGTGGTTCGGCGGCGGGGTGTTCCGCGGCGGCTTCCCGGCGTTCTTCTCCCTCGTCCCCGTCGCGGCCCTCACCTACCTGGCGGGCTGGTGGTCGTGGTTCGCCTCCCCCGGGGCGTACCTGCGGCAGTGGGCCGCGGACGAGGTGGCCGCGAAGGGCGAGGTCGTCCGCTCCTACCTGCCCGACGCTCTCAACTCGTGGTGGGAGTACCACCTGCGGATGTGGGACTTCCACAACGGCCTCGACAGCGAGCACTCCTACGAGGCCCACCCGGCGGGCTGGATCATCCAGTGGCGCCCGACCTCCCTCTTCTGGGAGGGGGAGACCCCGGCCGGCGAGACGTGCGCCGCCGAGCGTTGCGTGCAGGCGATCTCCTCCGTCGGCAACCCCGTCATCTGGTGGCTCGGCGCGCTCGCGCTCCTCGTCGTCCTGTGGGCCGCGGTGCGGCGTCGCGACTGGCGCGCCTGGGCGATCCTCGCCGGCTACGCCGCGACGTACTTCCCGTGGTTCGCCTACGTGCACCGCACGATCTTCACGTTCTACGCCATCGCGCTCGTGCCGTTCGTCGTCCTCGCGCTCGTCTTCGCGCTCGCGTGGGCGACCGGGATGCTGCCGCCCCTGCACGGGCCTGGCCCGGCGGCGCACCGGAGATGGCGGAAGGGCGCCGGGTCCGCCGACGATGACGCCGCCCGGGCGCCGGTAGCGCCGGGCGACGGCGGTAGCGGGGACGCCGGCGCGACGTCGGCGGAGAGCGACGGAGCCGGGCCCGGGGGCGACGCCGCCGTCCCCGCCGAGGCCCTCGTCCCGGCCGACGGCTCCGTGCCCGTCCCGCCCGCCGGCGCCACGCCGGCCACCGTGGACGTCCCGGCGACGCGCCTCGACCGCGCGCGGCGCTGGCTCACCGAGGTGGCCGGCACGGCGGTCCTGACCAAGCGCGGCCTCGTCGTGCTCGCCGTCGTCGTCGTCCTCGCGGCGGCCGCGTCGATCTTCTTCTGGCCCGTGTGGACCGGGCAGACCATCCCCTACGACAGCTGGCGCACCCGGATGTGGCTGCCGAGCTGGGTCTGACGCCGGTCCGCCCGCCTGCCGTGCGACCGCCCAGGCGAGGGGCGCGGCCCGTCCTGGGTCCGGTCAGTCCGCCCACTCGACCTGGCTCGAGGGGTGGTATGCCAGGCCGGCGGCGGCCCACCGAGGCCCGTGCGCGGCGACGCGCTCGCGCAGGGAGTCGAAGGAGCGGCGCTCCTGGGCGCTCCACGCGACCTCTGCCACGGCGGCCAGCCGGGGCAGGAGCATGGTGAGCAGCTCGTCGCGCGTCGTCACGGTCTCGGTCCACAGGGCGGCCTCGACGCCGCGCACCCGCGCCGGGTCGAGGTCGGCGAGGTACGTGGCCGGGTCCCACGCGTAGGACTCGCGGACGTCGACGTGCCCGGCCCAGTCGAGCCCGAGCGGGAAACCCGGCTCGTACTTGAGGTCGAGGTAGACGTGCTTGGCCGGGGAGAGGATGACGTCGTGGCCGCGCGCGGCGGCGGCGAGCACGCCAGCCGTCGCCATGCCCGGGTCCCAGAGCTGGACGAGCGCTCCGGCGGGGAGGTCGGCGATCGCCGCCTCCTGCCACACGACGGGCGTCTTGCCGCCGTCGGCGATGATCCCCGCGGTGGCCTCGACGACGGCGCGGTAGTCCTCGGCGCTGAGGGTGGGGACCTCGTCCCCGCCCATGTGGACGTACGGGCCGGGGGTGAGGGTGCAGACCTCGCCGAGCACGTCCTCGAGGAAGCCACGCGTCGCCGGCTCGGTGAGGCTGATGTGGGAGTGCCCGACGTCGGTCCCGGCGTAGACGTCCCGCGGCTCCCCCGACGGTGTGAGCTCGCCGTACGCGTGCAGCGCGGCGTTCGTGTGGCCGGGGGTGTCGATCTCGGGGACCACCGTCACGTGCCGGGAGGCCGCGTACGCGACGAGCTCGGCGTAGTCCTGCGCCGTGAGGAACCCGCCGCCCTCCCCGCCCACCTGGGTACGGCCCGAGACCTCGGTGAGGCGGGGGCGGGAGGCGATCTCGAGGCGCCAGCCCTGGTCGTCCGTGAGATGGAGGTGCAGGACGTTGAGCTTGTAGGCGGCCATGAGGTCGACGACCTCGCGCAGGATCTCCGGCCCGAACCAGTGGCGCGTGACGTCGACCATGAGACCGCGCCAGGCGTAGCGCGGGGCGTCGACGACCCGCCCGGCGGGCAGGGTCGAGCCGTCGAGGAGCTGGAGCAGCGTGGTGACGCCGCGAAAGAGCCCGACGGCGTCCGCCGCCTCGATCCGGACTCGCTCGGCGTCCACCGTGACGGAGTACGCCTCGGCGGGCACCGGCGCCGAGCCCGCGTCATCACCGGCGGGGGCGGCGACGAGGGCGAGGACGATGGCACCCGGCGCCCCGTCGTCCACCGTGACGACGTGCGGGGTGACCGCCGCCGCCGCCAGACCCGCGGCGAGGTGCTCGCCCACGGCCCACGCGGCGTCGTCCTCGTCGGCCACGAGGACGCGTGTACCCCCGCCGAGGACGAACGGCGCCCCCGCGGTGAGGTCGAGGCGGTCAGGGGCGGGGATGAGCGCGGGCTCCGGTGCGGGCATCGGTCCTCCGTCGTTGGTGACCGGACCAACGCTACAAGCGGTCGGGGGCGCAGGAGTGCGGAGGCTGCCGCCGAGGTCGGCGCAGGGGCGTCGTGCTTGTGGGACGTGGGCCGGAGCTCTAGGCTCGGGCACCCGGCCGCAAAGGAGCGGTAATGGCACACGTCGCAGGACCAGGATCCGCGGACGAGGAACACGTCCAGCGCCACCGGGACGGGACCGTCTGGGCGCGGGGCCAGACCCGCGACGGCGAGGCGCACGGATACTGGGAGTGGTTCCGCAGGGACGGGACGACGATGCGCTCCGGGTGGTTCGAGGCGGGCGAGCCCGTCGGAGAGTGGACCACGTACGACAAGTCCGGCGTCGTCTACAAGGTGACGGCGAAGAAGCCGCGCACCGACGGCACCTGACCGGTCAGACGCCCCCGAGGAAACGCGCGACCGTCGCCGTCCACCACGCCCGGGCCTCCTCGTTCGCCGCGGGCGTCGCCACCTTGGTCTGCGTCGCGACGAGCGAGGCGGTCCCGTTCTTCTTGGGCTCGCTCGTGACGGCGACGGCGGACCCGTCGTGCGCCGCCGCGCGCCACGTCATCCGCCGGCCCGTCCCACTCACCCGCGGCTCGCCGGTGACGAGGCTCCGGACCGCGCCGTCGGCCGCCGCGAACGCCGCCCAGCGCTCCATGAGCTCGGCCATCGCGAGCGGCGTCGCCCGGCTCACGCTCACCTCGAACGTCCCGTCGGCGCGCTGTCCGCGTACGCGGCGACCGATGTGCTGCTCGTACGCGACGGCGACGGACTGGGCCCACCACCCGGCCGACTCCGTCGTCCCCTCGAGCTCGGCGTGGACGGCAGCCGCGATCTGCCCGTGGTCGAGGTCCGCAGCGCCGCGTGCGTCCATGAAGCGGAGCCAGTCGTCCCACGTGCGCCCGGTCGCCCGCTCCACCGGACCGATGCGCGGGTTCTCCTCGACCATGACGACCTCCTCGTCCCGACGGTGCTGCCGAACGACGAACGGCCCCGACGCCGGCGGGAACCATCTCATCACGCGGGGACCCGGGGGCTCCAGAGCGGCGTCGGTCGCTCGTTCGACCGGGCGAGCGCCCCGGTGGCTTCGCGCGCATGACCGGGCGGGCAGCTGCCCGGTGGCCCCGCGTGCGGGCGTAGTGAGCCGCTGCGAGCATGATCAAGGTCCGTCGACAAGGAGGTCTGCCGTGCCTGACGTCGTGTTCGTCCTCATGCTCCTCGCCGTCGCACTGCTCGCGGGCGCCGTCCGCTACAAGATGTTCAAACGGATCATGCGGAACAGCGGGCAGCGGGAGGACGGCACCTGGGAGCCCGGGCGTGCGCCGTCGGACGCGACGCTCGTCGGCAAGATCGCCATGGGAGTCGTGCTCCTCGCGTTCGTGGTCGCGGCCGTCCTGCGACTCGTGGACGACGCACCCGGCTGGCTGTGGGCGCTCACCACCGGCGTCATGGCGGTCGCCATGACCACGCTCCTCGTCAGTGAGCGGCGTCGCATACGTCGGGAGGGCGTCGACGTCGGGCACGGGCCCGGGCGCCTGCGCTCCGACGACTGAGCGCCACGGTGACGACCTCCTCGCCCCGACGCAGCTGGCCCGACGACGAAGGGCCCCGACGCCGTCGGGGCCCTTCGTCGTGCTGGTGGAGCTAGGGGGATTCGAACCCCCGACCTTCTCATTGCGAACGAGACGCGCTACCAACTGCGCCATAGCCCCAGGTGCCCTTGCGAGCGATGACACTTTAGCACCGGCCGCGCGGTCAGGCGAAGCGCTCTAGGTTGGGTGCGACGTACCCCACAGTCAGGAGCCGCCCATGACCTTCCACGTCGCCTCGGAGGTGGGCCGTCTGCGCCAGGTGATCCTCCACCGGCCGGGCCTGGAGATGGAGCGCCTCACGCCCCACAACCGGGAGGACCTTCTCTTCGACGAGCTCCTGTGGGTCTCCCGGGCGCAGGAGGAGCACGACGCGTTCGCCCAGGTGCTGCGTGACCAGGACGTCGAGGTCCTCTACCTCACGGACCTCCTGCGTGAGGCGCTCGCCGTCCCCGCGGCCCGCGAGCGCGTGCTCGGCCACACCTTCGACGAGGAGGTGTTCGGTCCGGCCGCCGTCGGTCCCCTACGGGCGATGGCGGACGCGATGGACGACGCCGAGCTGACGACGGCGCTCGTCGGCGGGATGACGAAGGCGGAGGCGCTCGAGCGCGTCGACGAGCCGAGCTCGGTCGCCTTCCACGTCCTCGGCGCCGACGACTTCCTCCTCCCGCCCCTGCCGAACCACCTCTACACCCGCGACGCGTCGGCGTGGGTGTACGACGGCGTCGCCGTGAGCGCCATGCGCAAGCGCGCCCGGCTCCGCGAGTCCGTCCACTACGAGGCGATCTACCGCTGGCACCCCGCGTTCGCCGACGACGACTTCCACCTCTGGCAGGGCAGTGGGAAGCGCCGCGGGTCGAGCGTCGAGGGCGGGGACGTCCTCGTCCTCGGTCGCGGGGCGGTGCTCGTCGGGATGAGCGAGCGCACGACGCCGCAGGGGGTCGAGCGGCTGGCGAAGAAGCTCTTCGCCGCCGGGGCGGCGACGACGGTCGTCGCCCTCGCGATGCCGCAGCACCGCGCATTCATGCACCTGGACACGGTCATGACGATGGTCGACCCGGAGAGCATCACCGAGTACGCCGGTCTCGGGCCGTTGCCCTCGTACACGATCACCCCGGGCGACGACGGCGATCTCGTCATCACCGACCACTCCCCCGGCGAGATGCACACCGCCATCGCGCGCGCCCTGGGCCTCGACCGCATCCGGGTCCTCACCCCGACGCAGGGCGTGCGCGCCGCGCAGCGCGAGCAGTGGGACGACGGGTGCAACGTGCTCGCCGTCCGCCCGGGCGTCGTCATCGGCTACGAGCGCAACGAGACGTCGAACGCGTTCCTCGAGGCGAACGGCGTCGAGGTCATCACCGTCGCGGGCTCCGAGGTGGGACGAGGCCGCGGCGGCCCGCGGTGCATGAGCTGCCCCACTCTGCGCGACGGGCTGTAGAGCACCGCCCCCGCGGCGCGCACCAGCCGCCCTGCTGCGGCTCCGGCGTCGCCCGAGCCGCGCGTGCGCGCGGGAGGGGTGCGACCGAGCCCGGTCAGGCGCCGACGGGGCTCAGGCGCCGACGGCGCGCCGACGGGCGAGGACCGCGTCGAGGTCCAGCGCGACCGGCACGGCGGGCACAGACACGCTCGCGGCGACGGTGAGCGGCGCCTCGGCGGTCGTCACGTCGAGCGTGGCAGCCACTTCGGTCGCAGCCACGGCGGGCTCCTGCGCGGCGTACGGCGCGACGTCACGGCGCGGGGCCGGGGGCTTGAGCGTGTAGGACGGCGCGGGCACCGGCACGGGCGTCCACGTCCGCTCCGTCTCGACGTCCCAGCGGGGCGTTCCGACGTCGTCCGTCGTCGCGGTCTCTTCATGGCGGGCCGAGGCTGAGGTGGTGGTCGGCGCCGCGGGCACGGCCGGCACGTCGGCGGCCGGCGGTGCGTCGGGGGCTGCGGCCGTCACGTCGGCCGGCGCCGTCGGGGTGGCGCTGGCGGACGTCGCAGCGGCCGGGGCGACCTGGCCGGCCGTCGGCGCGGCAGCGACCTCGCCGGAGGTGCCGACGGTGCCCGCAGCCTCGGTCGCCGTGGTGCTCACCGGCGTGCTGGGGGCGACCTCCGGCGCGGCGCCGGCGGCGGGTGCCTCATCACCGGCGGACGCCGCGGAGCCGGTCGGCCCGGGCGCGTCGCTGTCCGCGGCGGTCGTCGCGCCGGCGCGGGTGCCCGTCCGGGCGGTGCGGGCCGTCGGCTCGACGGACCGGGCCTCACGCTCGTCGAGGCGGGTGGCGCCGGAACGGGCGGTCGTCGTCCGGGTCGTCCCGGCACCGGCCGGGCGACGGGTGCCCAGCTGCCGGGGGACCGTCGGTGTGCGCCGGGCGACCGGCCCGCCCTCGAGGCGGGCCATCGCGGCCCGGGCGGCCGCGTCGCGACGCGCGCCCGCCCTGGCGGCGCGGCGCCCGAGGACGAGGACGACGGCGAGGAGGACGGTCGGCACGACCCCGAGCGCCACGGCGGAGCCGGCGCCCCAGACGGCGACCCAGCCGGCGACGGTCGACGCGAGGAGGACGAGGGTGAGCGCGAGGCGGCGGCGGGCGGCAGCCGCGCGGCGGCTGACCTCGGCGGCGCGGGCCGCGCGGGCGGCGGCGAGGCGGCGTGCGTCGTCGGCGGTGCGCTCGTTGCGGGCGGGTGGCCTGTTCACGGCGGGTGCCTCCGTACGTCGTCGTGGGTCGTGCAGGAAGGGGCGGGCAACTGGCAGCCCGTGGTGGGCCGCCGCTCCGCGCGGCCCTGGCGTCGCACCGGCGACGGCGAGGATGCGCAGCTCAGCCGAGAACCGGTCCTCCACGCGGGACTCGACCAGCTCCTGCCGGCTGCGGACCATGTAGGGGACCAGGTACCCGAAGAGGACGCAGGCGAGGGCGATGACAACCCACCCCTGTACGTCCACGCCCTGACGCTAGCCCGCCGCGCGGGTCCCCCGCCGTCCGGGGACCGGCGTGTCTTACACCGATGTGATTCACCGGCCCGCCGTAGCTACCGGAACCCGCCCCCGGCGTCCGTCCAGCGGCGCAGGAGCCCACCGGGAACCTCGTCGACAGTGAGGGCGAACGTGCGGTGGTCGCGCCAGTCACCGTCGATGTGGAGGTACCGCTCACGCACCCCTTCGTCGCGGAAGCCGAGCTTCTCGACGACGCGCAGGCTCGCGGTGTTCTCGGGGCGGATGTTGACCTCGATGCGGTGGAGCCCGAGCTCGTACCAGCAGTGGTCGGTGGCCATCGCGACGGCCGTCGGCGTGATGCCGCGCCCGGCGACGTGCTCCGAGACCCAGTAGCCGATCGACGCGGACCGCAGCGAGCCGCGGATGATCGAGGAGACGGTGAGCTGGCCGACGAGCTGGCTGTCGACGTCGATCGCGAACGGCAGCGCGAGGCCGGCGCGCGCCTGGGCGTTGACGTCGCGCACGAAGGAGCCGAACGACGGCGGCGGGCCCGCCTGCGGGTCCGGGCTGGAGGCCTCCCAGCGCCGCAGCCAGGACTCGTTCGCCTTGCGCAGCCGCAGCCACGAGGTCTGGTCCCGTCGGCGCAGCGGCCGGAGCATGAGCCCCTCGTGGATGAGGACCACGGGCCACGTCATGCGGGCGAGCCTAGCGGCGCCGCGCACGCCCCGCCGCTGGGCTGCCGCCTGGGGCCACCGCCGCGACGCCCGGCCACGGGGCGGCCACAGCTTCCGGGGCTGGCGCGGGCCAGGAAAGGAAGCAGGCGCTCAGGGTGCGCGGTTCAGCCGTCGAGCACGAGGCAGTGCAGCTGGTCGCCGGCACGCACGTCGGTGACGTCCTCGGGGACCACCGCGAGCGCGTTCGAGCGGGCCAGCGCCGAGAGGAGCAGGGCGTGCGGCGCGCCCACCGGCTCCGCTCGGTACCCCTCGGCGGGAGAGCCGGTGAGCTGGACGCGCACGAACTCGCGCCGCCCGGCCGGGGAGTACCAGCCCGTCGTCACGGCGGCCGGCACGGAGGGCCGGTACAGGTCGGTGTAGCCGGCCATCGCCCGCAGGGCCGGGCGCACGAACGTCTCGTACGCCACCTGCGCCGTCACAGGGTTGCCCGGGAGCGCGAAGATCGGGGTGCCGTCGCCGATCGTGCCGACGCCGAGCTGCCGGCCCGGCCACATGGCGACGTTGTCGAAGCGGACGGTGCCGAGCGGGGCGAGGACCTCCTTGACGGTGTCGTTCGCGCCGTAGCTGAGGCCACCGGTCGTGATGATGAGGTCGGCGCGCACGAGCTGGTCCTCGAGCGTCTCGCGCAGGGGCCCGCGCTGGTCCGGCACGGCGGCCACCCGGTACGTCGCGGCGCCGACGTCCTGCGCCGCGGTGGCCAGGGCGTGCCCGTTGGCGTCGAAGACCTGCCCGGGCGCGGCACGCTGACCCGGCTCCACGAGCTCGTCCCCCACGGAGATGATGACGACGCGCGTGCGGGGGTGGACCCGCACCCTGCCCCGCCCGACGGCGGCGAGGAGCGCCACCTGCCGGGCCCCGACGCGCTCCCCGGCGGGCAGGACGACCTCCCCGGCACGCAGGTCCTCGGCGCGGCGGCGCACGTGCTCCCCCGCCGTGCTCGCCGTCCGCACGGTTACCCGCGCCGACCCGCCGTCGGTCTGCTCGAGGGGGACGACGGCGTCGGCGCCCGTCGGCAGCGGCGCGCCGGACGCGATCCGCACCGCCGTGCCGGGCACGAGGCGCAGGTGCTCGGTGGTCCCGGCGCGGAGCTCGTCGACGACACCGAGGGCGACCCGCGCCGTCGGCGCCGCCTCGGCGATGTCCGCGGCCCGGACGGCGTACCCGTCGAGGCCGGCGAGGTCGGCGACGGGCAGGTCGGCCGGGGCGATGACGTCCTCGGCGAGGACGCACCCGACGGCGTCCGCCAGCACGACGTCGAGCGGCGGCTGCGGCCCCACCACGGCGAGGCACGCGGCGAGGTGCTCCTGGACGGTCCTCACCGGGGGGTCGGGTAACGCTCCGCCGGGTCGGAGCCGAGCTCGACGTGACGGCCACGGACGAAGCCGTCGAGCCACTCGGTGAAGTCGGGCCCGAGGTCCGGGCGGTCGGCGGCGAGCTGGACGACGGCCTTGAGGTAGTCGAGCTTGTCGCCCGTGTCGTAGCGCCGGCCGCGGAAGACGACGCCGTGCACGCCACCGCCCTCCTCCGCCGGCATCCCGGCGAGGGTCTGGAGGGCGTCGGTCAGCTGGATCTCCCCGCCACGTCCGGGCCCGGTCTGCTCGAGGACGTCGAAGACGGCGGGCGAGAGGACGTAGCGCCCGATGACCGCGAGGTTGGAGGGGGCGTCCTCGACGGCGGGCTTCTCGACGAGCTCCGTCACGGTGACGACGTCGCCCGCGGGGATGCCCTCGACCTGCGCGGCGGGCTCGACGGCGGCGCACCCGTAGAGGTTGATCTGCGCGGGGTCCACCTCGAGGAGCGCGACGACGGACCCGCCCAGCTGCTCCTGGACGGCGATCATCGTCGTGAGCAGCTCGTCGCGGGCGTCGATGAGGTCGTCGCCGAGCAGGACGGCGAAGGGCTCGTCCCCGACGTGCCCGCGCCCGCACAGGACGGCGTGGCCGAGCCCCTTGGGGGTGCCCTGCCGGACGAAGTGGACGTCGGCGAGGCCGCTCGAGGCCCGGACCGCGTCGAGGCGGGCGTCGTCGCCCTTCTTCTCGAGCGCGGCCTCGAGCTCGCCGTTGCGGTCGAAGTGGTCCTCGATGGAGCCCTTCCCGCGCCCCGTCACCATGAGGACGTCGTGGATGCCCGCGGCGGCGACCTCCTCGACGACGTACTGGATCGCCGGCTTGTCCACCACCGGCAACATCTCCTTCGGAGTCGCCTTGGTGGCGGGCAGGAACCGCGTCCCCAGCCCCGCGACCGGCACGACCGCCTTGCGCACGCGTGCCCTGCCCGCTCCGGGATTGCTCGTTCCGCTCGTCGTCTCCATGCCCGAAGGCTACCCATCCGCCGCGCCGCGAGCGCCTCGGCTCCGGGGCACGGCCGCTCCGCCCGCGGCCGGTGGTCCCAGATCTCTCCTCCACACGCCGCCCGATCTCGTGGTGCGTGTCACCGCCGCCTGAGAGAGTGGAGGCATGTCGACGTCGCTGCGCCTTCCGAGCACGGCCGGTTACGAGACCGAGGACGCCAAGCAGGCGCTGCGAAGCGCGGTCCGTGAGCACCGCGCGAACCGCTCCGCGAGGGAGCGGCTCAACGCCGCGGAAGCGATCTCCCGCCACGGCGTCGAGGCGGTGGGCCCGGCGCGGTGCGTGAGCGTCTACGTCTCGCGGGACCTCGAGCCCGGCACCCATCTCCTGCTCGACGCCCTCCATGACCGCGGCGTGCGGATCCTCCTGCCCATCCTCGGGCCGGGCCTGGCCCGCTGCTGGGCGGAGTACGCAGGAGCCGAGGACCTGCTCGTACGGGCGCCGGGCCGCCCGCCGGAGCCGTCGGGCACCGTCCTCGGGCCCGAGGCGATCGCCGACGCCGAGGTGATCATCGCCCCGGCGCTCGCGGTGGACGCCGAGGGCACCCGGCTCGGCCAGGGCGGCGGCTGGTACGACCGTGCGCTCAAGCACCGCGCGCCGGACGCCCCCGTGTTCGCCACCGTCTACGAGTCCGAGCTGGTCGAGGGCGCCTACCTCCCGCGGGACGTCCACGACGTCGCGGTCGATGCCGTCATCACCCCCGAGCGCTGGTTCCTCCTCGAGGGCTCGCCCTTCCGGCGCGCCGGGCGCGCGTCGGACCTCTAGCCCGGCTGAGCACCTGCCGGCGTCGGTCGGCCCGCGCAGCGTCGCTGCGCTCGCCGCCCCCTCAGTCGCCGGTGAGCGTGAGTGCGCGCTCCTGCGCCTCCTCGACGGCCGAACGGGTGAACGGCCACGGGAAGGTCTCCCCGCGCGCCCACGGCTCGAGCTGGTCGGTGTAGTGCGGCGACGCCGGGTGACCTGAGTTGCCGGTGAAGCTGACCCACACCGAGGAGTCGAGGTCGGCGAGGTCGACGACCATCCGCATGGACGCCCCCGACGTCACCTCGTAGTCGGGCCGCCCGTCGACGAACGCGCCGGCGTCCCAGCCGGTGGCGTTGACGACGGCGGACCCGCCGCCGACGCCGATGGGGTCGGGGTTCGTCAGCCACGTGAGGGCCTCGGGCACGCCGTCGCCGCCGAGTACGGGGTGACGCGGGGCGACCTTGTGCATGCGCGACCACTCCCAGTCCTCCGGCTCCTTGCCGAGGGAGTTCGTCAGCTGGTCGCGCGCCGCCGTGAGCGCCTGGCTGAGCATCTCGTCCCGGCTCTCGACGAGGTTGACGGTCGTCCGGTCGTCCCACCACGGGCTGTTGGGGGACTCGAGGAGCGGGCGGATGACGTCGAGCCAGCGTGAACCGCCGTCGGGCGCCATGCTCACGGGGAGCTCGTCCGCGAAGGTGAGGTGGAGGAGGTTGGCCCACACCGCCGCGAAGTAGGCGGCAGCGGCGGAGTCGCCGTGCTGGGGGTAGCCGTCCGCACCCCAGTCCTCGAACAGCTCGAGGGCCTCGCCCACGAACGGGTCGTCGACGGGCACCTGGAGGAGCACCGGCACGAGGGCGGCGGCGAAGGCGTTGGCGTCGTCGAGCATGATCGCGTTCATCCGCTCGACGTCGATGGCCGTGCCCGCCTCGATGTCGGCCGTGAGGAGCTCGCGGATGCGCTGCGAGCGGTAGCCGGCGTCGAAGTCTCCCGTGAGGAACGGGCCCTGCCCCGCCGGCAGGACCGCCTGGTTCGCCGCGACGACGAATCCCTCCTCGGGGTTGAGCCCGCGGGGCATGGCCTCCGGTGCGACGTAGCCCACCCAGTCGAAGGCCGAGTCCCAGCCGGGCCTGGGCCAGGAGCCGTCGGAGGGCACCGGGCTGCCCGGGACGTCCTGGCGCACGGGGATCCGGCCCGGGGCCTGGTAGCCGATGTCGCCGTCCGTCGTGGCGAAGACGATGTTCTGCGCGGGGACGTCGAAGAGCGCGGCGGCCGCGGCGATGTCGGCGGCGTCGGCGGCGCGGTTGATGGCGAAGAGCGCGTCCCCGGTGCGGCCCGGCGTCAGCGCCGTCCACGCCATCGACACGGCGTAACCACCGAAGCCGGACGGCGGCGAGCCGTCCGGCACGGGCGTGTTGCCGGCCGCCGCGGTCGCCGGGAGCACGCCGGAGACGACGGGCCCGTGGCCCGTGCTCGCGACGCCGAGAGCGACGTCCTCCGCGCCGTTGACCCGGATGGTCTCGGTGCGCCGGTCGAGCGGGACGCGCTCGCCGTCGCGCAGGTACGTGCCGTCGTCGTAGACGCGCTCGAGGTAGAAGTCGACGACGTCGGCACCGAGGTTCGTCAGCCCCCACGCCAGGTCGGCGTTGTGGCCGATGACGACGCCCGGCATGCCCGCGAAGCTGAACCCGGCGACGTCGAACGTGCAGGCCGCGCTCATCTCGCGGCAGTGGAGGCCCACCTGGTACCAGATCCCCGGGGCGGAGATCCCGAGGTGCGGGTCGTTCGCGAGCAGCGGTGCGCCCGTGTCCGTGTGCTCGCCGCTGACGACGAAGGAGTTCGACCCGATGCCGTCGCCCTCGCCGAGGAGGCGCGGGGTGGCGGTGAGGGCGTCGAGGGCGCTCTCGAGCGCGTCGAGGGCGCCCTCGTCCGGCACCGCGAGGGAGTGCTCGGCCTCGTCGGCGGCGGCGGGTGCGGGTGCGGCCCCCTGCGGCAGGATCGGGGCGTTGAGGTCGTACGGGTAGGACGGGTAGAGCTGCGCGACACGCTCGACCTCACCGGCGAGCGGGCGCAGCGCGGTGGCCCGGCCCAGCTCCTCGTCGTAGTTGGCGGCGAGGTCCCAGGCCATGGCCTTGAGCCAGGCGAGGGAGTCGATGGGGTTCCACGCCTCGACGTCCTCGAGCGTCGTCGTCAGCCCGAGAACTGTGTACTCCATGCCGAGCTCGCTGGCCTCGTGGGTGTCGAGGTAGGCGTTGACGCCCTCGGTGTACGCCTCGAGGAACGTGCGGGACTCCTCGGCGAGGAGGTCCCACTCCTGCTCGGCGACCCGGCGCCAGCCGAACGTGCGGATGACGCTGTCCGCGGCGACGGCGTCCTCGTTCTCGCCGACGAGCTCGGACAGCCGCCCGGCGGTGACGTGCCGGCGGTAGTCCATCTCGAAGAAGCGGTCCTGCGCGTGGACGTAGCCCTGCGCGCGGAAGAGGTCGACGTCGGTGTCCGCGTAGATCTGCGGGATGCCGCGCGCGTCGCGCAGCACCTCGACCTCACCGGCGAGGACCGGCACGGTGCTCGAGCCGCTGACGTCCGGCAGTGGACGGCGCACGAGGATCACCCCGAGCGTCGCGCCGACGGCGAGGACGACGACGAGGACGACGGCAACGATCAGCACGATGCGGTTCAGCAGGCTCAGTCCGGGCACCTTGTGAGGGTATCGGCTGGCGCGGGGGCGGCCCCCTGGGCGCGCGGCGCCGCGGCACCGCGGTGTGTGAGCCTGCTCCCCCGCCGGCGGCTGCGCCGCCTCGCCCACAGGTCCCCGGGTGCCAACCCCGCCCCTGGCGTCCGGCGCCCCTACGGTCGCGGCATGGCGACAGTCCTCCGCGAGCGCGTGCTCCCCTCGCGCGGCCGCAGCGCCCGGCTGCGGCGCTGGGCGTGGCGGTGCCGGCACGTCGTGCTCGCGGTCGCCCTCGCGCTCTGCGTGGGCGTCGTCCTCGCCGAGCTGCGCCCGCCCCCGCCGCGCACGGAGCCCGTGCTCGTCCTCGCCCGGGACGTCCCCGCCGGGGCAGTCCTCACGGGCGCGGACCTCGCTGTCCGGCAGGCGGGCGCCGGGAGCGTGCCGGCGCATGCGCTGCGCGCCGTCGGCGAGGCGGAGGGGGCGACCCTCGCGGTCGGCCTCCCGGCTGGCTTCCCGCTCGCGGGAAGCGTCCTCGTCGGCCCGGGCCTGGCCGACGGTGCGCCCCCGGGTCTCGTCGTCGTCCCCGTGCGCCTGGCAGACCCCGGTGTCGTCGCGATGCTGCGGCCCGGGGACCGGGTCGACCTCCTGGCCGCGACCGCCGACGCGGCCGGCACGGCCGGGCCGGCGGAGGTGGTCGCCGCGGGGGCGCTCGTCCTGGCGCGGCACGAGGAGGCGGGCGCAGGGCTGCTCGGCGCCGGCGCCGAGGCACCGCTCGTCCTCGTCGCGCTCCCGCCCCCGGTCGCCGCTGCCGTCGTGGGCGCGAGCGCGTGGGCGCCCCTGCGGGTCGTGCTCACGCGTCAGTGACGGGAGAGGGTCAGCGCCGACGGCGCGCTACCGCGCCGCGGCGGGACCCCGGCGCCGCAGTGATCGACATGCGGCCGCGCCCGCCGTCCCGCGCGACGGCGAAGGTGCCGGGTCGTCGCCCGGCGTGCCGGCGGGCGGGTGGTGCGGTCGCGCGTTCGCCGGCCAGGGGTGAGGGGTCAGACGCCGCCGCGGGCCTTGAGCAGGTCGCGGATCTCCTGGAGGAGGAGCACGTCCTCGGCCGGTGCCTCGGGCTCGGGCTCGACCCCCCGGGCACGCCGCTCCTTGAACGCGTTCATCGGGGCCACGATGAGGAAGTAGACGACGGCCGCGGTGATGAGGAAGACGATGATCGCGTTGATGACCGCCGCGAAGTCCACGTACGTGTTGTCGTTCCCGCTGATGATCCAGAGCCCGAGGCCCTCGGCCTGCGCCCCGCCGAACGAGTTGAGCAGCGGGGTGATGAGGCTCGAGACGATCGTCGAGACGATCGCGGCGAACGCCGAGCCGATCACCACCGCGACCGCGAGGTCGACGACGTTGCCCCGCATGATGAATTCCTTGAATCCCTTGAGCATCGCGCTCACAGCTCCTCTGGTCGGGACGGTCCAGCACAGCGCTTGCCGTTGCTGAGGACGCTACCGGCTCGTCACCAGTGCGGAGGCTTGTCCTCGAGGAGCCGGGCGTCGTTCGAGTCCGCCGAGCGCTGCCCCCACGCGGCGTCCGTGTCCTCGGCGGCCCGGTCGGGCACGACCGGCGCACCGGGCGTGGCACGCTCGTCTGCGTCCGCCGGCGGCACCCCGCGCCCGGTGCCACCCGCGGCAGGGGCGCCTTCGGACGCCACCTCGGCGGCCGGCTCGCTCCACGCCAGCGCGCGGCTGACGTCGGCGTCGTCGGCGCCGACGCGAGTCGGGGGTGCGACGACGCGCCGGTGCCGGCGCGGCCGACCGCTCACGACGGCGCCGTGCTCAGCGCCGCCGCCGGGCCGCGACCGCGCCGAGGACGGCGTCGCTCTGGGCGCCGCGGCGGGTGAGGCCGAGCTCGGTGCGCAGCTCGGCGACGAGCTCGGCGTCCGTGCGCTCCACGCCGTCCTCGTCGATCCAGACCGCGAGCTCGTCGAGCTGGTCGTCGCCGTAGGCGGCGAGCGGCAGCCCGGGCAGGACCGCGGGGCGTGGCCCCCGTGCCCGCACAGGGTCCGGCGCCGAGGGCGTCGGACGGGCATCGGTCGGACCGGCATCAACGAGCTCGGCGCCAGTCGGAGCGCCCTCACCGGGCTCCGCGCCCGTCGGCTCGCTGCCGGCGTGCCCGAGGTCGGCGTGCCTCCCGGCGGCATGCTCGGCGACGGCCTCGGCCGCGGGCTCAGCGTCGACCTGTGCCGCGTCGTCCGGTCCCCCGCCGTCCGCCGCGCCGTCTCTCGGCCCGGGGTGCGGGTCCACGGCACCGGCGGCGTGCTCGGCGCCGCTCGCCTCCGCCCCGCCAGCGGTCCTACGTGCCGTCAGGGGGTCCACGACATCGTCGCTCTCCCCCGTGCCGGCGTGGTCCTCGGCGTCGGGCCCCGGCGCACCGTCCGGCGCGTCGATGTCGGCCGGCAGCGGGATCGAGGCGAGCTGGACCGGGTGCGCGCGGCGGCGGCGGGCGTCGACCACGTCGAGGACCTTGGCGAGGATCGTCGTCGCCTCCCCCTGCGGGTCCATGAACACCGCGGTGGAGAACGCCATGTGCACGCTCCACCCGCGCGCCGTGAGCCGCTGCACGCGGTGCCGGTCACGCCGGCGCAGGCTCGGCTCGCCGACGTAGCCAGCGTCGTCGGTGAGGACGGCGACGAGCAGCTCGCCGGGCAGGTCCGGGTGGCCGATCGCGAGGGGGACGCGCTCGCCGTCGGGGCGCCCGTACTGCGGCACGACGGTGAGTCCGAGGCGCCACAGCCGCTCGGCGAGGTCGACGAGCAGCGGGTCGGGCGCGGCGGCCGCCTCGACGTCGGCCGGTGGGGTCTCGCTCTCGGCCCGCTCGAGGAGGTCGGCGAGGAGGATCGGGCCGGGCTGCTTGAGCCGGGAGCGGTCGAGGTCGGCAGGGGCGATGCAGCTGACCACGACGAGGTCGCGGCGGACCGCGTCGAGCGCGTCCACCATGTAGGCGACGCCGTCGGGCCCGCTGACCGGTCCGAAGCGGTGCAGGACGCGCCCGTGGGGCGTCTTGGCGAAGCCGAGCGTGAGGATGACAGCGTCGCGGCGCAGCCCCGCGGCGCCGTCGGCGTCGACGACGACGAACGGCTCCGGCCGGGCGGCGTCGAAGAAGTCGGCGAGCGCGGCGCTGTTCGTGACAGCGGCGATGACCGCCTCGCGCACGCGCCCGGCGTGCCGGGCGTTGAGCGCGACGACCGCGAGGGACTCCTCGGGCCGGCTGAGCGCGTGGTCGATGACGAGGTCGACGACGTGGTCCACCTCGGTCTGGACGCTCTCGACGGCGTCCGCCCCGGGGGCCGGCATCCCGAAGCCGTCGACGAGGTCGAGGCGGATCGAGGACCCCGACGGCGGTGCGGGGACGGAGCGGATGACGTCGCCGTACCCGTGCTCGGCCAGGAAGTCCGCGATCGACTCCTCCCGCTCGGCGCGGTCGGTCGGCAGGGTGAGGGTCGGCAGCAGCGGGGCGAGCGCCCCGACGAGGCCCCCGCCGCCGCGGCGGGAGTCCCCGACGAGGACCACCTGGCGCGCGCGGGCGATCGCGCCGACCGCCTGGGCGACGGGCAGGTGCTGGGCTCCGTCGAGCACGAGGAGGTCGATCGTGCGGCCGGCGGGCAGGAGCTGGGGCACGAGCATCGGCGCGACGATCCACGCCGGGCGGGCCGCGCCGGCCAGGCGCGGGTGCCGTGCGATCGTCTGGCGGAGGTTCCCGCCGTGGTCGCTGCGCAGCTCGGTGACGAGCTGAGCGGCCTCCTCGCGGTGCTCGCGGACGAGCGCGCGCACGCTCCGGGCGACGGCGCGGCGCACCGGCCCGACGAGGGAGGTCACGTGCTGGGCGTCGAGGTCGCGGAAGCGCTCCGCGAGGGCGACGAGCGCGGGGCCGTCGTAACCGGCGAGCGCCGGGTCGGACCGGAGGATCTCCTCGAGCACCGAGCTCCACCACGCGAGGTCGAACTCGGCGCCGAGGCCGGCGGTCGGCACGCGCCGGGCCCCGAGGTCGGCGACGAGGTCCGCGAGGCCGAGGTCGGTGAGCTCGGCGAGGACCGCCGTGCGCTCCGGCAGGAGCCGCAGCGCCTCGCCGTCCACCCCCAGCTCCGCCATCTTCTCGACGAGGCGGCCGAGCGGGACGTCGAGGAGGTCGTCGAAGCCCGCGCCGCTGCCGATGACGGGGTCGAGCGCGTCGAGGTCCGCGCGCACGCTCCGCGCGTGCCGCTCGATCTCCGCCATGCCGTGCGGC
Source organism: Georgenia wangjunii (assembly GCF_036421975.1). Lineage (NCBI taxonomy): Bacteria > Bacillati > Actinomycetota > Actinomycetes > Allobogoriellales > Allobogoriellaceae > Georgenia > Georgenia wangjunii. The sequence continues at coordinate 252,980 of NZ_JAZGON010000003.1, read as the reverse complement.
AGGCGGGGCCATCCTCCGGCCGGGCAGTGGCGGCGCCAGATCTCACGCTGCGCCTGGACGCGCACGAGCTCGCCGTGAAGGTCCTCGACGGGCCGGCCCGGCCGGAGGAGGTCCTTGGCCTGCTTGCGCAGGCGGCGGCGCACGCGCCCGCGCATCTCGAGGCCGTGCTCCTTGCGCCACGCGCGCGTCGACGTCGCGATGACCATGTCCGCGGCCGACCGCTCGAAGATCTGGGGGGTGAACACGTCGAGCGCGCTGCGCACGCCGTCGAGCATGCGCAGCTGCTCGGCCCACTCGCGCATCGTCGTCGCCGGCTCCAGGCCGGTCTCGCGAGCCGCGCGGGTGACCTGGTCCCGCAGCTCGGGCAGGCTCAGCTCGGCCAGGCGCTGGACCCGCTCGAGCGCCTCGTGCGCCGCCCGGGAGCTCGACAGGCGCGCCCCGTACCAGGGGGTGTCGTGGGGACGGAGCTCGAAGGCGCCGAGGCTGCCGGCGCGGACGACACGCTCGCGCGCCCGGTCGCGGGTCTCGCCGACGAGGCGGCCGAGGACGTCGCCGGGCAGCCGGACGGCGGTGCGCGGCCCCGGACGGACGGCGGTGAGCGCGGCCAGCGACTGGAGGGCGGCGTGGGCCGAGGCCCCCCACGGCTCGCGGCGCACGTGGAGCGCGTTGACGTACCCGGCGAGCCTGGTACGGGTCTCGAGGAGCTGGGCGCGCAGCGCGTGGACGGCGTCGTCGTCGATCTCGGGATCCACCGGGGTGAGCCCGGAGCGCAGCCGCTCGGCCGCCGTCGTCCGCCAGCGGGCGTCAGCCGTGACGTCGAGGACGAGGTCCGGCAGGCCCAGGTCGTCCATCGTCCGCGCGAGGGCGCGGCCGACTCGACGCGTGCCGGGCACGTAGAGCGCGCGGCGCCCGGAAGCGGTCGCGTCGGCGAGGACCGCGGCGACGGTGCCCGGCACGTCCGATCCCGGGGGCGCGTCGACGAAGAGGTGCGCACCGCTCGCGACCGCGTCGATGACCCGCTGCTGGTCGGCGTCGAGGTCGCCCACGCCGCGCTCGGCCTGGGGCGCACGGTCGGCGTCGACGCGTGGTGGGAGCGGCACGTGGAGAGCGGAACGGGCACCCTCGTCGCCGGCGAGCGCGGCGACGACGACGTGCCCGGCGAGCTCGTCGTGCATGGCGTCGAGGTCCTCGACGAGCACCTGGCCGGGGTGGACGAACGGGCCGATGACGATGCGCTCGGCGAGGGAGAAGTCCGGGAGCGTCTCCTCCCCGAGGGCGGCGATGCGGTGGAGTGCGGCGCGTGGGGAGAACCCGTGCTCGGTGAACGACGTCCGGGCGATCGCTCCCACATCGACACCGATGCCCCGGGACCGCAGGGCACGGACGACGACGGGGTTGACCTCGATCGCGGGCTCGAGGTCGATGTCGAAGTCGGACTCGTTGCCCTGGCGGACGCTGACGCGGACGGGGCGCAGGAGGACCGGCGCGCGCACGGTGCGCGGGCGGCGCGGGGCGGGCTCGCGGTACGGCGTGCGGCTGGGGGCGGACGACGGCGCGGGGTCCGCGGCGGCGTCGCTGTCGGTGCGCCCGCGGGAGGTGCTTCCGGGGTGCTCAGGGGCGGCCGCTGCGGGATGCGGGGCGTCCTCGGCGATGACGCCTGGGTGTGCGTCCTCGGGCTCGCCGTCCTCCGTCCATGTCGCCACGCCGACGGCCAGGTAGGTCGGGGCGACGCCGTAGCGCTGGGCGAGCTCGTCGGTGCGGGCACTGACCGTGCGGGCGCTGCGCCGGGCCGCCACGAGGGCGTCCCCCTCGCGGACGAGGTTGCTCAGGCGGGTGGTCCGCCCGGCGTAGAGCTGGGCGATCCCGGAGGGGTGTGCCGCGGTGAGGTCGATGATGGCGTCGCCGAGCAACGTGACGTCGGAGAGCGTGCTCGCCCCGCCCAGCTCGACGAGGTCCTCGCGCCAGCCCTCGGCAGCGGCGTCGACGGCGCGTGCACGCGCGGACGCGCCGGCGCCCGGAGCCGCGGCGTCGCCGGGCCCCGGCGCGCGGGAGCCGTCACCCAGGTCTCGGGCGGAGCGCGCGGAACCGAGGCCGACCCGGGCGGGGCCGGAGGGAGGTGCGGCGCCCAGCGAGGTCCGGACCTCCTCCCGGTCGGGGCGGAGGTCGTCCTCGTCGTCGGATCGGTTCCCGTCGGTGCCGGGCGCGCCGTCGCGGACCAGCCGGACGCGTGGGTCTTCCCCGGCGGAGCGTCGTGCCGCACCGGAGCGGCTGAAGAGCGCTGAGGGAGTCATCTGGCCACGCTAACCAGCGGGGGCGCGGGGCAGGCGCGCGACCCGCCGCAGAGGCGGAGATCTGTGGCGCACGTGGCTGTTGTGACGGCGGCACGCCGTGCGACCAGACCGCGCGCTTCGGCGGCCGGAGCGGACCCCGCGACGGGACGTCGACCGGAAGACCGAGGGGCCCACGGCCAGCAGGCGGACCGGCTGCGGCCAGGGGCTGGCCCGCTGCGCCCAGGGCCGTGGCTGACGGGGCGCGACGCGCAGGGGGGGCAGGCGTCGCGCCCCGTCGGGGAGATCATTGTCTACCGAATCCCCCAGCGCAAGCACTCCCCGACCGACCAGGAGAAGGAACTTTATTTTCGTCGGTACGTCGGGAAGCTGTCGCCGTTTTCAGACGCCTCACGCGCACGCCCCGGCCGTTTGCCACCACCGCAAGAGGGTGTGTTCCGGCCTTTTCCGGGCACGCTCACACCTTCTGGACGGCGGGGGAAACGTGCGGGCGGTCCCACCGGCGTCAGATGATCGAACGTCCCGCCCGGCGCGACGCACGCCAGTCGCTGAAGAAGGCGCGGCTGATGACGAAGAGGACCGCGGCGACAACGGCGGGCCACGCGAGGACGTAGAGCGTGAGCAGGATGATCTGCACGGGATACTCCTTCGGGTTGCAGGTCAGGAACGGGATGCGGCGCCGACGGCGGGGAGGGCAGGGTCTGCCACCTCCTCGTCGAAGTCGCCGGTCCGCTGCTTGATGAGGTCGAAGTCGAAGGTCTCCGAGCTCCGGCGGGACATGAGGTAGCAGACGACGGTGCTCACCGCGTAGGCGACGAGAGACCCGCTCAGCGTCGCGTAGTCGTGGAGGAACCCGATGACGAACGGCGCCGAGGCCACCGCCGCGACGACGGCGACGATGCGCGCCACCCGCAGGCCGAAGAAGCCGAAGGCCATGAGCCCCAGGACCACGCCGATACCGACGACCGAGAGGACGTCCACGGCGATGCCGACGGCACCGTCCATCGGCACCCATCCGAAGCGCACGGGGATGAAGGCGGCGAGCGCGAGGAGCACGGAGACCGTGAACGCCTTGTTCGTCACCTTGTTCCAGTAGAAGCTCGCGATGACCGGGAACACGAGCGCACCCCACAGCGCCCCGACAAAGACGAGCAGGTCGAGGATGTTGAGCGCCAGGCTCGCGAAGGCGATGGCGGCCGCCGTCGCGCCGATCATCGTCAGCCGCCCCACGAGGAGCATGGTGGCGGGGTTCGCCTTGTCCTTGCCCGCGACGTTCTGGCCGTAGACGTCGGCCATGGCGATGGAGGACAGCGCCGAGAGGTCGGAGTCCGCCGTCGAGGACAGCGCCCCGATGATCATGACGAAGAAGACGGCCACGAGGACGCCGGGCAGGTAGGCGGCCGCCATCTGGGGGATGAGGTTGTTGGTGTCGCCGTCCATCGGCTCGATGCCGAGGTAGAGCGCCATGACGCCGAGCATGCCGACGCCGATGACCATTGCGCCGTATCCGACGGTCGCGGTGACGAACGTCTTCTTGATGAGGTCCTCGCGCACGGCGAAGAGCCGCTGGGCGATCGTCTGGTTCCCGATGGCGTACGCGAGCACGGCCGCGATGTACGGCGCCCCCTGCTTGAGGAAGGCCTCGCTGGAGAAGAAGTTGCCCTGCTCGGGCGTGAGGTTGGCCGCACCGTCGCTGAAGGCGGAGGGGAAGCCGGACGCGAAGAAGATGACGGGGACGATGACGGCGACCGCACCGAGCATGGCGACGACCTGGACGAAGTCCGTGAGGATGGAGGCCCGGAAGCCCGACCACAGCGTGTAGAGCAGGACCCCGCCCGCGACGGCGAGCACGCCCTGGACGAACGTGAACGGCGAGAGCAGCGAGATGAGCACGCCGCCCGCGATGAGGTTCGACGTGAGGCTGATGAGGCTGCCGACGATGTTGGACCCGGCGAGCATGAGCTGGCTCGACCGACCGTGCCTGGCGTGCATGACCTCCGCGAGGGTGTGCGCCTTGGGCGCGACGTTGCGAATCCTTCGCCCGAACGGGTAGATGAACAGGATCATGAGGGCGCCCCACAGCCCGTAGTGGATCGGCCCGGAAATCCCGTACGTGTACCCGGACGTGGCCGAGGCATACATCGACGACGCCCAGATCCACGTGGCCGTCATGCTTGCGGCGGAGATGCCGAAGCCCACTTTGTTGCCGGCGGTCATGTAATCGTCGGCGTTCTCGCTCTTCTTACCGATACGGGTGGAGATCAGGAAAGTGCCACCATAAAAGAGCACCAGGAGCAGAACTACGGCAAGAGCGCCGAACTGGAAGAGCTCACCACCATCCACGCGCCACCTCCTTCACATCGTCTCGTCGGACGGCGCTCGGCGCGCCACAGACGCGAGCGGCGAGATCTCGCCACCCGCACCAGGTTCCAGGCGCGTCAGAGCCCCGATCAGGTCATGGCCACGGTCCCGCAGCCAGGTTGCCACGAGCGGGCACGAAGCCCGCGCCGCACGCTCGAGATGTGCGTCCGGCGCACACTCGAGAAGGCCGCTGGACGCCGCGGCACGCACATGCCCGGCACCGGCCGCGCTGCGGCCACGTCTCGCCGCGCACCAACCGCAAACACCGCCGTCAATCAGCGTCACTGACACGCTCGGCGACATTTCGGGCGTGGTGGACGCTAGCACGGCTAAGGCGCCGGCATCAAGTCTCGTACGCATTCTGCGGGTCTCGGCCACCATTCTGCCGCGACGACGGCGGAACATTCACGCTAATAGCGGTCGTGACTTTTCGGCATGGTGGCGCGGCTTCAGGGCCCTCCTCGCGCACGCCCGGACGGCCCCCGGCCCAGGGCCATGCGGGGGTCATGCGCACGTCAAGGCGCGACCTCGGGGCGCGCCACGCACGCCCGATGACGGCGGGCGCGCTGCCGTCCGCGCGACCCCGTCGGCGCGTGCGTGCACGCAGCCGGCGCGTGCCCTCCCCTCGATCGACCGGAGGGCGGTGCTGTCAGTCGATGGAACCGACGTCGACGGCGCCGTGCTCGGTGAGCCACGCGAGGGAGTCGACCGTCGTGAGCTCGGTGTCGGTGTGGATCTCGAAGTGCAGGTGCGGGCCGGTGGAGTTGCCGTTGTTCCCGACGGCGCCGATGACCGTTCCCGCCATGACCTCGTCGCCGACTCCGACGTAGAGCCCGTCCGAGTACATGTGGTTGTACCAGCTGTAGAACGTCTCGCCGTCGACGTCGTGCTCGAGGATGATGATCATGCCGGAGCGTCCGTCGCGACCGGGGCCCACGTACGTGACGGTGCCGTCGGTGATGGCGTGGATCGGCGTGCCGACCGGCGCCGAGAAGTCCGTGCCCGTGTGCATGCTCGGGATGCGGCTGATCGGGTGGATGCGCTGCCCGTACCGGGACGTGAGGTTGGAGCTGCCGGACGCGAGGGGCATGACGACGGGCGCGTCGGGGATGAGGGCCGCGCGGGTGCCGCTCGCACCGACGTCGCGGCGGCCGAGGAAGTTCTCGCGGGCACCGGCGCGCGAAGCGATGGCCGCACTGGCCCGGACCGGCGCGACGGGGTCGGCGAGGACGCGGGGGGCACCCACGGCATCGAGCGCACGGGACTCGGCCGCCGCATCGAGGATGTCGAGGGCGCTCTGGCCGATCTCGACCGTGGCGACCGGGGCGACGGCGGTGGGCGCCTCTGTCTCGACCGTCGCGAACCCCGCCGCCGGGACGACGACGGTGAGCGCACCGATCGCGGCGAGCACGGTGGCGCGGGGGGCGAGGTGCCGCACGTGGCGCCGCACCGTTGACGTGCGGGACACCGACGCTGCTGCAGCCAGCTGCGCACGCTCCGCCTCGCGGAGCTCGCGTCGGGAAGCTGGACGCGTGTGCGTGGGCGTGTCCGCGATCAATGGACCTCCGGGAAGTCGGTGAGGCGTGCCGGCCTCGGTGGCTGCGCGGTCAGGCGCCCTGGTCCGGGCATGCCGCGAAGGGCTGGGTCCTGCGGTTGTGCCGGGCGCATGCCCGGGTCGTGCCGGCTGTGGCGACCATGCGCCGTGGGCCTGCGTGCTGGACCGCACCCGGCCCTGGCCGGTCCTGCGGTCCCCGGCCGTGCGAGGACAGGAGCCGAGACCGGGCAGCTGGAGCGCTGCACGTCCGTCTCTCCTTGCGAACCTGCTCGACGAGGGTAACCACGCGGATCTCCCGCCGACCAGGCCCCCTCCGCCGCACCGTCCCCGGGCACCGGGCTCGAGAAGCCGGGGCTCGACGCGGCGGCGGCCCGGCGACGCGGCACCCCCAGGGGGCCCCGCGGGGGCTTTTTTTCGCGCCCTGGCGGGCTTTCCGAGCCGCTCCCGCCAGCCGGCGAAGCGGCCGTAGCAACGGACTCACCCCGCGGCCGGGCCTGGCATCCGGCGCGCCGCGCAGCCCGCGGCGTGAGCAAGACCACGGTCCTGAGGGCGCGCATGCGCAGGTGCAGGCTCCCCCAACCATCGTTAACGTCGATGTGCCGAGGCGACGCGTGCGCCGAGCATCGTCGTGCGACGTCACCACCCGAGCGCACTGGAGGGCACGATGCAGACGACCGCGATGATGAAGACCCACCCCGCCGAGCCCACGCTCGACCCGGCGCTCCTGGCGCGGACGATCGACGCACTGGTCGAGTGCGCCCAGGCGTGCACCGCGTGCGCCGACGCGTGCCTGAGCGAGGAGATGGTGGCCGACCTTCGCGCGTGCATCCGCCGGAACCTCGACTGCGCCGACATCTGCGCCGCCACCGCCACGGTGCTCACCCGGCAGGCGGGCTACGACGAGAGCGTCGCACGCGCCCAGCTCCAGGCCTGCGTCCTGGCGTGCCGCTCCTGCGGCGACGAGTGCGCCTCACATGCCGAGATGCACGAGCACTGCAAGGTCTGCGCCGAGGCGTGCCGGCGGTGCGAGGAGGCGTGCGCCGAGCTGCTCGCCGTCATCGGCTGAGCTCCACCGCCTCCCCGAGCGATCCCCTCTGCCTCGACCTAGCATGATCATCAACATTTCCTCATGGCGGAGGCGGCTCCTTGAAGACCCCACTGGCGCGCGGGCCGGTCACCAGCGCACTCATCGACGTCCTCGCACTGGCCCCGGCGGAGGCGGCGGAGGCGCTCGAGCACCTGGAGGCGCAGGTGCGCACCGCCGTCGCCGCCACCGCTGACCTCCTGCGTGACGACGACCTCCAGCTCGCGCTGTTCTGCCTCAACGAGATCCCGCACCTCGGCCTCGAGGGTGTCGACGAGCGGTGGGAGTGGGACCCGCGGCTCATCGCGGTGCGCTCCCTCGTCGAGCGGCCCTTCGAGGAGGTCCTGCGGGAGCGGGTCCCCGTGCCGACGCTGCCGGAGCCGACGGCGGGAGCCGTCGCCGAGACCCTCTTCGCCCTCGCCGCGGACGACAGCGGTCCGAGCATGTCGCGCTACATCGCCAAGCGGGCGACCGCGGAGCAGCTGCGCGAGTTCCTCGCCTTCCGCTCGATCTACCAGCTCGCGGAGGCGGACCCCCACAGCTGGGCCATCGCGCGGCTCTCCGGGCGCGCGAAGGTCGCGCTCGTCGAGATCCAGGCCGACGAGTACGGCGGCGGGCGCCCCGAGCACATGCACGCGACGCTCTACGCCCGCGCCATGCGCGGGCTCGGCCTCGACGACCGCTACGGCGCGTACGTCGACCACGTCCCCGCGATCGTCCTGGCGTCCTCGAACCTCATGTCCCTCTTCGCGCTGCACCGCCGCCTGCGGGGGGCGATCGTCGGGCACCTCGCCGCCTACGAGATGACCTCCTCGATCCCGAGCCGGCGCTACGGGAACGGCTTCCGCCGCCTCGGCCACGGACCGGAGATCACGCGGTACTTCGACGAGCACATCGAGGCCGACGCCGTCCACGAGCAGATCGCAGCGCGGGACCTCGCCGGCGGGCTCGTCGAGGACGAGCCCGGCGTGCTCGCGGACGTCCTCTTCGGCGCGGCCGCCTACCTCACGGTCGACGCGTGGATGAGTGAGGAGATCCTCGCCTCGTGGGACGCCGGCGGCACGTGCCTGCGCGAGCCCCTGCTCGTGGTCGCCGCGTGAGCGGGGACGGCGAGCGAGAGCCGGGTGCTGTCGTCGTCGCCTGCCCGGACGGGCCGCTCCTCGTGCGCGGCGACTTCGAGATCCTCTCTCCCGACGGCGCGCCCCTGCCCCGTACCCGGCGCACGGTCGCGCTCTGCCGCTGCGGCGCCTCGGCGCTGAAGCCGTTCTGCGACGGGAGCCACAAGGTGATCGGCTTCCGCACCGAGCCGGTCGCCGCCACGGAGGACGCCGGCCCGTGAGGAGCCGATGACTTCCGCGTCTCTCGCCGGTCGGTAACCAGTAGGTCCCCCTACGGAGAGAGAGCACAGGCCATGGCGACGTACATCACCATCGGATACGGCGATCGCGCCGGGTACGACCGCACCGCCCCGGTCGCGCGGGACGCGGCCCACGCGCACGACGACCAGCTGCGCGAGGCGGGGGTGGTCATGGGGATCGCCGGCTCCCCGGTGCAGGTGCGCAACCATGACGCGGCGGCGGTGGAGACCGAGCCGGGGCCGTTCCTCACGTCGGCGCTGCCCGTCGCCGGGTTCGCCGTCCTCGAGGCGGACTCGCTCGACGAGGCCGTCGCACTCGTCTGCGGCACCCCGTGCGCCGTCGCGCACGGCGTCGTCGAGGTGTGGCCCCTGACGTCGTAGGGCGCACCACGGCCCTGAGGCGCGCGGGAGTCGTTGCAGCTGCCGGACGGCTGCTCGCGCGGGCCCTAGCATCGGCGGGATGAACGCCGGCCCGATCGTCGACGCTGTGCGGGCGGGGAGCTACGGGACCACGCGCGCGCTCGTCCTGGGCGCATCGCCCGCCGACCTGCGCGGCGCCGCACCGGCCCTGCGCCGCACCTACCGCGCCGTGGGTGCCGCCCCGCACGGCTCGCTCTCCCCCGACGGCGCGTGGGACGGGGAGGCCGCCGATCACTACGACTGCGCGACCCTCGCCGTCATGGCATGCGTGGGACCGGACCGGGCCGCCCGGATGTCCGCCGTCACCACCCGGGTGGCCGCCGACCTGCCGGCGCTCTTCCCGGCCGACCTCGAGCTCGTCGTGCGGACGTGGTCCGAGCTGTTCCAACGCTCCCCCAAGAGCTGGGACCGCGTCGCGCACTACCCGAAGATGTTCGCCTGGGTCCGGACGGGCCTCGTCTCCCCGCCCACGCACGACGGCGCCGTCAACCTCTTCCTGCAGGAGGTCTCGCTCCGCTCCCGGAGGTACTCCCCGTCCGCGGACCCGGGCCTGTTCGGCGAGACGTTGCCGCGGCTCTTCACGGCCGAGGTACGGCCCTCCCTCGGCGCGGCGGCGATCGACTACCACGTGCCGGCCGGCGACCCGGCGCGGATCGATGAGCTCGTGCTCCGCCTCGTGGCCGAGGGGGTGTGGGACGCGACCGAGACGCGGCTGCGGACGGAGGGCGCGCTCGCGGCCAGGGAGTCGCCGCTCCAGCGCCGGTGGCTCCGCGGACTGCTGGACCGCTTGCCGAGCACCTGAGGCGGGGCGGGTGCGGGGCCGCTGCGCACGCCGGAGAGCCCGGGGCCCGCGCACCACGAGGGCGCCGCCGCGTCGACGCGGCAGACGAGGCAGACGCGCCACGCGACGGCAGAGACGACCATGCGTGCCCTCGGGCAGATTCGAACTGCCGACACCCGCTTTAGGAGAGCGGTGCGTGGTCCGTTGGTGTCTGTTGGCACGAGCGGGCACCCCTCGGATTTGGCCGAGTCCCGCGACTCCGAGACGTTGGCACCGTTTACACGATGGGGCGCGTTTCGGTGCTCTTGCGGACTCCCTGCGGACCCGGTGTGGACTTGCCTCCGCTCGCGGCCCCCTCAACGGGTGAGGCCTCCCCTGGTCCGCAGCCTGAGCGCCGCTCCGTTCTGCGCCACTCAGGACGTCTCCCTGCTTTCGCTGCGTCCACGCGAGCAGCAGCACGCGCAACCCGCGCAGGTCAGTCCGGAGGAGCTAGTGCTTTCCTCGCGGCAAGCACGAACGCGTCCCGCGCTTCGGTGAATCGCAAGTACGCCTCGTACTCCGGCACGTCATCTTCAGGGTCAGGGTCACCGAGCAGACGGCAAGCTGAGACCAGCGCCTGCGCTGGCTCAGCTAGATCCGGGTAGGTGATCTGGAGAATGGGTAGGTGCTTCCACGCCGCCTCCTGGGCCTCTGACCAGCGGTGCCCCACGACGAAGAGGTTGTCTTTAGTGCTCGGGTCGTCCTCGCTCAGGACGTCGTACGCCAGCGCTAGAGCCTGATCGGCCTTCCACGCCCTCTCAGCGTCGGTCCAAAGCCCCACTACCAAATCTCGCAGCTCAGGCCGGACTGCACGCCGGTCCTCGCGCTGCTGCTGCAGCTTGGTCGCAGCGAGCGTTCCGCGAACGCCTATGAGCCCGCCGAGCAGTCCAACCGCAGCTCCCCCAAGCGTTCCAGCTACGCCAACCCATGACTCGATCATGGACCGACGCTACCCACAGCGGTGCGGCCAGCCCACCAGCACACTCGCACACGTCGATTACCGACCATCCGCACCCAAACCAGGACTCACGGAGGGATGGTGCGAGACACTCGACAGATGTCGACCCCCTGGCCCCCGCCCGGACACGCATTCGTTTACCAGGTCCGCGAGGACCTCGAGGGCAGACGCGGTGCCGAGTACGAACTCAGCCTTCCATCAAGCGTCAAGGAACTGTCTCTCAGCACCATGCAAATCGAGGGACGAATCGGCGGGGACACTCCCGCGGATCTGATGTTCCGCGAAGAGCTGTTCCGGTGGGTGGGTTCGGTCACGGTCGCCGGTGGACACATCGAGGCAGCAATGAAGAGGCTGCTGCTTATCCTCACAGGAATCGGCTCGCGGTTTCGCCTCGTCGATTACCAATGGGCAGAACTCGAGAAGCGGCTACGCAAGGAATGCGACGGCAGCGACGAGCGACGCCGCCGTCTCGAGGAAGTCCTCGATTGGGCGGAACGTCGCAACCTCCGCGAGAATCGCCACACCGTCGTACACGGGTCATGGTGGCTCTACGCCGGCGTAGATCTGCGCGTAGACCGATGGCCACGAAAGGACGAGGACCGCACGATCCTCACTGATTGGAAGTGGATCAAGACCTTGAGCGCGGACTGCTGGTCCTTCGCCGACAAAATCGAGAAGCTCGTCGGGGACGACTGGTCGCGCGCGATGATCGCAGCAGAAAGTCCACCGCCCACATTCGGCGGAACGCCATCATCTTGAGCAGGACGCGAGCCTGCCCCCCCGGCCAGAGCCGTATATACCGCTTACTCAGTCAGCCCCCTCGCCGTTGTCCGTGAGCAGCGCCCCGGCGATCGTCTCGAGGCCGGCGTCGACGTCATCGAACCGACCGGAGAAGTCGCCTTCGAGTACCACGAGCGCCCCCCGCTGCGTCTCGACCTCCCCCCGTAGGTCCGTGACCGCTTTCCGAAGCGCCCGCATCTCGGCGAGGACCTCCGCCAGTTCGCTCTCTCCGCTCATCGTCTCGCCTTCCTCTCGTCTCGTCCCCGCCGCGCGGCCTCGCTCGCCCGCAGCTCGCCGAGCTTCCCGCCGCTACTGGCCGACTTCTCCGCTCGTAGTTTCCCGAGCAGGTCACTGAGCGCCCGCGCCGCGCTGGGGTGCTGGGGGACCGCCGTCTCGTCGTCGAGGACCCGCGCCAGAGACAGGCACGCCGCAGCGACGCCTGACCGCTCCCCCGCCGCCGGCAGCGTCTCGAGCTCGTCGATCACCGAGTCCTCCACTGACCGCCCCGCGAGCGCCTCGCCGTCGAGCGCCCCGCGGCCCTTGACCACCGCGAGCCGGGTCACGCTCGCCCCCTCCGGTGTTACGCGCGGTGTTACAGGGTTACGCGTAACACTTCCGCGCTGCCGTGCCCGGTACTCGCGCATGTAGGCGCGCTGTTCTTCCCGCGTTCTCGCCACTTTCTCGCTCCTTCCTCGACTCGGGTGATCGTCGCGCCGGGTGTTACACAGACCAACCCGGGGGGAGACGAAGCACTGCCGGCGGACCTCTCCGCTTAGTTGGTCGTCCAAGACGCGAACGCCCCTCCCCCGCCTGCCCCGCCGTGACGTTGCTGTGTGCTCGTGCTGGGCCGTTCGCGGTACCGACGGTTCGACGGGACCCGCGCGGTTCCCTGAGGTCGCGGTGGGGCCGACGTGCACGCGTGCCGCCCGCGCGATGGGTGCTGGCCTCGTGGGCTCGTGGGTGTGTGCTGGGGCTCGCCGGTCCGGTCGTGCGCTGTGCTGTGCCGTGACGGAGCCGCGAGGACGCGGAAGACGACGGGCGCGTGACGAGCCGGCGCGAGCGGAGTGAGTCGCGACGACGGCGCAGCTGCCGAGCGCGTGCCCGTTGTGCGCCGCCCGCGCCTCGCGCTCCGCGCCGCGCGGTGCGCTCCCACGGCGCTGGTCTCGGTGTACCCCGTACAGGGTGAGCACCACAGGCAGGGAAGGGCAGCCCAGGCCCGTCGAGCGGCGAGGAACCGGCCTGGCACCCGGCACGTCCGGAAGCCCGCCGGGTCCCCGGCCCTGGTCCCAGGGGACCCGCACACCCGGGGCACGCACCCCCGCGCACGTCGAGCGGACCGGCACCCCGCCCCACCCGGGAGGGTGAGGGGAGCGCCGGCACGTCGGTAGTGGCCGTGCTGGGGCGCTGGCCGGGTCTCTGGGCTTTCCCGGAAGGGACCCTCTCCGACCATCGATCCGCCGCCGCGGAAGCATTGAACGCGGCTGCCGGTGACGTTGACGCCCTGCACGGCCACTGTCTTTACGCCGCCAGGTGCACTACGGCGAGCGCCTGGGGGCGTCGCCACTCGATGCCGAACCGCCCCTCGGAGCGGAGCCGCGCCTGGTTGGTGGCGAAGAGATCGACACCGCCCGTACTGCCCTGTGTGGCCGCGAGGGTGTGCGCCCCGCGGCGGATGCGCAGCCTGGTCGTCGACCAGTCGGCGAGGATCGCCGTGCCCGCCGGGACCGCCAGGGACTGGAGCCGGGCGACGCCCGCACCGAACAGGACGTCCGCCGCCGAGCTGTTCAGGAGGAACCCGCCGTCGGCGGTCTCCCGCATGAGGTCGAGCCGCTCGACGTCGTCCGGGTGGAAGACCCAGGCCGTGGGGCGCTCGCCCTTGCCCTCGAGCACCGTCCTGGCGTGCCGGATGGTGGTGAGTTCGTCACCGCTGAACGCCACGTCCGTGACGCCCGAGACGTTGAGCAACCCGGGGAAGTTCTCCCCGGTGCCGTTGCCGTTGACGAGCTGGCCCTCGAGCACCTCGAGCACCCCCGTCAGCATCTGACCGTCCAGCAGCTCGCCGAGGCCCTCGACGTCGGCGCGCTCCCCACCGAGCCCGAGGAACCGGATCGGAATCGGCTCAGACAGGTGGGCGACCACGCGGGCGCGGTCCTCCACCGCCTCGAAGCTGTACACCGACGTCGGCTTCGTCGCGCCGTCCGCGACCGGGGCCGCGTTGTTCGTCTTCGCCGTCTGCTTCAGGTACTCGAACGTGTTCCCGTCCGTGAGCTCCTTGCGCGGGATGAGGTCAAGCAGCCGCCCGCCAGGGGTCGGCGTGCCCGCGTCGGCGAGGTCGACCGCGGCCGGCACTCGAACCGGCCCGGTCAGCAGCGCCTTCGTGCCGAGCGGGGAACGCTTGCCCGTGAGCCCGGCGGCGATGGACTTGCCCCACGACTTCCCGCCCTTGCCGCGCGGCCCGGCGTCGCCGTCGCCCCAGTCGTCGCCGTCGTAGTCGTCACCGCCCTGCGCCGCGAGCATGGCGATGAGGTCGCGTGCCGACTTGGCGTCGTCGATGATCTTCTTCGCCTCGCGTGCCTCCGTGAGGTGGCCCTCGACCTTCTTCCGCTCGTCGGCGGTGAGGTCGCGCCGCCCGTCCTGCGCGGCCTTGACGATGGTCTGCGCGGCCGCGATCGCGGCGTCGCGCTTCTGCTTGGGATCCATAATTACCCCTCCTTGGGGGTCGTGACTGAGTGCGCCCGTCGGGGCGCGAGATGGGACGTGTCGGCCGGCGCGGGACTACTCGCGCGCAACACTGGGCGCGCCCGCATCGACTCGGGAGTCACTCACCGACTTACGCGTGCCCGCGTCTCGTCGTGGCCGTTCCCTGAGCGCCTCACGCTCCGTGCCGTCCGCCGGGTCCTCAGCCCTTGCCCCGTGAGGGGTCCTCGGACCTTGCCCGGCTTGGCCGGTGCGCTTGCGTCTGATGGAAACTCTACCGTCGAGCACCGACACCCGGCCCGTGACGCGCCGCCGTGCGATTACGACTCGTCGCCGAGCGGCTGCCAGATCACCGCGTTCCAGTCGTCCGCGGCGTCCGCGTCGGTCCACGTCCACTCCCGCGGCTCACCGCGGCCGTCGACACCCGTGGGGACGAGGACCCGCCGCCCGGCTTCCGGTCCACCGCGGACGACTGCACCTGACCCCGGCGTCGGCCCGCTCACTGGCCGGGCCCGTCGAGGGTCTGCGCCATGCCCTCGACGAACTCAGACGCCGACATGGGCGGGAGCTGTAGCGCGGCCTCGAGCATCGACACCAGCGACCCGACCACCCCGGGCACGCTTCCCGGGTCGGCCACGAGCTGGTGCACGAGCAGCGCGGCCCCCTCCGCGTCGCCGCTCGTCTGCGCCCTGACCACCGCGAGCGCATCACGCGCCAGCGCGACCTGCCCGCACGTGGGCTCGGGTGCGGTCGTCGTCTCGTCGTTGTCGTCCATGGGTTGATTGCTCCTTCGTCGCTCGCGCCGCCGGCGATTCCGGCGGTCTTTGCTTGTCACCCCTGCCCAGATCCCGGCGGGCTCCGGGAAGTCCTCGACGTACCGGGCGCACGCCGCGAGCGCGGGGCAGGCCCCACACGCCGCCGCGGCTGCTGTGGACAGTTCCCCGCCGTCGTCGTCGATCCACGCGCCCGGCTCGAGCCCCGCCCCACCCCGGCACGGGATCACCGCGCCGGCGTCGTTGTGGCGGTCGAGCTCGTCGAGGAACGCGGACAGCGCCGCCCGCCTCGCGGGCTCCACATTCGTGACCGGGTGCTCGCGTCCGTCGCGCGCCCGGTCTCGCCGTGCCGCGGCACGTACGCACGCCCGGCAATAGGCAGCAAGCCCGCCGGGGCGGGACCGGTTCCGCCCGAACTCGTCGATTGGCTTCGAGTGCCAGCACCGCGGGCACCGCCTGACCGATGCGACCGCCGCCGCCGTCACGGGCACGCCTCGAGGTCGTCAGCGATCAGGACCACGGTCTCCGCGAGCTGCCACAGCGCCGCCGCCGCCGCGCTGGGGGCCAGGTCGCCGAGCTCGATCGCCAGCTTCACCCCCAGTGCGTCGCCGATCACGTCGAGGATCCGGGCGCGGCATGCGTTGCGCTCGGCCGTCGTGAGGCGCGCGCTCACCGCTGCCCCTCCCGACACCGGGAGGGTCGCCACGCCTCGATGCCCCGGCGGTCGACTTCCCGCCGCAGGTGCGGCTTGCACCGCGGGCATGGGATCAGCCGGCCGGCGAGGTCCTCTCCGGCCCAGCCGTCCTCGCACTCGTGCTCCGCCGGCTCCCTCGCGGGTGCACCGCCCCCGAGGTCACCCCACGGGTCGACGCGCTCGCCGCTCACGCCGCCACTCCCGGCTCGGACTCGCCGGCGGCGAGGGGGTGACAAGCGGGGCAGCGGGCAGGGCGTCCGTCGTCGTCCTCGAACTGCCGGGTTTGCTCGTCGCAAGTCCCGCACCAGGCCGGGCGGCGCTCGCGGGCGAGTCGTCGTCGCGCTTCGGCGATGACGTCGCGCCGCCAGCGGCCGTCCTTGGCGAGCCGAGCTGGCGGGCTCCCCGTGTCAGGGTCCTCGTCGGCAACGGTGATGACGTGGGGCGCGAGCCCCGACGCCTCTACCCCGGTGATGCCCTCTGCGGCGAGCGCGTCGGCGGCGGCAGTCACCAGACGCCGAGACGCCGCCGTGTCACCGGTGGTCCGTGGATCTCCAGTCCGCGCGCGCTGGTCTGGGAGTGGTTTGGAGAGGGTCTGGTTGTGTGCAGGAGGCGCACTAGGTCGGTGCGCCTGCTGCACTAGGTCTGGTGCATCTCCTGCACTACCTAGTGCGCGTCCTGCACTAGGTAGTGCAGGAGCTGCACCAGGTCCGCTCGTGGGGAAACTGAGGTGGTAGCCCGTCCGGGCGTTCTCGGTGCGGGCTGCCTCGATGGTTGGGCGGGCGCGCACGACCCACCCGTCGAGCTCGAGGCGGTTCAGGTGCTCGGCGACGGTTCGGCGAGAGAGGCCAGTGTCGTGCGCGAGCGTGGTCAGCGACGGTGAGAACTGCGAGGGCACCCGGAGGTCGTCTCCGTCGGCCCGCTGGGCGAGGACAAAGGCGATCAGCCGGGCCGGCGCTGGCAGGCCTGACGCCCGCACCGCGCGCTCGAAGTCGAACCGTCGCATCGGCTCAGGCGGTCCGCGGCTCGGCGGCGGCGACCTGCTCCGCGACCCAATGATCGACGTCCTCGCGGCGGTAACGCACGAGTTTCTCACCGAGGCGGAAGCTCTTGGGGCCGGTGCCCTTATGCCGCCAGTACCGGAGGGTCTCGGCGGGAATGCCGAGGTGCTCCGCCACCTCGGCGGTGGTCATGAAGTCCACGGGTTGCCTCCTGTCGGCTACTTACACCGCTGTGATTCAGCGTTGACCCAACTGAACCACTCGGGGTGCACCGTTGTCAACGGTGCACCTGTGTGGGAGTGTTGGGGCCATGCGAGTGACGGTGAAGGGCCGGACGATGACGGAGGTAGCGCCAGGGCTGGTGATGCCCCTGCCGGCCACTGCCGCGTTCTCCGACGTCGAGCTCGACGGAAACCCCTACGCGGTCGAGCTTCAGCTCGAGCAGACGGCCGAAGGAGTGCGGCCGGTCACCGTGAAGGTGACCGCCCAGGAGGGCAGCCCGCCGGTGAGCGGGACCGTCCTGCGGGCCGTGCGGGTGTGGGACCTCGCCGTCGAGGCGATCCTCCGCGCGGTGCGCCCCAGCGAGGTCGAGTCGACCGGCGGTGGCGTGCGCGTGACGCGGATCGCGTCGAGCGCGGCACTATCGGACGAGGACGTCGCGCGCCTGCGAGCGCAGGGCCCAACCGACGAGACCCTCCGGTGGGTCGCGTACTTCTACAACCTCGGCGCGGTGATCGGGCTCCCGCCGGCGCGGCAGGTCGAGCTCAACCTCGGGCTCCCACGGACGACGGCGTCGAAGTGGGTACGGCGGGCACGGGAGAAAGGGCTGATCCGTGGCGAGCATCCAGCGGCGCGATAACGGATCTTGGCGCGCGCGGTACCGCGACGCGGCGGGGAAGGAGCACGCCCGGCACTTCACCCGGAAGGTCGACGCCCAGGCGTGGCTCGACTCGGTCACAGCCTCCGTCGTCCGCGGCGACTACGTCGACCCAGGCCGCTCCCGCGTCACTGTTGCGGTGGTCGCCGAGGCGTGGCTCGGGAACCCTCGATGGACGGCGTCGACCCGGGCGCGCAACGAGTCGATACTCGCCCGCCACGTCCTCCCCCGGTGGGGGACGGTGCGCCTTGCTGACGTCGCGCACGAGGACGTCCAGGCCTGGGTGAGCGACGTCAGCGCGTCAGGGCTCGCCGGCGGCACCGTCCGGAAGGTCGCCGGAGTGCTCGCCGGGGTCTTGAGCCTCGCGGTCAAGTCTCGGCGGCTCGCCGTCAACCCTGCCCGCGACGTCGAGCTGCCGAGGCAGAGCCTCACCCGGCGGCGCTACCTCACGGCTGGGCAGGTCGAGCGACTCGCGGACGCGGCCGGCGGGAGCGGCGACGTAGTCCTCGTGCTCGCCTACTGCGGGCTCCGGATCGGAGAGCTCGCGGCCCTGCGGATCCGACACGTCGACATGCTGCGCCGGCGGTTCCGCGTCGAGGAGTCCGTGACCGAGGTCGACGGGCGGCTCGAGTGGTCCGCCCCGAAGGACCACCAGCGCCGCTCGGTGCCCTTCCCCGCCTTCCTCGCCGACACGCTCGCCGTCCGGATGGTCGGGCGGGACCGGGACGACCTCGTGTTCCCCGCGCCCCAGGGCGGCGCGCTGCGCGTTCGGAACATGCGCCGGGGATGGTTCGACGCCGCGGCCGTCGAGGCGGACGTCGAGGGCCTCACGCCGCACGAGCTACGCCACACGGCGGCGTCCCTCGCGGTGTCCGCCGGGGCGTCGGTCCTCTCAGTGCAGCGGATGCTCGGTCACGACAAGCCCAGCACGACGCTGGACGTCTACAGCGACCTCTTCGACGACGACCTCGACGCCGTCGCGGACAAGCTGACGGGCGTGCGGGACCGCGCTCTTGCGGACTATCTGCGGACCGCAGCCGACGAGGACGCCGGCGGGGTCGTGGCTATAGGTGGTTGACCTGCGGTAACGCTCGTGCCCTCGGGCAGATTCGAACTGCCGACACCCGCTTTAGGAGAGCGGTGCTCTATCCCCTGAGCTACGAGGGCTGGGACCGGGCAAGCCTAACGGAGCGACGCCGCCGCTCGGGGCGGGGCCGGGGCCGCGCCACCCGAGCGCGGCCCCGCGCCCCGGTCGTCTGCAGCGGATCGGCCCGGCATCATGGCCGGGTGGATATCCGCGCCGCTGCCGAGCTGGACTGGGGCCTGCCCCCGATCGACCCTGCCCAGGTGGGGGTCGGGGCGCTCGTCGTCGTCGGCGCGTACATCCTCGGGCGCGTCCTCGAGGTGGCGCTGCGTGCCTACTGGCGCTGGCGCGGCCGCAGCCCCAGCTTCGCGACGGTCTTCGCGATGCTCGCCAAGTGGCTCCTCGTCATCATCGGCGCCGGAGCAGGCCTGACCATCGCGTTCCCCAGCGTCCGCCCGGTCGACGTCCTCGGCGGCCTCGGGGTCGTCTCGATCGCCGCCGGCATCGCGTTCCAGCAGGTGCTCGGCAACCTCTTCGCCGGCGTCATCCTCCTCGTGCGTGAGCCCTTCCGCGGCGGGGACCAGGTGGCGATCGCGGACGTGCGCGGCACCGTGCTGAGCATCAACCTCCGCGAGACGCTCGTGCGGACCTTCGACGGGCGGCGCGTCGTCATCCCCAACTCCGTGGTCCACGACGGGGTCATCACCGTCCAGACGGGGTACGAGCAGGTCCGCACGTCCGTCGTCGTCGGGGTCGCGTACGACGCCGACCTCGAGCTCGCGCGCGACGTCGCCCTCGCGGCGATGGACGACCTGCCGGCCGTCGCCGCCGACCCGGCGCCGGAAGCGCTCGTCGTCGAGCTCGGTCCGTCGACGGTCAACCTCGAGCTGCGGTTCTGGTCCGGCGCCCGGCAGCTCGAGACGCTCGCGGCGCGCTCCCAGGTCATCACGGCGGTCGTCGCCGCGTACACCGAGCACGGCATCGCCATGCCGGCGGACATCCGGGTGATCGAGCCGTCGCCCGCCCTGGAGCGGACGCTCACCCGCCTGCGCCCGGACGACGCCCCTGCGGGCTGAGCGCGACGGCCCCGGGTCCGGGGCGGGGGCAGGCAGCGGGCGATGGCAGGCAGCGGGCGCTGTCCGCCGAGGCGAGCGACCCGCTCAGGCCGCACCGGCGCGCAGCGCCGTCATCGGCTCCACCTTGGCCGCCCGCACGGCGGGGTAGGTCCCGGCGAGCAGGCCGATGACCCCGCCGAGGAGGACCGATCCCCCGATCGCCCCGAGCCCGAGGATCGGCGTCCAGTCCTTCGTGAGGGAGACGAGGACGACGACGAGCACGCCCACCGCCGCCCCGACGAGCCCGCCGAGCAGCCCGACCACCGCCGACTCCGTGAGGAACTGCTGCGCCACGTCCCGCGTCGTCGCCCCCAGCGCGCGGCGCAGGCCGATCTCGCCGACGCGCTCCCGCACGGACAGCAGCGTGACGTTCGCGATCCCGAGGCCACCGACGAGCAGGGCGACGCCGCCGAGGGCGAGGAAGATGGCGTTGATGTCCGCCTGGATCTCGCCGCGCACGGCCGACGGCGGGGGCGGCACCTGGACGTCGACCGCCTCGGGCGCGGTCGGGTCGAGCGCCAGCGGTGCCTGCTCGCCGACCACCGGTCCCGCGCCTACCGCGATGGTCACCTGGGCCTCCTCGAGCCCCGCCAGCGCGAAGTCGTGCCGCGCGGTCCCCACGGGCACGACGACGGCGTCGAGCAGGTCCGAGCGGCGCGCGACGCCGTCGATCACCCCGATGACCGTGTACGGGGTCCCGCCGAGGAAGATCGACGGCTGCCGGTCCACCCGGGAGACGCCGAGCCGTGTCGCGGCCCGTGAGCCGAGGACGACCACCCGGTCCGCGCGGGCGTCGTGGCCGGCGTCGAACCACCGGCCCGTCGCGACGGTCCCGCGGACCGCGGCGAGGAGCCCCGGCGTCGCGGCGAGGACGGGCGGGGACGCGAGCGCCGGCGCGGAGGGATCGTTGACGGGCACCGCCGTCACCGTCGCGCTGCCGATGTCGACGTGGCTCAGCCCCCCGACCTGCTCGACGCCCGCCAGGCGCATGAGCCGGTCCTCGACGTCCCAGGGGATGCGCCCGGTCGCACGCCGGGCAGCGTCCGCACCGGTCGTCGCGGTGGCCGGCTCGATGACCACCTGCGTCGCGGCGACGGCGTCGAACTGCCGCGCCACCTGACCCGCGGCGGTCTGCGCGAGCCCCACCGTGACGACGAGCGAGCCGATGCCGAGCACCGTGCCGAGGATCGTCAGCAGCAACCGGCCGGGGCGCGCGCCGATCCCGTGCGCGGCCTCCGCGAGCAGGTCGCGCAACCGGAAGCGGTCACCGGCGGCCCCGCGCGGCACGACGAGCGCCGGCCGCCTGCGCGCGCGGCCGAGACCGGGCACCGGCAGGCCGAGCGGGAGCCGGTCCCCCGACCAGCCCCGTAGGCGCGCCATCAGGCAACCTCGCGCAGGACGCCGTCGGCGATCTGCACGCGCCTGCCCGCCCGCGCCGACACGCTCGCGTCGTGCGTGATGACGACGAGCGTGAGCCCGTCGGCGTGCAGCTCGTCGAAGAGGTCGAGCACCGATCCCGCGGTGGTGGAGTCGAGGTTGCCGGTCGGCTCGTCGGCGAGGAGCACGTGCGGGGAGGCGACGACGGCGCGCGCCACGGCCACGCGCTGCCGCTCCCCACCCGAGAGGGTCGGCGGGACGAACGCCAGCCGGTGCCCCATGCCCACCCGCTCCAGCGCCGCGAGCGCGCGGTCACGGCGCTCCGCGCGCGGCACTCCGCTGTAGAGCGCGGCGAGGAGGACGTTGTCGAGCACGCTGCGGTGGGGCAGGAGGTGGAAGGACTGGAAGACGAACCCGATCCGCCCGCCGCGCAGCGTGGCACGGTCCCCCTCGGGCAGGTCGCGGGTGGCGAGACCGTCGAGGAGGTAGTCCCCGGCGGTCGGCCGGTCGAGCAGCCCGAGGATGTGGAGCAGCGTCGACTTCCCGGACCCGGAGGGGCCGACGACGGAGACGTAGTCGCCCCGGTCGACGACGAGGTCGATGCTCCGCAGCGCCTCGACCGGCGGGTCGCCGGGGAACGAGCGGGTGAGGCCGCGGACGTCGATGACCGGCGGGACCGGCTCGCCTCCCGGAGCCGGGTCGGGCCCGGCGAGGGGATCGCGCCGGGGCCCGTGCCCACCTACCGTCGCGGCGGCCGGATCACGGACGAGCTCCTTGAGGTCGAAGATCTCGGCGACCCCGCCCCTCCCCGCGTCCCCCTCGGCCGCGAGGGTGCGTCCCGGACCGGCACCGCGCGCGGGGCGCCGGGCCAGCAGCCGCCTCACTCGTCCTCCGCGGTGTCGTCCGTCTCCGGCTCGGCGCCGTCGGCCTGCCCGACGACGACGCGGTCCTCCTCCGTCAGCTCCTCGCCGACGGCGGTCACCTCGACGAAGCCCTCGGCGGCGAGGCCGGTGGCGACCTCGACGAGGCGGGTGCCCTCACCGTCGACCACCTCGACGCGGGACTCCCCGCCCGGACCGGCGGTGAGCGCGGCGAGCGGCACGGCGAGCACCTCGCCGTCGGTGGCGCTGACGGGGACGACGACCCGCACGTTCGACCCCTGGATGGCCGCGCGCTGCTCCTCGGTGAGGTCGCCCGGGGTGATGATGACCGCTGTGCGCCCGGCGTCGGACGCGGCGTCCCCCGTGCCCGGGTCCTCCCCGCCGACCTGCGTGACCGTGGCGCCGACCTCGGTGTCGTCCGGGAGGCTGAGCGTGGCGGACGTGCCGACCTCGAGCAGAGACGCGTCGGTGTCGGAGATGTTCGCGCGGATCTGGAGCTCGGCCCCGGAGACGCTCATCGCCGATGTCCCCGACAGGACGGAGCCGCGGTCGACGGCGACGAGGTCGACCCGGCGGGGCATCGAGCTGAGGTAGACGACCTCGCTCGCCGGCAGCGGTGTGATGGCCCCGGCCTGGGCGCTCGTCAGGTCCTCCCGCGCCCGGGCGAGCGCCTCCTGCGCCGCGCTCACGGCGGCACGCTGGGTCGAGGTGTCCGGCGGGGTGTCGGCGCCGTCGCGCTCGGCGACGGCCGTCGCGAGGGCTCCCTCGGCCGCCGTGACGTCCGACGGGCGGCACACGGCGGGCTCCGCCGCGCACGCGGCCCGTGCTTCGTCCAGCTGCGCGGCCGCCGTCCTCACGGCGGCCTGCAGCCGGACGCGCTCCGCGTGGGGGACCTCGCTGTGGGCGGCGCGGAGGTCGGCGTCGGCGAGGCGCAGGGAGTCCTCGGCCGCGTCGAGCATCTCGCGGGCGGCCTGGACCTGGGCCTCGACCTCCTCGCCGGGCCCAGGGGCGGGGTAGCCGACCCGGTCGTAGAGGAGCGCGACGGCGGCGGCGGTCGCGGCGCCGTAGACGCCGTCGGCCTCGCCCGCGTAGAGGTCGGCGGCGGCGAGCGCCTCCTGGAGCTGGACGACGTCGGGCCCGGAGACGCCTCCGCGCAGCGTCCGGTAGACGGGCAGCTCGCCCGTCAGGGCGATGACCGGGCGGCCGGTGACCTCGAGGAGGACGGACGCCGGTTCGATCGTCGCGCCGACCTCGGGCACGCCACCGGTGACGATGGCCGGCCCGCCCAGGTCGCCGGTCTCGACGACGACCTCGACCGGGTCCTCGTAGACGACGTCGCCGCGCATGACGATGTCGTTCGCCAGCTCGCGGCGCTCGACGGGCACGGTGATGGCACCGGGCACGGGCGGGGCGGCACGGGCGGCCGCCTCGCCGGGCGAGACGATGAGGTTGCTCGCGACGATGCCGATCCCCAGGCTGACGACGGCGACGAGGGCCATGATCCAGATCGTCCGGGCGGAGCCGGACATCCGGGCACGGCGGCCACCGTGGGCGACGGAGCCGGCCGGGGCCGGCCCCTCCTCGGGCACGCGTCCGCGGTCGGAGAGGTCCGTCCCGTCAGCCACGGCGGGTCACGAGCGCCCGGCGGTGACGGCCTCGACCCACGCCTCTAGCTCGTCGCGGTGGGTGTCGACGAACTCCTGCTGGAGCTCGTGGCTCACCTTCATGAGGGTCGCCTCGTAGTCGACCGAGTCCCGGCAGTCCCAGTCGGCGACGGCGGTGCGGATCTCCTCCTCGGTGATCGCGGCGAGCCGCTCCTCGATCTTCGCCTCGATCGCGAGGTAGTCGTCCTCGGTGAGGTCTCCGCCGTCCTCGCCGTACGCCTCCTCGTACACCGCGTTGGACTCGTCGATGATGCGCATCTGGGCGTCGTCGGCCGTCGCGATCCCGGTGAAGCCCTCACCCGCCATGCACTCGGCCCACGCGGCGTCGGCCTCCGCCACCCGCGGGTCCTCGGCCGTGCGCTCCCAGAGGGAGTTCATCTCCTGCTCGAGGGAGACGATGGCGGGATCGCTCGTGCCGACGTCCTGCACCTCGTGCTGGGCGCGCCCCTGGCAGCCGTTCTGCTCCCAGTCGTACTCGACCTCCCCCTCCATCTCCTCCTCGGAGAACACCTGGTCGCCGTAGAGCGCGACGTAGAACGCCTCCTGCTCGCTCGCGGACATGGCCTCGACGTACTTGGCGTTGGGATCGACGAACTCCTCCTCGGGCGCGACCTCGTCGACGTCGTCACCCCAGGGGTTGGTGGTGATGCCGTAGCCGAACTGCTCGGCGAACTCGCGCGACCCCCAGTCGACGTCGAGGTCGTCGGAGGACATGGACATGCCCTGCGACTGGTCCACGGGGATGTACTCGAAGCCCTCCTCGGCCATGCACGCGGCGACGGCCTCCTCGACGTCCTGCATCTCGCGGGTCATCTGGTCCTCGTCGAACTCGCCGTAGGCCTGCTCGACGTACTCGTCGAGCGGCCCGAGCTCGATGCTCTCGCCGCCCTGTGCGCCCGCCTCGGCGGAGCCGCAGCCAGCGAGCACGAGGGCGAGGCAGGCGGAGAGGGCGAGGACCGGCGCGCAGCGAGCGCCGACGGTGCGTCGTGTCATGACTACTGCTCTCCTTCTGACCTGCGTCACTGCAGGCCCGAGCAAGCCTCGGTCAAGGGCGGGGGGATCGCTTACTACAGTTCACATCTTCACGCACCCCGAGGCGCTAATCAATGCGCCGCGACTAGACGATAGTCGCGGAATCACGCGCCTCCTGACCGGTCCTCGCGCTCAGCGCGCGAGGAGGACCCGGGACTCCCACGGGGCCAGGGCGACCCGCTCACCCGAGGCCGGGGCGCCGTCGTCGTGCGTGCCGAGGAGCAGCTCCCCGCCGAGGAGCGACGCGCACCCGGCGAGCTCCGCCGTCGCCGGCTCGCTCGAGAGGTTGGCGACGACGAGGAGAGTCGTGCCCTCCAGCGACCGGGTGTACGCGAACACCTGCTCGTCGGCCGGCACGAGCATGGTGAAGTCGCCGTGGACGACGACGTCTCGGGTGTGCCGCAGCGCGATGAGGCGCCGGTAGTGGTGGAACACTGAGCCCTCGTCCGCCACTGCCGCCTCGGCGTTGATCTCGGGGTAGCTCGGGTTGAGCGCGAGCCACGGCTCCCCGGACGTGAACCCGGCGTTCGCGCCCGAGTCCCACTGCATGGGGGTGCGGGCGTTGTCCCGCGAGACGGGGCGGATCCCGGCGAGCACGTCGGTGGGTTCGGCACCGGCCTCGACGGCGTGGCGGTAGTGGTTGAGGGTCTCGATGTCGCGGTAGTCCGCGATGCTCCCGAGCTCGACGTTCGTCATCCCCAGCTCTTCGCCCTGGTACACGTACGGGGTCCCGCGCAGCATGTGCAGGACGGTCCCGAGGGTCTTCGCCGAGGGCACCCGGTGCACGTAGGAGTCGTCACCGAAGCGGGAGACGACCCGCGGCTGGTCGTGGTTGTTCCAGTAGAGGGAGTTCCAGCCGACGTCCGCGAGGCCCTCCTGCCACGCGCCGAGGTTGGCCTTGAGGTCGGTGAGCCGCAGCGGGCGCGAGTCCCACTTGCCCCCCGGGCCGTGGTCCAGGCCCATGTGCTCGAAGGTGAAGACCATGTCCACCTCCTTGCGCGCCGGGTCGGTGAACTGCCGCGCCTCGTCGATCGTCACCCCCGGCATCTCACCGACGGTGAGGAGCGCCTTGTCCGCGAGCGCCTCGGCGTGCATCTCGGCGAGGAGCTCGTGGATGCGCGGGCCGCCCGTGTAGTGCGGCGAGCCGTCCCCGAACCGGCTGCCGGCCGTGACGACGCCGTCGGGGAGCGAGCCGTCCGCGGCGACGTCCTTGGAGATGAGGTTGATGACGTCCATCCGGAAGCCGTCGACGCCCCGGTCCACCCACCAGCGCATCATCGCGTAGACGGCGCGGCGGACGTCGGGGTTCTCCCAGTTGAGGTCGGGCTGCTTGCGGGAGAAGAGGTGGAGGTAGTACTCCCCGGTGGCCTCGTCCCACTCCCACGTGGAGCCGGAGAAGAACGACTCCCAGTTCGTCGGCTCGGCGCCGGGGGTCCCGCCCTCGTGGCCCTCGCGCGGCGGACGCCACCAGTACCAGTCGCGCTTGGGGCTGTCCTTGCTCGCGCGGGACTGCGCGAACCACGCGTGCTCGTCGGAGGTGTGGTTGACGACGAGGTCCATGACGAGCTTCATGCCGCGCGCGTGGACGGCAGCGATGAGGTCGTCGACGTCCTCGAGGGTGCCGAACGTCGGGTCGATGTCCTCGTAGTCGCTGATGTCGTACCCGTTGTCGTCCTGCGGGGAGCGGTAGATCGGCGAGAGCCAGATGACGTCGGCGCCGAGCGCCGCGATGTGGTCGAGCCGCTCGATGATGCCGCGCAGGTCCCCGATCCCGTCGCCGTCGGAGTCCGCGAACGAGCGCGGGTAGACCTGGTAGACGACGGCCGACTTCCACCAGTCCGCCGTGCGCACCGGCACGGGGTGCGCCTCGGCCGGCGGCGCCGGGTGCGGCCGGTCCGGGCCGGGGACGGGGCTGGGCTCACTTGTCACAGGGCACCTCGGACGGACGACGGCGGGGGCGCCACCACCGTGCCACGCGGCCCTGCGGCCCGCGATCGGGAGGTGCCGGGCCGGAGCGCTGCACGTGCGACCTGGCTCACGTCTTGACAGGCGCGGGCCGTGCCTGCCACCTTTATCGAATCGATTCGACGATGAACCGGAACTCAACTTGGAGGTTGCGATGCGAACGTCACGAGCACGCTGGGGCACGTCCGTGCTGGCGGTGACAGTCCTCGGGCTGTCCGCCTGCAGCTCGGCCGAAGAAGGCGGGGAGAGCGGCGGCGGAGACGGCGGCGACGGTGGGTCCGGCACGATCACGGTCTGGGCCCACCAGGGCCAGCAGTCCGAGGTCGACGCCCTGCAGGAGGCGATCGACGGCTTCAACGACTCCCAGGACGACGTCCAGGCCGAGCTCCAGTTCATCCCGGAGGCGGACTACACGAGCACGGTGACGACGACGGCGCCGGCCGACCTGCCGGACGTCCTCGAGTACGACGGCCCGATGATGGCCTCCCTCATCTACGCCCAGAAGCTCGCCCCGGTGGGCGACCTCGTCTCGGCGGAGACCCTCGAGAACCAGACGGACTCCGTCCTCGCGCAGAACACCAACCCCGACGACGGGGAGATCTACGGCATCTCGCAGTTCGACGCCTCGCTCGGGATCTACGCCAACACCGACATGCTCGACGCCGCGGGCGTCACCTACCCCGAGGGCCTCGACGACGCCTGGACGGCGGACGAGTTCGAGGCAGCCCTCGAGGCGCTCGCCGCCACGGACGACGACGGCCGGGTCCTCGACATCAAGGAGAACTACGGCGCCGAGTGGCCCACGTACGGCTTCCTGCCGGTCGTGTGGTCCGCCGGTGAGCACATCATCGAGGACAACACGGCGGACGGGCACATCAACAGCGACGCCGCCGTCGCCGCCGTCGAGCGGTTCGCGGGCTGGCGCGACTACATCGACCCCAACACCGACGACGCCGCGTTCGTCGACGGCCGTGTCGCCCTCAGCTGGGTGGGTCACTGGATGTACAACCCGTACTCCGAGGCGCTCGGGGACTCCCTCGCCGTCCTCCCGCTGCCCGACTTCGGCCAGGGCGCCAAGAGCGGCCAGGGCTCGTGGGGCTGGGGCATCAACCCCGAGAGCGACAACCCCGAGGGCGCCGGCGCGTTCCTCGACTACCTCGCCACGGACGACGCCGTCGCGGCGATGACCGACGCCAACGCCGCCCCTCCGGGCACGACCACGGTCCTCGAGCAGAGCGAGCTCTACGGCGCGGACGGCCCGCTGGCCCTCTTCGCCGAGTCCCTCGCCCGCACGTGCGGGGACGGCGACCTCTCGCCCGACTGCGTCGCGGTCCCGCGTCCGATCACCCCGGCGTACCCGGTCATCAGCCAGCAGTTCTCCGAGGCGTTCTTCGGCGCCTACGAGGGCGGCGACGCCCGCGAGCTCCTCGACAGCGCGGCGCGCACGATCGACCTCGACTTCCAGGACAACGAGAACTACGGGCTCGACTGAGCCACGCCCCGGGCGGGGTCGGGTTCCACGCAGCCCGGCCCCGCCACCCGGCGGGCCTGCGCGCCCTCCACCCCGGCGGGCACACCCGTCACCCGGCGGGCCCCTCACAGC
Organism: Georgenia wangjunii; assembly: GCF_036421975.1. Taxonomy (NCBI): domain Bacteria; kingdom Bacillati; phylum Actinomycetota; class Actinomycetes; order Allobogoriellales; family Allobogoriellaceae; genus Georgenia; species Georgenia wangjunii. The sequence continues at coordinate 224,597 of NZ_JAZGON010000003.1, read as the reverse complement.
CCGCCACACCCGGCCTGCCGCCCGGCCCGCCGGTACGTCGTCCCTCGCGGAAGGAGACACGGTGAGCACACAGACTCCCGTCGTCCCGACGAAGCCTGATACCCGGGCCCGCAAGACCGGTGGCCTGCGGCGAGACAGCCGCGCGGGCTGGATGATGATCGCTCCGGCGGCGATCGGGCTCGTGCTCTTCGTCGTCGTCCCGTTCGTCATGGCGGGCTGGCTGTCCATGCACAACGTGCGGCTCGACTCCCCGAACCCGCCGAGCTGGTTCGGCCTCGAGCAGTACCGCCGGATCCTCATCGATCCGGACTTCCGCGGGACGTTCTACCGCGGGCTGCTCAACAACATGGTCTTCGCCGCTGTCGTCGTGCCGGTGCAGACCACGCTCGCCCTCGTCCTCGCGCTCCTGCTCAACCGGCCCCTGCGCGGGATGGGATTCTTCCGCACCTTCTTCTTCATGCCGGTCGTCTTCCCGATGGCGCTCGTCGCGGTGATCTGGAAGGTCATCTACGCGCGCAGCGAGCTCGGCATGCTCAACGCGTTCATCGACACGATCTCCTTCGGCACGCTCGGCCCCTTCGACTGGCTGGGGAACCCGGCCACGGCGCTCCTCGCCATCATCATCATGTCGATCTGGCAGGGCGCCGGCCTCCAGATGGTCATCCTCCTGGCGGGCCTCCAGGGCATCCCGGCCGATCTCTACGAGGCCGCCTCGCTGGACAAGGCGAACCGGTGGCAGCAGTTCCGCCACGTCACGCTGCCGGGCCTGCGCAACACCCTCATCTTCGTCGTCATGGTGACGACCATCCTGTCGTTCCGGCTCTTCGACCAGGTCTACATCATGACCCAGGGCGGTCCGCAGAACGCGACGACGACGGTCATGTACCAGGCGGTCACGAGCGCGTTCGACGCCAACAACGTGGGCCGCGCCTCCGCGATCACCGTCCTCTTCTTCATCATCGTGCTCACCATCACGCTGGTGCAGCGTCGCGTCCTGCGTGAGGAGCGTGAGATCTCATGAGCTCGACCGTCAAGGCCACCCCGGCCCGCCCTCGCGCCACCCGGGCCACCGCGAAGAGCGGCACCGCCGGCGGGTTCTCGCTGCGCAACGCCATCACCTACGGGGCGATGGCCCTCCTCGCGCTCCTCTTCGTCGCCCCGATCGCCTACATGGTCATCGGCAGCTTCAAGCCGTCGAACGAGGTCATCGACGGCCTCGGCGGGTTCGTGCCGAGCAACGTCTCCCTCGACAACTACACCGGCATGCTCGGGCGCTTCGACACGGCGGCCACCGGCTACTTCGGCGACTTCTACGTCACGTCGCTGTTCGTCACCGCCGTCGTCGTCCTCGGCGGGCTGCTCGTCAACTCGATGGCCGCCTACGCGCTCGCCCGGCTCCGGTGGGGCGGGCGGGACTGGGTGCTCCTCGCCGTCGTCGCGCTGACGATCCTGCCGTTCGAGGCGATCGCCGTCCCGCTGTTCTACTTCCTCAACGACCACCGGAACACGTACTACGTCCAGTTCCTGCCGTTCGTCGCGAGCGCCTTCTCGATCTACCTCTTCTACTCGTTCTTCGTCGGGCTGCCGAAGGAGCTCGAGGAGGCGGCCCGGATCGACGGCGCGGGACCGTTCCGCACGTTCTTCCAGATCATCGTCCCGATGTCGAAGCCTGTGTTCGCCACCGTGACGATCCTCAGCTTCCTCACGACGTGGGGCTCGTTCCTGTGGCCGGTCATGATGATCGACCAGCCGCAGCGCCGGCCCCTGCCGCTCGCCATCGCCGTCTTCCAGGGCCAGCCGCCCTACGACTGGGGCCAGATCTTCGCGTTCGGCGTCCTCATGGTGCTGCCCGTGCTCGTCGTCTTCCTCATCTTCCAGCGCTGGTTCGTCCAGAGCCTCGCCTCGTCCGGGCTCAAGGGCTGAGCGCCGCGGCCGGCGCCGGCCGGGCGCCCCCCGCCCGGCCGGCTGGCCCGCCACGCCCCCGACAACCGCACCCACCCGACCGACGCCGTCGGCGCGCGCCATGCCCGACCTCGACGCCGACTCACCCGGACGCACGCCGTCCCTCAGTACGGAGACGAACCCCGATGACACTCGCCCTGGCCGACCGCTGGATCTGGGACTTCTGGTTCGCGCAGGACGGCGACGCCGTCCACGTGTTCTACCTGCAGGCTCCCCGCTCCCTCGGTGACCCCGACCTCCGCCACCACCGCGCGACCGTCGGCCACGCCGTCTCGACGGACCTGCGCACGTGGGAGGTCCTGCCCGACGCGCTCGGCCCCGGCGAGCCCGGCGACTTCGACGACCTCGCGACGTGGACGGGCAGCGTCATCAGGGCCGACGGCGCGTGGCAGATGTTCTACACGGGCGTCTCCCGCGCCGAGGACGGGAGCGTCCAGCGCATCGGACGGGCCAGCTCCCCGGACCTCGTCACGTGGACGAAGCACGGGCAGGTCCTCACGACGGACCCGCGCTGGTACGAGACGCTCCACGACGGCGTGCGCGAGGAGGCGTGGCGGGACCCGTGGGTCTGGTGGGACGAGCCGACGGCGCGGTTCCACATGCTGCTGACCGCCCGGGCCAAGGAGGGGGCGGCGCTCGACGGGCGCGGCGTCGTCGGGCACGCGACCTCGCCGGACCTCGACGCGTGGGAGGCCGGTCCCCCGGTGAGCGAGCCGGGCGAGTTCTACCACCTCGAGGTGCCGCAGCTCGTCCACCTCGGCGGGCGCTGGCGCATCCTCTTCTGCGCGACGGCGGACGACCACAGCACCGCCCGCCTCTCCCGCTCGGGCACGCGCGCCGAGGGGGGCACGCACGTCCTCTCCGCGGACCACCAGCTCGGCCCGTACGCGCTCGACGGCGACGACTTCCTCGTCGGTGACCCGCTCGCGCGGCACTACGCGGGACGCCTCCTCCACCACCGCGGGGAGTGGCACTTCTTCGCGTGGGAGAACCTCGACGACGACGGCACGTTCCTCGGCCGCCTCACCGACCCCATGCCGGTCCACGTCGGGCCCGGCGGCGAGCTGCGGGTGGACGTTTCACCGGCGCAGCGTCAGCGGCGATAATCGACGGGCGCCGGGTCGACCGGCACCGACGACGGGCGGGGAGAGCGTGCCGCACAGACCGCGGATCAAGGACGTCGCCGAGCGTGCCGGCGTAGCCCCGTCGACCGTCTCGGTGGTCCTCAACGACGTGACGAGCGTGCGCGTCACGGACGCCACCCGCGAGCGCGTGCAGCGTGCGGCCGCCGAGCTGGGGTACGTCCCGAACGGGCTGGCACGCGGCCTGCGGACGCGCCGCTCCCGGACCGTCGCGTTCATCAGCGACGTCATCGCCACGACGCCCTACGCCGGCCAGCTCATCCAGGGCGCCCAGGACACCGCGTGGAAGGCCGGCTACCTCCTCATGCTCGTCAACACGGGCGGGGACGCCGAGCTCGAGCAGCACGCCATCCGGGCCCTGCGCCAGCAGCAGGCCGGCGGGGTGCTCTACGCGACGATGTACCACCGCCTCATCGAGCTGCCGGCGCTCCTCGAGAGCGTGCCCGTCGTGCTTCTCGACGCGGCTCCCGCGTCCGGCCAGCGCCCGCACGTCGTGCCCGACGAGGAGGCCGGGGCGCGCACGGCGGTCGTCGAGCTCGCCGAGCACGGGCACCGGCGCATCGGGTTCGTCCTCGACGTCGGCGACAGCCCGGCCGCCCGCGGGCGGCTCCGTGGGTACCACGCGGCGCTCGAGGAGTACGGGGTGCACCCGGACCCGAGCTGGGTGGTCCGGGGCGCCTCCGACTCCGACGGCGGGGAGGCCGCCGCGAGCCGGCTCCTCGACCGGGCCGACCGGCCGACGGCGATCTTCGCCTTCAACGACCAGATGGCGATCGGGGTGTACCACGCGGCCGCCGCACGAGGCCTGCGCATCCCGGAGGACCTGTCGGTGGTGGGGTTCGACGACCTCTACGTCCTCGCCCGCGAGATGCGCCCGGGCCTGACGACGGTGGCGCTGCCGCACTACGCCATGGGTGAGCTCGCGACCCAGACCCTCCTCGGGCTCGTCGAGCACCCGCTCGAGCCCGCACCCGGCGGGCAGCTCGTCCCCTGCCCCATCGTCCGTCGCGGCTCAGTGGGGCCGCTCCCCCGCTGACGTGCCCCCGGCCCGATCGTGATCACGCAGGTGGGGCGGTGTGCGTGCGACGGCGGGTCGCCAGCGTTCCCAGCCCCGCCAGGGTCGCGAGGAGGGCGACGAGGGCCAGCGCCGTCGTCGGTGCGCCGGTGCTCGGCAGCTGGCCCGGCGGGGCGGCGCCCGGCGGGGTCGCGCCCGGCGGCGTCGGACCCGGCACCGACGGCCCGCCCGTCGTCGGCTCCCCGGTGGGAGCCCCGGTGGGCTCCTCCGTCGGTTCCTCGGTGGGGACCTCCTGCTCGCCCTCGATGAGCCACAGCATCGCGGCGTCGAACATCGCCTGCCCCTCTGGCGTGAGCACGCCGACGGCATCGTCCACGTACGGCAGGCCGAGCCGCCGCGCCGGCGCGTCCATCCCGATCATCGCGTCGCCGGCGTCGTAGGCGAAGACGGTCGCCTGCTCCGGCACACCCGGGACGATCGCGATGACGTCCGCCTCGTCCGATGGCGTGCCGTACCCGGCGATGCCCTCGCGCTGGTAGATCCCCACCGTGCCACTCAGCCCGACGGCGATCGGGTGGTCGGCGCCCGTGATCTCGACGTCGGTGGAGTTGAACGCGAGGTTGGGTGCGTCCGCCATGGCCATGTCGTCGTAGACGAAGTGCTCCCACGCGGCGACCGGGACGTCGACGTCGCGGAACTTCGTCCCGACGTCACCGGAGGAGACGGACTCCGAGACCACGACCGCCGCCTTGCCCGCGGCATCCTCGGTCGTCACCTCCGGCGCGACCCCGACCTCGACGGGATACCCGAGGAAGGCCAGGCGCGCGGCCGTCGCCAGGTCGCCGGCGGCGTCCGCCGTCGAGAGGCCACCGGGCGGGCCGACGACGAGGAGCACCGGGTCGGGGCTCCCCACGGTGATGCGCACCGTCCCGGAGGCGACCGCCGTCCCCTCCGCGTCGGTGGCGACCGCGTAGAGGCTCGGCATGCCCTCGGGCACGCCCTGCCACGTCACCTCGTACGGCGCCGCCGTGTCGACGGCGATCTCCTCGACACCGGCGTAGAAGGCCACCTCGGCCACCTCGACGTCGCCCGCACGCACCCGCGCGGCGAGCGCGATGTCGTCGCCGGCGTCGAACGTGGCACCTGCCTGCGGTGCCGTGAGGACGACGAGCTCGCTCGCCTCCCGCGCCCAGGCGAGGAAGGCCGCCATGATCCCGCCACTGACCTCGACGTCGAGGTCGTCGGCCCGCGCGGCCGCGTCCTCGAGGACCTGGCGCTGCTGCCAGGCGGTCGTCTCCTCCCCCGCTGCGTCGGCGAGGAGGGAGGCGACGGCGGCCACGCCCGCCTCGCCGTATGCGCCGACCTTGTCCATCCACGGCTCGATCTCGTCGACGAGCTCCGCGTCCGCCCCGGCGCGCAGCGCGTCCGGCACGTCCGCCATGGCCTGGAGGTACTCGGTGAGGGCCGTGGCAGCGGCAGCGACGTCGCCGTCGTCCTCCCACGCCTCCGTGAACGCGGCGACGCGCCCGGCGAGCTCGGGGTTGGCGGGGTGGCCGATGTCGGAGGCGTAGTTGTTCTCGGCGAAGATGCGCAGCGCCTCGACCGTCTCCCCGCCCACGAGCGCGAGCGCGGCGTCCCAGGACGCGTCCGGGTCGTAGCCGGCCGGGTTCCACAGGTAGTCGTGGACCGTCGCGAGCGGGACCTGCGAGGCGCGCGCCTGGTTCATCGGGTTGGCGGAGAAGCCGAGGACGCCGAGATCCCCGAGGTCGGCGTCGCGGCCGATGAGCGGACCCATGAACAGCCGCGCCTGCGCGAAGTCGTTGACCGGGTAGTTGTCCCAGATCGCCAGGGGGTGCGCCCACAGCGCGACGGCCTCGGTGGTCGCCTCCGCGGTGATCGTGTCCGAGACGACCTCCGGGCCGGTCCAGTAGACGACGACGTCGGCGGGCACGTCGGCGGCGAAGGTCGTCTTGTAGTCCGACTCGCCCGTGCCCGAGTACTCGGTGGGCACGGTGAGCAGCGGCAGCGCCTCAGGGCGGGCTGCGACGAACTCGTCGAGGACGGTCGTGAGGAGATCCGCCTGAGCAGCAGCCGCGGGGCTCGCGGCGCCCGCGTAGGCGGCGACGTCCGCGGCGCAGTCGAGCTCGAGGTCGATGTCGTCGTAGAAGATCCCGAACTGGCGCACGCCGATGTCCCACATCGCGTCCATCTTGCCGAGGAGCGCGTCGACGTCGTCGGGGTCGGAGTAGCAGATGTCCTGACCCGGGGAGATCGTGAAGATGAGCGAGACCATCTCCGCCTCGGAGGCCGCGACGAGCTCGGCGATCTCCGCGCGCTCGGCGGGCGGATAGGGCTCGCGCCACTGCTCGAGGTGGTACGGGTCGTCCTTGGGGGCGTAGACGTAGCTGTTGCCCTTGACGTCGCCGAGGAAGTCGACGACGTCGAGCCGGTCGGCGTGCGACCACGGCTCGCCGTAGAAGCCCTCGATGACGCCACGCAGGCCGAGCTCCGGCCAGTCGCGCACGGAGCCGAGGGGGACGACGGCAGCGGGCTCGGCGGGCGTGGCTAGCTGGCGCAGCGTCTGGAGGCCGTGGAAGGCGCCGGCTGCGTCGGACCCCGCGACGACGGTCGCCGGGATCGGGCCGAGCGCCCCGACGGCGAGCGCGTAACCCTCCGCGACGGCCGGGTCCACCGGCGTCGTACCGAGCACCCCCAGGGCGGCCGTGGCCTCGGCCGAGGGGGCGTCGGCGACCGCGAGGACGAACGCCGTCCCCGGCGTCTCCCCCAGCGGGATCTCCTCGATGCTCTCCGCGCCGAGCTCGGTGAGGACGGCGCGCGCCTCCGCCGTGACGCGCGGGTCCACGTCACCGGCGAGGACGAGGGTGACGGCGTCGGGCACGGGGACCGTGCCGGCCGTGAGCGCGACCTCCCGAGGCTTCGGCACGAGGCGCTCGGCCGGGCCGAGGTCCGGCTGGGTGAGTCGGGAAGGGGTGAGGGCGGTCGGTGCCGCGAGGCCGGTCGTGGCCGCCGGGCGTGCCGGCACCCCACCGACGACCGTCGCCCCAGGTGGTGCCAGCGGTGCGGGCGCCGCCGCGGCCGCACCCGGCAGGGCGCACGCGAGGAGCGCGGTGAGGGGAACGGCGAGCCGACGGACGGGGCGCATGGTGCCTCCTGTGACGAGCATCACGTGGTGGGCGCGACGCTACGGACGCGCACCGACATCGTCAATGCCCGGTCAGCCCGTCACACCTCTGCATGATCACGAGCGGACGGGGGTGCGGGCGGACAGGGTGCCGCCGGGGCGGGCGGGCTGCGCTAGCCGACGAACTCGAGGGCGGCGGCGCGGGTGGCGTCCGCCGTCGCCACCTCCGCCACCGCCGGCGTGCTGGCGGGCGGCGAGGCGAGCGCCGCCGCGGCGGCCTGGGCGCTACCACCGGGCCGCGAGCGCTGCGCGGACGCCAGGGCCTGGGCGAGGTCGGCCTGGAGGTCCGCGACGTCCTCCAGCCCCACCGAGAGCCGCACGGTGGCGTTCGAGATCCCCACGGCCGCGCGGCCGTCCGGGCCGATCTTGCGGTGCGTCGTCGTCGCGGGGTGCGTGACCATCGACTTGGCGTCGCCGAGGTTGTTGGAGATGAGGACGATCTCCAGCGCGTCGAGGAACGCGAAGGTGGCCGCCTGGTCCGCCGGTGCCGCGCCGTCGCCCGGCGCGGCGAGGTCGAACGTGACGACCGTCCCGCCGCCGCTCATCTGCGAGCGAGCGAGCTCGGACTGGGGGTGGGAGTCGAGGAACGGGTAGTAGACGCGCGACACCGCGGGCAACGACTCCAGCCACGTCGCGAGCTCGAGCGCCGCCGCGGTCTGGGCGCGCACGCGCAGCGGCATCGTCTCGAGGCCCTTGAGGAGCACCCACGCGTTGAAGGGGCTGAGCGTGGGCCCGGTGTTGCGCAGGATGAGCTGGAGCGGTCCCTCGATGAACTCCTTGGTCCCGAGGATCGCGCCGCCCATGACCCGGCCCTGGCCGTCGATGTGCTTCGTCGCGGAGTAGACGACGACGTCGGCGCCCTGCGTGATCGGCCGCTGCAGGATGGGCGTGGCGAAGACGTTGTCGATGACGACGACGGCTCCCGCCGCGTGGGCCAGCTCGCTCACCCGCCGGACGTCGACGATGTCCTGCATGGGGTTCGACGGCGTCTCGAAGAAGACGACGTCCGCCGGCGTGGCCAGGGCCTCCTCCCACGACTCGATGCGGTGGGCGTCGACGTAGTCGGTACGCACCCCCCACTTGGCGAAGACGTCCTCGAAGAGGGTGAGCGTCGAGCCGAACAGGGCCCGGGCCGCCACCACGCGCGAGCCACCGCGCACGAGCGCGGCCAGCGTGCTGAAAACCGCGGACATGCCGGTGGACGTGGCGTAGCAGGCCTCGGCCCCCTCGAGCGCGCGCAGACGCTCCTCGAAGGTCGAGACGGTCGGGTTCTCGTACCGGGAGTACGTGAACCGGTCCACCTCGCCGAGGAACGCCGCCTCGGCGTCGGCGGCGCGCTCGTAGACGTAGCCCTGGGTGAGGAACATGGGCTCGGACGTCTCGTGGAAGTCGCTGCGCGCGTGCCCGGCGTGGACCGCCCGGGTCTGCGGGCCCCAGCTCGGCGGCGGCTCGGGGTAGGAGCCGGGCCCCGGACAGCCGGATCCTGCGGGGTTGAGTGCGTCAGTCATCGTGCGTCCCTCCATCGGTCCTGGCGGGAGCACCCACGCGGCGGGCCCGAGCGACTCGGGTCCATCGGGGTTGCTGCAGCTTCGACGAGCCAGGTCTCTCGGCTGCTCTGGATGGTGGTTCGGATGGTAACCGGGTCCGATGGCGGAAGCCAAGTACCACCCCCGCGTTGCCCACGTGGCGGGACGCCGGGTCCGCGACGGCAGCGCGGCGCCCGGGACCGCGACGAGGGCCGCCAGGATCACCTGGCGGCCCTCGTCGTGGGGAGCGTGCCCCGCCGGCTGCCCCGAGCCGCGCTCAGCAGCGGCGAGGAGCAACGGCGAGGAGGAGGCTCAGCGCGCGGTGGCGAGCTGCTCCCCCGCGGTGCGCTCCGCCTCCGACCCGGAGACGACCTCCGGGCCCTCCGCGGCGGTCGCGGCCACGTCGGCCGCGTCGTCGTCGTCCACGAAGAGGTTCTCCGAGTTGGCCGAGTGGTACTTGTCGAGGTCGAGGATGCCCTCGCGCTTGGCGACGATGAGCGGCACGAGAGCCTGGCCGGCCACGTTGGTGGCGGTGCGGCCCATGTCGAGGATCGGGTCGATGGCGAGCAGCAGGCCCACGCCCGCGAGCGGCAGCCCGAGGGTGGACAGCGTGAGGGTGAGCATGACGATCGCGCCGGTGAGGCCGGCGGTCGCCGCCGACCCGACGACAGAGACGAACGCGATGAGCAGGTAGTCGGTGATGCTCAGCTCGACGCCGAAGAACTGGGCGACGAAGATCGCCGCGAGCGCCGGGTAGATCGCGGCGCACCCGTCCATCTTCGTCGTCGCGCCGAGCGGCACCGCGAAGGACGCGTACGAGCGCGGCACGCCGAGGTTGCGCTCCACCACGCGCTCCGTCAGGGGCAGCGTGCCGATCGAGGAGCGCGAGACGAAGCCGAGCTGGATCGCAGGCCAGGCGCCACGGAAGTAGCGCATGACGGGCAGGCCGTTCGCACGCAGGATCACCGGGTAGACGACGAGGACGACGAGCGCGAGACCCACGTAGACGGCGATGGCGAACGTCCCGAGCGGCAGGAGCGAGTCCCAGCCGTACGCGACGATCGCGTTGCCGATGAGGCCGAGGGTGCCGAGCGGGGCGAGGCGGATGACCCACCACAGGACCTTCTGGATGATCGCGAGGAGCGACCGGTTGAAGGAGAGGAACGGCTCGGCCTTGCTGCCCACGCGCAGGGCCGCGATCCCGACGACGAGCGCGAGGACGACGATCTGGAGGACGCTGAAGCTCACCGAGGTGCTGACGCCGGAGATGACGCCGTCGTCGCCGGTGCTCAGGCGGCTGTTCGTCGCGAGCCCGAGGAAGTTGGCGGGGACGAGGCCCTGGATGAAGTCGAGCCAGCTGCCGGTGCTGCTGGGCTCGCTCGCGGCGGCCTCCGAGACCGTCGTGTTCTCGCCCGGGCGCAGGACGAGACCGAGGCCGATCCCGATGGCGACCGAGACGAGCGCGGTGATGGCGAACCACAGGAGCGTCTGACCGGCGAGGCGCGCCCCGTTGGCCACACCGCGCAGGTTCGCGATCGAGGCGACGATCGCCGTGAACACGAGCGGCGGGACGATCGCCCGCAGGAGGCTGACGAACGTCGAGCCGATCGTGCTCAGCGTGACCTCGAGGCCGTTCGGCTGCCCGTCGGCCGTGTCGCCGATCTCGAGGGCGAGCCACCCGAGCAGGACGCCGACGACGAGCGCAAGGATGATCTGGACGCTGAAGGACGGCAGGCGCAGCCGGCGGCGCTGGGCGCTCGGCTCGGTAGCGGTGGATGGGGTGGACACAGGTGCTGCCTTTCTGACAGGGCGTGCGGCGGCGCGCGCCGGGGGCGCTGCGGTGACGCGGCTGAGGAGGTCCCGTCGCGCCCGTGACGCCGGGCGAGGATGCGGGGAGGGGACGCCGGCGGGGCCGGGCGTCGGTGCGGGAGCTGGGGAGGGGCTCAGGGCCGGGCGGTGCGCCGGGCTACTGCCCCGACCGCGCGCACGCGGTCACACGCCTGCTGGGTCAGACCCGGCAGGCGCGCAGACAACACAGCGCGCTCGCCTGACGTCGGAGGTCGACGACGGGGCGCACAGTGAGGTTCCAGCGGTTGAGCACGCACACTCCATGGGTACGGGGCGGCTCCGATCGCCGTCCGCCTCGGACCATAGCGGACGAGCGGTGGCGGCGGAAGCACGGGCGGCGCAGATCACACCCCGAGGCGTGGACGGCGAGCGCACCGGGTGGTGGCTGCGCGCCGGGCGTGGTCGACTTCCACCCGTGAGCGCCCGCACGCTGCCCCTGCCCGCCGCCGCCGCGTTCGAGCTGGTCACCGACCTCTCCCGGCACGGCGAGTGGATCCCCCTCACGCGCATGGACGTGCCCGAGCACCCCCTCCGGGTCGGCGACGACGTCGTCACCCCGACCGCCCCCCTCCTCCTCGACCCCCCCCCCCCCCCCCCCCCCCCCCCCCCCCCCCCCCCCCCCCCCCCCCCCCCCCCCCCCCCCCCCACGACCGCCCTCGTCCTCGTCGACCGGATGACCGTCGCACGCCTCGACCCGCCCGCCGGCGGCACCGATGGCGTCGCCGTCCTGCGCAAGTCCGGGCCGCTCCTCCTCGGCGTCGCCCGGATCACCGTCCACGGGGTCGACGACTCCCGTGCCCGCGTCCGGTGGGACGAGGACGTGTGGCTCCGCGGCCCCGTACCGCGTGCCGTGACCCGAGTCGTCCTCGCGCCGTTCCTCGACGCCATGGGGGCGCTCGCCCTCTGGCGCATCGCACGCTCTTTAAAGTCCGACGCCGCACCAAAAACCTGAGTCCATACCAACGTCTAGACCTGCGTCTAGACATTGGTCTAGAAACGGCCGTCGGATCCTCCACGGGGGCTCTGGGAGCCTTTTACGGGTCCGCGAGCGGGATAGCGTCAGTGCCTGACCCCGTCGGGGCGCAGGCGCGGATCTCCGGGCCTGTGCCGAAGTGGCGGGCGTCACGACAATTGCTTAACCGCGATGCCCAACAACGGCTCCCGGCGCACATGTTTCATAGGGAGAAACTTTTCCTTGGAGCGGCGCACCGAGAGCCCGCGGCGGGACCACGTCGCCCGGTCGAACGGGGAGGTTCTCATGACTGCACAGACAGTCCGCCCGCTGGTGCGCCAGCGCAAGGCTCGCTCGACCAGGTTCCGCCTCGACATCGGCGAGTGGCTCGTCCTGCGCGGCGCCGTCCTCGACGCGGTCCCTGACGCACCCGTGCCGGCGGACTTCGCACCGGCCGCCTTCGGCCTGACGGAGTTCGCCCCGCTGACCGAGGCCGAGCGCCGCCGCTCGTGGCAGATGCTCGCCCAGCGCGGCCTCGCGCGCTACGTCCCGTCGAACGACGACCTCGACGCCGTCGTCCAGCCGTTCGCGGCCGGCCTCATGACCCTCGCGCTCGCCGACGTCCGCGTGGACGTGCGGTCGTGGTCCGGCGCCGTCGGTGTCGCCCAGAGCACGGCCTGGCGCGACGGCCACACGGTCGCCCTCTCCCGCCGCCGCCGGCTCGCCTCACCGGCCCGCTCGGGCGAGCTGCAGTACGAGCAGGAGAGCACGGTCGAGATCAGCCTCGCCTCGGACGGCTCGCTCGTCGAGGAGATCCTGCGAGCGCTCCCCCTCGGTGACGACACCACGGGCCCGGACACCGTCGGAGGGCCCGTGACGACCGGGTGGACGATGTCGCACACGGTGGCCGACGCGATGCGCCGCGGTCGCCAGGAGGTCGTCCCCCACCTCTTCGGGCTCGACGCGACGGCGCTCGGCGCGCTCGGCACCACCTCCACCGCCCTCACCGGCGGCGTGCAGATCCTCGCCTACCGCAGCCCGACCGGCCGCCCCGAGATGCGCGCCGATCAGCTCGCGTTCGAGGGCGCCTGGGTGTGGACCGGGGCGGACATCATCGAGCTGCTCAGCGCCACTGCTGACAAGGTGACGCTCCAGCGCACCACCATGTGCACGGTCCGGACCCGTCTCCTGAGCGCGCTCACGCGCCTGCTGCACGCGGACGAGTTCCTCTGACCACCTCCGTTCCCCTCTGACAGACGGGTCACGAGATGACCATCGGGGAGAGCGCGCCAACGACGACGCGCAGAAGCGTCGGTCTGGTCGACGACGGTGCGCCGACCCCGGCCGTCGACGCTGCCGCCGCGCTCCCGGCCGCAGCCGACCTTCGCCTCATCCACGTGGGGCGGTCGACCACGGCGTCGGACGGCCCTCCGGCCGCCCCGCGGGCGCCGCGCGCCGGCTCCGCGCCCGTCGCTGCGGAGTGCGCCGGGCGTGCGCTGGCCGCCCACGCCTTCGTCGACGCGGCCGTCACCGATGCACGAGCCACCCTCAGCGACCTCTGGAGCGGGCTCATCGAGACGGTGACCCCCGCGGTCGAGCACGCGCAGCACGTCATGGACGTCGCCGCCCGCACCCCGAGCGACGAGCTCGGGTGGATCGACCGCGCACGCGAGCTCGGCTGGCGCGACTGACGGCCTGACCGTCCGCTCTCACGGGACCTCGACGCGCCGTCGTGCGATCGAGCCGCTCACGCGCACCCGCGCGCCGCCGCGAACCGCCCACGTGCGCTGCGTACGCTCGGCGGACCCCCGCTCACGAAGGAAGGTCCTCCATGCCCGCTACCCGCGAGGCCACCGCCCGTCGCTACCTCATGTGCCCGCCGACGTACTTCACGGTGAGCTACGAGATCAACCCGTGGATGCACCCGGAGGTCCCGACGAGCACGGAGCGGGCGGTCGAGCAGTGGGAGTCCCTCCGCGGGACCTACCTCGAGCTTGGCCACGACGTCGAGCTCATCGAGCCGATCGCCGGCCTGCCGGACATGGTCTACGCGGCGAACGGCGCCGTCATGGGCGACGGCGTCGTCTACTCGGCGAAGTTCACCTACCCGCAGCGCATGCCCGAGGGGCCCGCCTACGAGAAGTGGTTCGCCGACGCCGGCTTCCCCACGGTCACCGCCACGCAGACCAACGAGGGCGAGGGAGACATCCTCACCGTCGGCGACCTCGTCTTCGCCGGGACCGGGTTCCGTACCTCGCACGCCTCGCACCTCGAGCTGCAGGAGGCGATCGGCAAGCCGGTCATCTCCATGCACCTCGTGGACCCGCGGTTCTACCACCTCGACACGGCGATGATGGTGCTCTCCGACTCCGAGATCGCCTACTACCCGCCGGCGTTCTCCCCGGGCAGCCGTCGTGTGCTCGAGCACCTCTTCCCCGACGCCGTCATCGCGACGGAGGCCGACGCGGTCGTGCTGGGCCTCAACGGCGTCAGCGACGGCAGGAACGTCATCCACAACCCGCGCGCGACCGACCTCGCCGGCGCGCTCGCCGAGCGCGGCTTCAACCCGATCGGCATCGACACGTCCGAGCTGCTCAAGGGCGGCGGCGGGGCCAAGTGCTGCACCCTGGAGATCCGCCCCTGACCTCCGCGCGCCGCCGCAGCCCGACCCTCACGCGCACCCGTCCCGCCCGTCCCGCCCGGGGGCGGGCGGGCGGCGCGTTCAGGGGCGGCGGCGCCAGGGGACGTCGCTCGGGGACGTGCCCTCGTCCGCGCAGCGGGCGGGCACGACGAGCACCGGGCACACCGCGTGGTGGAGCACCGCCTGGCTCGTCGAGCCGAGGAGCAGACCGGCGAACCCGCCGCGCCCGCGGGAGCCGACGACGACGAGGTCGACCGCCGTGGAGAACTCGGCGAGCAGGGCCGCGGCGTTCCCGTCGAGGGCGTGCTGGCTCACGACGATGTCCCGCCCGTCCACGGCCCGCTCGACGGCGACGCTCAGCCCCTCCTTGACGTCGGCGAGCACCTCGTCGCGGTCGACGGCGGCCGGCAGCCAGGCGAGAGACCCCACGCCGCCACCGATCGGCACGGTCGCGACGGCGGTGAGGTGGGCGTTCCAGGCGATGGCCTCGTCGACGGCGCGGCGCAGTGCGACCTTCGCCGACTCCGAGCCGTCGACACCGACGACCATGCGCCGCACCGGCGTGTACGCGGGCTGCCCCTCGGGCGGCTGCGGCACGACGACGGTGGGGCAGTGCGCGTGCGCCGGCAGCGCCGAGGAGACGGTGCCGAGGAGCCGGTCGGTGAACCCGCCACCGCCACGGGTGCCGACGACGGCGATCCCGGCCTGGCGGGAGAGCTCGACGAGCACGCCGGCGGGGTCACCGGTCTCGAGCGCGGACGTGACGTGGACGCCGGCGGCGCTCGCGCGGGCGACGGCCTCGTCGAGGACGGTCTGGGCGCCCTGCTGGATCGCCGAGTCGTCGACGGCGGCGAACCCGCCGTCGAGGGACGCGACCGTGAAGGACGGCACGGCGTAGGCGCACACGACGTGCACGCGCCAGCCAAGGGTCTTCGCCTCGGCGACCGCCCAGTCGACGGCGGCAAGGCTCGCCTCCGAGCCATCCACCCCGACGAGTACGACGTTCTCACGAGCCATGATCACCATCTCCGCCGATCGGGGAACTGCTCGTTCCCATCATGGTCCATGCCGGCCGTCCCGGGCCGCCATTCGCTCCCGGACGGACGACGACGGCCCGCACCTGGCGCGACGCCCCGTCCGTGCTGCCGATCCGTCCGGCCTTCGCCGGGTCGATCCGCAACGCAGTGGGTGCCGACGCCCGGTACGGGCCGTCGATGAAGGAGAGGGCTCAGCCGACTCGGATGAAGGTGGGCGCCCCGCGCCCGACGTGCGAGATGGGGCCGGCCTGCAGCGGCTTGGAGGGGTTGCGGGCGGCGATGTGCTGACCGTCACCGAGGTAGATGCCGACGTGGCCGGGCCACCAGACGAGGTCACCGGGGCGGGCCTCGGAGGCGCTGACGACGGTGCCGGCGTTGCGCTGGGCCGCGCTCGAGCGCGGGATGCTGATGCCGACCTGCGCGAAGACGTACGACGTGAAGCCGGAGCAGTCGAAGCCGGCCGGGGTCGCGCCGCCCCACACGTACGGGGTGCCGACGTAGCGGTAGGCGATGTCGACGATCGAGCCACTGGAGTAGTTCTGCGCGGGAGCGGCCTGGGCGGCCTGGGCCGGCGCCTCGGCGGCGGAGGAGGAGGCGGCGGCGGCGGGTGCCTCGGAGCGGGCGCTCGTGCGCGAGGCGGACTCGGCGGCGCGAGCCGCGGCGATGGCCTCGGCCTCGGCAGCGGCCTGAGCGGCAGCCTCGGCGGCGGCGATCTCCTGGACCCGGGCCGCGACGGGCTCGGCGGCGACCTCGGCCTTGGGCGGCGTCGCGGCGGCCTCGGCCACCTCGACGCTCCACTCGACGTCGGTCGGCACGGCCACGCTCGGGGAGAGCGTCGACAGCGCGGCGCGGGCCTCTCCCGCCAGCGAGGCGACGTCGACCGACGGGAGCGCCGTCGTCGTGCCGTCCGTGGAGGCGATCGCGGTGCTGGCGGCCATCGTGATGGCCAGTCCGGAGGACGCCGCGACGACCATGCCGCGGCGGGCGACGGGTCCGGTGACGGCCTGGCCGAAGGTGCTCAGCGGGGTCAGGGGGCGGCGTGCTGCGCGGTGGCGCGCGCCTGTGGTGGTAACGGTCACGTGTGTGTGCCTCTCCTGTCGCCTGCGAGGTGAGCTGTCGGGTGCGGGTTGGAGATTCACCCGGCTCGTCCCGCTCTCGCAGTCCGAGCTTTACCCCTAGGGGCCGACCGGAGCCGACCGCCAATCATGGTTCCCCCGTCCCTGCCGACGGTTTCGTTCTGGACCTCGGGCGGCGGCAGGGTTCGGCGTCCGTCCGGGGGCTCCCCGATATGGAGGGTGCGGGAAGCGTTCGCGACACTACACACCGCACACGGCCATGTCACGTTCCGGTCACGGTCCTGTGGAGATTGTGCTGGACGTCACACGTGAAGTGGCACGGTGCTGCCGGTGGCGTGCGCTAACAACCGGTGCGTCCGGCGCCCTCAGACGTCGACGAAGAGGTGTCGCGCGACGTCGTCGGGCAGGTCCAGCACGAGGTGGGAGGCGGGCGATCGAACAGAGACCACCTCGGTGCCGCGCTGGACGAGGACGGCGGCGCCGGGCCGCACCCCGGCCTCGGAGAGGCGCTTGAGGAGCTCGACGTCGACCTGGAGCGGCTCCCCGATGCGGCGCAGGGTCATGGGGGCGTCGCGCTCCGGCGGCGTCGTGAGTCCGGCCGCCTCGAGCAGGTTGATGACGGCGCGTGCCGGCGGGTCGAGCGGGGTCTCCCCGAGGTTCTCCAGGCCGGGGATGGGGTTGCCGTACGGGTCGTGGTGCGGGTGGTCGAGCAGCTGGACGAGGCGCTTCTCCACGCGCTCGCTCATGACGTGCTCCCAGCGGCACGCCTCCTCGTGGACGTACTCCCAGTCGAGGCCGACGACGTCGGTGAGGAGCCGCTCGGCGAGGCGGTGCTTGCGCATGACCCTGGTCGCCTTCTCGCGGCCCGCAGCGGTCAGCTCGAGCTGGCGCGTCCCCGTGAGGATGAGGAGACCGTCGCGCTCGAGCCGGGCGACCGTCTGCGACACGGTGGGACCGGAGTGCCCCAGGCGCTCGGCGATCCGCGCGCGCATGGGCGGGACCCCCTCCTCCTCCAGCTCGTAGACCGTCTTGAGGTACATCTCCGTCGTATCGATCAGGTCAGCCATGTCGCCTGCTCTCTAGTCCTTGGGCTCTCCAGCCAGGATATGGCGTCGGACGGCGCGGGGACCCGCCACCGGCGCACGACCTCGGCCGGCGTCGCCGGCCGAGGACGGCGTCGGGAGTGACCCGCGTCACGGCTAGCATCACCCCTGATGACCCACGAGCACTCGGAACCCGCCGCGGGCAGCCCCGCGGGAGGGCGGACGCCCTTCGCCGCCGATCCCACCATCTACGCCCGCCTGCCCGACGGGTCCGTCACCTACCGCGGCCAGCCGCTCACCGCGCTCCTCGGCCAGCACTTCGAGGCGGTGTGGGGGTTGCTCGTCGACGGGTCCCCGACGCCGGGGCTCCCGCCGGCCGAGCCGTTCCCGCTGCCGGTGCGCACGGGTGACGTGCGGGTCGACGTCCAGAGCGCCCTCGCCCAGCTCGCGCCCGTCTGGGGGTTCCGTCCCCTGCTCGACGTCTCCGCGGAGCGCGCCCGGGACGACCTCGCGCGCGCCTCCGTCATGGCGCTGTCCTTCGTCGCCCAGTCCGCGCGCGGCCTCGACCTGCCGGCGGTGCCTCAGCAGGAGGTCGAGCAGGGCTCGACGATCGCCGAGCGGTTCCTCATCCGTTGGCGGGGCGAGGCCAGACCGGAGTCCGCCGCTGCCCTCGACAGCCTGTGGACCGTCATGGCCGAGAACGGTCTCACCACCTCCACCCGCGTCGCGCGGCTCGTCGCGAGCACGGGCGCCGACGCCGCCGCGTGCCTCTCGGGCGCCGTCGCCGCCGTCGGGGGCCCGCTCACGGGTGGGGCCGCCGTCCGCGCCGTCGGGCTCATCCGCGACGCCGACCGGGCCGGTGACGCGGCGACGACGGTCCGGACCGTCCTCGAGGAGACCCACCTCGTCCCCGGGTTCGCCCGCAGCGACGAGCTCGTCGACGACACCCGCGCCGACCTCGTCCACGCGGTCTGCGCGCGGCTCGAGGTCCCGCTGCTCGACGCGGCGGAGGCCGTCGAGCGCGCCGCGGGCGAGGCGCTCCAGGACCTGTCGGACCGGCCCGTGCGCGCGAGCGCGACGTTCTGGGCGGCCGTCCTCCTCGACTTCGCGGGCGTCGAGCCGCGGCTGTTCAATGCGCTGCTCATCTGCGGGCGGACGGCGGGGTGGTCCGCGCACATCCTCGACGTGCAGCGCTCCCTCCTCCGGCTCGCGCCGGGACCCGGAGCGAGGTGACCGGGCGGCCGGCGACGGGCGCGGGTGCGGCCCCGCCGGGCGCGGCCGTGAGCGGCGGTCGGGGCCGGCCCGCGCGCGGGCGCCTCGCGAGCAGGGGCGCGGCCGTGAGCGGTCCGCCCGGGCACCGGCACCGGGGTGGGAGGATCGCGCCATGAGCACGACGCCGACGATCAGCATCCCGACCGAGCTCCTCCCCGCCGACGGCCGGTTCGGCTGCGGCCCGAGCAAGGTGCGCCCCTCGCACGTCGACGCCCTCGCCGCCGTCGGCGCGACGCTCATGGGCACGTCCCACCGCCAGGCGCCGGTGCGCTCACTCGTCGGCCGGGTCCGCGCCGGCATCGCCGAGCTGCTCGGCGCGCCCGAGGGGTACGAGGTGGTCCTCGGCAACGGAGGGTCGACGGCGTTCTGGGACGCCGCGACGTTCTCGCTCGTGCACCGCCGCGCCCGCCACGCCGCGTTCGGCGAGTTCGGCGCGAAGTTCGCCGCGGCGACCACCGGCGCCCCCTTCCTCGAGGACTCCGAGGTCGTGACCGCGGAGCCGGGGGCGCTCGCCGTCGTCGACGCCGCGCCGGGCGCGGACGTCTACGCCTGGCCGCAGAACGAGACCTCCACCGGCGTCCTCTCCCCCGTGCGCCGGGTCCCCGGCGCCGACGCGGGCGCGCTCATGCTCGTCGACGCGACCTCCGCCGCCGGCGGCGTCGCCGTCGACCTCGCCGAGAGCGACGTCTACTACTTCGCGCCGCAGAAGAGCTTCGCCTCCGACGGCGGGCTGTGGCTCGCGGTGTGCTCGCCCGCCGCGCTCGCCCGCATCGAGGAGATCGACGCCTCAGACCGCTGGATCCCGGACTTCCTCTCCCTCCAGGCCGCGGTCGACAACTCCCGCAAGGACCAGACCCTCAACACCCCGGCCATCGCCACGCTCGTGCTCCTCGCCGAGCAGGTCGAGTGGATGCTCGGCAACGGCGGCCTCGCCTGGGCCGCGCAGCGCACCGCAGCATCGGCCGAGATCCTCTACGGCTGGGCGGCCGAGCGGGCCTGGGCCACGCCGTTCGTCGACGTGCCGGAGCACCGCTCCCCCGTCGTCGGGACGATCGACCTCGACGAGGCCATCGACGCGACGGGGGTGACGGCGGCGCTGCGGGCCAACGGCATCGTCGACGTCGAGCCGTACCGCAAGCTCGGGCGCAACCAGCTGCGCGTCGGCATGTTCCCGGCCGTCGATCCCGAGGACGTGCGCGCCCTGACGGCGTGCGTCGACCACGTCGTCGAGAAGCTGGCCTGAGCCGCACCCTCCGAAGGAGCCCGAATGGCCGACGCCACCTCCGGCGCCCTGCTCGACCCGCCGGCCCCGGCGCTCGCGCAGGCGGTGCCGCCGTTCTCGACGACGCTGCGCCTGAGTACCCGCGACGTCCACGAGGACGCGGAGAACGTCGGCTTCATGAAGCGGCTCTTCGCCGGCGAGATGCCGCGCGAGGGCTACGCGGCGCTGGTGACGCAGCACTGGTTCGTCTACACCGCGCTCGAGGAGCGCGGCCGGGTCCTCGCGGCGGACCCGGTGGCGGGCGCGTTCATCACCGCGGACCTC
The DNA here is from genome assembly GCF_036421975.1 of Georgenia wangjunii. Taxonomy (NCBI): domain Bacteria; kingdom Bacillati; phylum Actinomycetota; class Actinomycetes; order Allobogoriellales; family Allobogoriellaceae; genus Georgenia; species Georgenia wangjunii. The sequence continues at coordinate 204,335 of NZ_JAZGON010000003.1, read as the reverse complement.
GAGCGGCTCCCGAGCATCGAGGCGGACCTCACGTTCCTCGTCGGTGCCGACTGGCGCGCGCGTATCGAGCCGCTCGCGGCGACCGCCCGGTACGCCGAGCGCATCGCCGCCCTCGACAAGGCCGGCCCGTTCGTCGCCCACCACTACACGCGCTACCTCGGTGACCTCTCCGGTGGGCTCGCGATCGGCCGCATCCTCGCGCGCACCTACGACCTCGCCCCCGGCGAGGACGGCGTGCGGTTCTACCACTTCCCGGCCATCCCCAAGCCGAAGCTCTTCAAGGACGGCTACCGCCGCGCGCTCGACGAGGCGCCGTGGTCCGAGCGCGAGCGCGAGCAGGTCCTCGCCGAGGCCCGTCTCGCCTTCGAGCTCAACGCCGGCATGACGGTCGAGCTCGGGCAGCACTTCCCCGCCTGACGCCGGTGTCGCCGCCGCCGCCGCGCGGGTCCCTGCCAGGTGGAGGACGCACGTCCGTGCGCCTCGGCACGGACCGGCCGGGGTCGAGCGTGTCGAGGCGCACGGACCTCGACACGGACCGGCCGCGGGCGGGTGGCGGCGCGAAGCAGCGCGGCCGGGGCTCGCGCTCCAGCCGCGGTCGCCGACCCCTCGGACCTACCGCGCGGTGCGCAGCGTCCGCAGCGCGATCCACGCCGCGACGAGCATGGTCGCGACGCCGATCGCCGACGTGACGACGACCCCGGAGTCGAAGGCGTGCCGCGCGGACTCGAGGAGCGCCTCCCCCGGCCCGGACGGCAGCCGCGACGCCACCTCGTGCGCGCCGCCGAGCGTCTCCTCCGCGGCGCGGGTGTCGGCGGCGCCGAGCCCGTCGGGCACGGCCACCCGCGTGCGGTAGGCGGCGGTGAGGATGCTGCCGAGGACGGCGGTGCCGAGCACCGCGCCCACCTCGTACGCCGTCTCCGAGATCGCCGATGCCGCGCCGGCCTTCGTGGCCGGCACGCTCGAGAGGATGAGGTCGTTGGAGATCGTCTCGGCCGAGCCCACCCCGGCGCCGAGGATCATGAACGCAACGAGCAGCCCGACGTCGGAGCCGGACGTGCCGCTGAGGAGCACCACCGCGTACCCGACGGCGTTGAGCAGCAACCCGGACGCGACCACCCGCGCCGGCCGCACGCGCCGCACGACCGGCACGACCGCCAGCCCGGCGATGATCGTCACCGCGAGCCCCGGCAGGAGGACGAGCCCGGCCTCCATCGGTGCGCGCCCGCTCACGAGCTGCAGGTGCTGGGAGATGAAGAAGAGGAAGCCCACGAGGGAGAAGACGCTGAGCAGGTTCGCCGCCACGGCGCCGCTGAACACGGGGTTGGTGAAGAGGCGGACGTCGAGCATGGGCGAGGCGCGGCGCAGCTGGCGCCGGACGAAGACGACGCCGGCGAGGATCCCGAGCGCGACCGGCACGAGCGGCTCGACGCCCCAGCCGGACTCGGCGAGGCTCTTGATCCCGTAGACGAGCGGGACCATCGTCGCCAGCGAAAGGCCGATGCTCAGCGGGTCGATCGGCCCGGGCGCGGGGTCGCGCGACTCGGGCAGGAGGAACGGTCCGAACGCGAGGAGCGGGAGGAGGACCGGCACGGCGAGGAGGAAGACCGAGCCCCACCAGAAGTGCTCGAGGAGGAAGCCCCCGACGATCGGTCCGAGGGCCGCGCCGCCGGAGAAGCCGGCCGCCCAGACGGCGATCGCCGTCCGGCGCTCCGTGGGCTCGACGAAGATGTTGCGGATGAGCGAGAGCGTCGCCGGCATGAGCATGGCGCCGAAGAACCCGAGCCCGGCGCGCGCGGAGATGAGCATCGCGGCACTCGGGGCGAACGCGGCGAGGGCCGAGATGACGGTGAAGCCGATGCTGCCGACGAGCAGGAGCCGGCGGCGCCCGATCCGGTCCCCGAGGCTGCCCATGGGGACGAGCAGGCCGGCGAGGACGAGCGGGTAGACGTCGACGATCCACAGCAGCTCGGTCCCGCCCGGGCGTAGGTCCTCCGAGATGGACGGTACGGCGAAGCTGAGCACCGTGTTGTCCACCGCGACGAGGAGCACGGGAAGCATGAGGACGGCCAGCGCGGCCCACCGCCGCCTCGTGCTGAGGGTGGGTGGGGCGTCCTGGGTGGGGACGGTCGGGTGAGCGGTCATGCGGTGCTCCACTGCGGGGTCGGGCGGGGCGACGGGAAGTCGCCGGCGTAGGCGGGTCGGGCTCGGGACACGGCGCGGCGACCCCATCGGCGCTGCATGTCCGTCGTCTACTGTACCGTCTGGACGGTACATGTGTCACGCGGCTACCGTTGCGGGTATGTCAGCCAGGGACGCCGTGCTCGACGCCTTCGCCGACCTCCTCATCGGCGACGGGGAACGAGCAGCCACCCTTGACGCCGTCGCGGCCCGCGCGCAGGTGTCCAAGGGCGGCCTGCTCTACCACTTCAAGTCGCGCGACGCGCTCGTCGACGGGCTCATCGAGCGCCTCCGCGAGCTCGCAGCCGCCGACGTCGCCGCGATGCGCGTCGCCCCCGAGGGCCCTTCCGCGTACTACGTCAGCTCCTCGGACTTCGCGGGCTCCCCGCTCGACCGGGCCCTCGTCGCGACCGCGCGCCTCGCCCAGAACGCGAGCCCGAACGCCCGCGACGCGATGCGCGAGATCCAGCAGCAGTGGTACGCCCTCATCGCCGAGGAGGTAGGCGATCCGGCCTCCGCGCGCGCCATCCTCCTCATCGGCGACGGGCTCTACTACAACGCCGCCCTGGCCGGCGGCCCCTCGAGCGCGCCCACGCCGGGCGGCAGCGCGGGCGACGGCGGCGGTGCGGGCGACGACGGCGGCGACGACGGCGCGGACGGTCCGGCCGCGTCCGAGCCCGAGGCCGAGGCCGACGACGACATCGCGGCACTCCTCGGCGTCGTCGAGCTCCTCAAGCGCCACGCCGCGACCCGCGGCTGATCTCACGCGCTCACCGGTGCAGGGTCCGCTCGCGGGCGCTACCGCTCGAACCGGTAGCCGACACCCGGCTCGGTGAGGAGGTACCGCGGGGAGCTCGGCTGGTCCTCGAGCTTGCGGCGGAGCTGCGCCATGTACACGCGCAGGTAGTTGGTCTCGTCGGCGTAGCTCGGGCCCCACACCGCCTGGAGCAGGTCACGGTGCGTGACGAGCGCGCCGTCGGAGCGAACGAGCGTCTCGAGCAGGTTCCACTCGGTGGGCGTGAGGTGCACGGCGAGACCCGCGCGTTCGGTCCGTCGCGCCTCGAGGTCGATGGTGAGGGCACCCGCGTGGACGACGGCGGGGGCGGGTGTCGGCGTCGTCCTGCGTAGCGCGGCGCGAAGCCGGGCGAGCAGCTCGTCGACACCGAAGGGCTTGGTGACGTAGTCGTCCGCGCCGGCGTCGAGGGCGGCGACCTTCTCCTCCTGCGCCTCGCGCGCGGAGAGGATGAGGACCGGGACGCTCGACCACACGCGCAGCGCGCGGACGACCTCGATCCCATCGGTGTCGGGCAGCCCGAGGTCAATGATTGCGACGTCGGGCGGGGTGGCGCGGGCGAGCGCGATGGCCCGGTTGCCGCGCCCGGTCGACACGACGTCGAAGCCTCGCGCCTCGAGGTTGATCGTCAGCGTGCGCACGAGGGCGACGTCGTCGTCGACGAGGAGGAGGCGGGTCACCTCGCTGCCACCGGCAGGTCCACCGTCATGGTGAGTCCACCCCGGGGGGTGTGCGACGGCGTGATGACGGCGTCCATGGCCTGGGCGAAACCTTGTGCGATGGCGAGCCCGAGCCCAGCGTTGGAGGTGTGCTCGCGGTCGTCGAGCCGCTGGAAGGGCACGAACATCGTCGCCCAGCGCTCTGCCGGCACGCCCGGGCCGTGGTCGACGACGTGCAGCCGAGCGCGGTCGCCGCCGTCGTGGCCGCGCACGATCTCCGCCGTCACCTCGACGGGGGTGGCGCCTGGGCTGAAGCGGAGCGCGTTCCGCACGAGGTTGTCGACGACGCGCTCGAGCAGCCCGGCGTCCGCGAGGACCGGCGGGAGGTCGTCCGGGATCGTCGTCACGACGGGAGCGCCGCGTTCCGCCAGCAGCGCCCGAGCGACGACCTCGTCGAGCGTGACGGGAGCGAGGTGGACCGCGACCGCGTCGGACTGCAGGCGGCTCATGTCGAGGAGGTTAGTGATGACGCGAGTCAGCCTGTCGGTGGAGTCCTCGATGGTCGCGAGGAGCTCGGCGCGCTGGTCCGGCCGCCACTCGACGTCGTCCTGGCGCAGCGTGCTCACCGCCGCCTTCGTGCTGGCCAGAGGCGTGCGGAGATCGTGCCCGACGGCGGCGATGAGCGCCGAGCGCACGCGGTCCGCCGCGGCTAGCTCGCGGGCCGCCACCTCCTGCGCGGCGATCTCCTCCTGATACGTCGCGCGGTCGCGCGCAGCCAGCTCGACGGTCGCGCTCACGACGACGGCTGCAACGACGAAGACGACGAGCTCGACCACGCTGTCCCCCTCCGCGACGGCAAGCGTGTGGTACGGCGGGGTGAGGAACCAGTTGGCGAGCATGAACGACGCCGCCGCGGCGAGCACGCCGGGCACGAGGCCGCCGAGCGCGGCGATGACGACGACGGCGAGCAGGTAGATGAGGAGCAAGCTCCCCAGCGCGAGCTCGGCACGCGCGGCGGCGAGCGCGACGGTCGCCAGGGGCAGGCCCGCGGCGGCAAGCACGAGCGCCGATATCCGCCGCGTCGGTGACACCCCTGTCCCGGCGGTCAGCCGCGCGCGCCAGCTCGCGCGGGCGACCGCACCAAGGCGGGCGCTCTCGTCCGGGCGGGCGCCGCTGCCCGGGCGGGCGCTCCGGCCCGCGCTGGAGCTCCCGTCCAGCGGCGCGCGTCTCATACGCCGTGGGGCCGTCGGGGTGGGCACGCGCTCAGCCTGGCACAGCGGCCCGGAACACGACGTCCGGCGTCGGCGCGGGCCTCTTAACGAAATCCTGATGCCTCGCGGAGCCTTCCGCGCATCTCCGGCTGCCCCGGACTTCCTACGCTCAGATGCGCCACTCCGCGTGCCCGCACGGGCGCCGTGGCGCGAGACGACCCGAGAGCCCAGGCACTGGTGACCACCTCCCCCGACATCCATCCGACGACTCCGCCGCGCCGGCGGTCCACGCCGCCGCCGGCCGTGCCCGCAGCACCCGAAGGGCGCCTGCACCGGCTGCTCCCACCCTCCCGCCGCTCCACCGCGACGCGCGCGCACCGGGAGATCAGCCGCCGACGCCCGGTCCAGGTGGTGGTCCTCGGTTTCGCCGTCGCCATCGTCGGGGGCACGGCCCTCTTGCTGCTGCCCGTGTCCGCGACTGGCCAGGACGCGAGCCTCATCGAGGCGTTCTTCACCGCCGTCTCGGCGGTCTGCGTCACCGGCCTCATCATCGTCGACACGCCGACGTACTGGAGCACCTTCGGCCAGGTGGTCATCCTCGGCCTCATCCAGGTCGGCGGCTTCGGCGTCATGACGCTCGCGTCCGTCCTCGGCCTCATGCTCTCCCACCGGCTGCGCCTGCAGAGCAAGGTCGTGGCCGCGACGGCGACGCGGACCGCCCGGCTCGGGGACGTACGCACCGTCCTGCTCAACGTGCTGCGCACCGTTGTTGTCGTCGAGACGGTGACCGCGCTCGCGCTCACGCTGCGGTGGTCCATCGGCTACGACGTGCCGCTCGGGCGGGCGGCATGGCTAGGGCTGTTCCACTCGATCTCGGCGTTCAACAACGCTGGCTTCGCGCTGTTCAGCGACAACCTCGTCCCCTACGGCAGCGACCCGTGGATCTGCTTGCCCATCGCTGCCGCGCTCGTCGTCGGCGGGCTCGGCTTCCCGGTGCTGCTCGAGCTGTACCGCCAGCACCGGCGGCCCGCGCGGTGGAGCCTGCAGACGAAGCTCACGCTGCTCATGACGGCGCTGCTCGTCTCGGGTGGCACACTCTTCGTGCTCGTCGCGGAGTGGAACGGCGCGGCGCTGGGGTCGCTCAGCGGCCCGGGCAAGGTGCTCGCGGCACTGTTCCAGTCCGTCACCACCCGGACCGCGGGCTTCAACAGCGTCGACGTCGCCGAGCTCAACACCGGCACGTGGCTCGGCATGGACGTGCTCATGCTCATCGGCGGTGGCAGCGCCGGCACGGCCGGCGGTATCAAGGTGACGACGTTCGCCGTCCTCGGCCTCGCCATCTGGTCAGAGCTGCGCGGGGACCGCGACGTCTCCGCCTACGGGTGGCGGATCTCCTCGGTCACGCTCCGGCAGGCGCTCACGGTCGCGCTGCTCAGTGTCGCCCTTGTCATGGCGTCGACGATCACGATCGCCATGACGTCGCCCTTCACCCTCGACGAGATCCTCTTCGAGGTCGTGTCCGCCTTCGCGACCGTCGGCCTCTCGACGGGGATCACGGCGGACCTCGCGCTCCCCCACCAGCTGCTCCTGTGCGCACTCATGTTCGTCGGCCGGCTCGGGCCGATCACGCTCGGCACGGCGCTAGCCATGCGTACCCGCGAGCAGGCGTTCCGCTACCCCGAGACCACCGCGCTCATCGGCTGAGGGCGGTGCCCGGCACCGGGGGCAGGCCGACGCCGCGACGCGGGTCCCCGCCAGCCGGCGCCCGGGCCCCCGCCGCCCGGCGCCCGGGCCGGCGCCCGGGCCGGCCACGCTGGGCCGTGCGCCTGCAGGCTGGCCGGGGCGACGGCGCCGGGGCGGCAAGGACGGCGCCGAGCCGGGCGCCGTCGTCGTCAGGCCACGTGCGAGGAGTGCTGCGCGTCCTGACGGGCCAGGTCGGCGCGGGCGAGCTCGCGGGCGCGGCGCTCCCCCGGGCCGGTGAGCGTGACGTGCGGGCGCGGCCGGAGCTCGTACGTGACCTTGACCTGCCACGTCCGCTTCGTCCAGACCGCCGCGACCGTGGCCACCAGCAGCGCGGCGATCGCCCCGACGCCGATCGACCACCGGGCGCCGAACGCCTCCGAGACCCACCCGACGAGGGGCGCGCCGATCGGCGTGGAGCCGAGCAGCACCATCATGTAGAGGCTCATGACGCGCCCGCGCATGGCCGGCTCGGTGGACATCTGGATGACGGTGTTGGCCGCCGTCATCATCGTGAGCGAGGCGAAGCCGACGGCGATGGTCGAGATCGCGTAGGTCTCGTACGTCGGCATGAGCGCCATGACGCCGGCGAGCACGCCGAAGGCGAAGGCGGACCCGATGACGAGCCGGACCCGCGGGTGCTTGCGGCGGGCGGCCATGAGCGCGCCGGCCAGCGAGCCGATCGCCATGATCGAGCCGAGGATGCCGTACCCGCTGGCCCCCTTGTCGAAGACCTCGCGGGCCATGACGGCGCTCGTCAGCTGGAAGTTGAGGCCGAACGCGGAGACCACGCCCATGACCACCATGATGACGAGGATGTCCGTACGGTGGCGCACGTACGCGAGCCCCGCACGGACCTGACCCTTGGAGCGCCCGCTGTGCGGCATCTCGTGGAGCTCGGCGCGGCGCATGAGGCTGAGGGAGAAGATCGTCGCGCCGAAGCTGACCGCGTTGATGAGGAACGCCCAGCCGGGCCCGACCGCCGCGATGAGCAGCCCACCGGCGCCGGGGCCGATGAGGCGGGCAGCGTTGAAGGAGGCGCTGTTGAGCCCGACGGCGTTCGGCAGGCTCTTGGCGGGCACCATCTCGGCGACGAACGTCTGGCGCACGGGTGAGTCGAACGCGCTGACCACGCCGAGGCCGAGCGCGAAGAGGTAGACGTGCCACAGCTCGGCGTTGCCCGAGAGCACGAGCGCACCGAGCCCACCGGCGAGCACGCCCATGGCGCCCTGGGTGGCCATGAGCATCTGGCGCCGGGGCAGGCGGTCGGCGAGGACCCCCGCGTACGGGCTGAGGAGGAGCGTCGGCGCGAACTGCAGCGCGGTGACGATGCCGACGGCGAGGCCGGAGTCCTCGGACAGGTGCGTGAGGACGAGCCAGTCCTGGGCGACGCGCTGGATCCACGTGCCGATGTTGGCCACGAGGGCGCCCGTGAACCACAGGCGGTAGTTGAAGTAGCGGAGCGAGTGGAAGGTCGTGCTCAATCCGTCGCCATCCTCTCGAGGATCCGGACGGCCTCGGTGAGCACCTCGCGCTCCTCGGCGGTGATGCCCTTGAGTCGTTCCGCCATCCACACGTTGCGCCGCTTGCGCGTCTCACGCACGAGGCTCGCGCCCGACGGCGTCAGCTCGATGAGGACCTGGCGCCCGTCCGAGGGGTGGCTGCTGCGCGTGACGTGGCCGGCCGCCTCGAGCGTCGCGATGGTGCGCGTCATCGTGGGCGGCTGGACGTGGTCGCGCTCGGCGAGAGCGCGCGGCGTCATCGGGCCGTTGAGGGTGAGGCCGGAGAGCACGCAGTACTGGGACTCGCTGACATCGGCGGGGTTCGACTCCGTGCGGATGCGCCGTGACAGGCGCAGGATCAGCACGCGGAGCTCGGTGGCCAGGTCGGGGCGTCGGGTGGTGCGGCTCGCCGGCATGACTGTCGCAGACGAGTTCGTTGGCATGGCTCCATCATAACTCGTTAGTACCGCTAACGAAATAGGCGCCCAGGTGAGACCACTCACCCGCCAGGCGACCGCCGGCGCGTCCGCGCCTCGGGCCCTCGCCCCCCGCCCGGACCCACGCTCCGAGACGCCCGAGCCGCCGCCGTCGGCCCGGTGCGACGATGCGCGTAGCCCCGCCACGCAGACACACGGAGATGCCCATGCTCAGCAGCGCCGACCGGATCCAGACCACCCACGCCGGCAGCCTGCCGCGTACCGACGCCCTGCTCGCCGCCAACGCGGCGCGCGCCCAGGGCGAGGAGCCCGAAGGCTTCGCCGACCTCCTCGCCGCCGAGGTCACGGACCTCGTCCAGCGCCAGCTCGACACCGGCATCACCGTCGTCGGCGACGGCGAGTACGGCAAGGGCATGAGCTCGCCGATCGACTACGGCGCCTGGTGGTCCTACTCCTTCCAGCGCACGGGCGGGCTCACGCTCGACACCGACTCCTCGTGGGCCGTCGACCAGCACCTGTCCGCCCCGGGCGACGTCCGCCTCACCGGCTTCCTCCACCGCCGCGACCGCAAGCGCTTCGCTGCGGCGTACGCGGACCCGACGTCGGGCATCTTCACCGGCGGCGCCAACGGTGCGCCGCAGTTCCCGGCGTGCACGGGCCCGCTGACGTACACCGGCCAGGAGGCCATCGCCTCGGACGTGGCGAACCTCAAGGCCGCCCTGACGCGGACCGGCGCGCAGGAGGGGTTCATCACCTCGATCGCCCCGGGCAGCGCCTCCCGCATCGCCAACCGCTTCTACGCCACCGACGAGGAGTACCTCTTCGCCTGGGCCGACGCCCTCCACGAGGAGTACAGGGCGATCATCGACGCCGGCCTCGTCCTCCAGATCGACGACCCGTCGATCGCCGAGAACTTCGACCAGATCGAGCCGGAGCCCAGCGTCGAGGACTACGTCGCGTTCACCCGCCTGCGGGTCGAGGCACTCAACCACGCCCTGCGCGGCCTGCCGGAGGACCGGATCCGCTTCCACCTGTGCTGGGGCAGCTGGCACGGCCCGCACACGACCGACCTGCCCATGGCGGACATCGTCTCGACGATGCTCGAGGTCAACGCCGGCGCGTACTCGTTCGAGGCGGGCAACGTGCGCCACGAGCACGAGTGGCGCGTGTGGGACGACGTCACGCTCCCCGAGGGCAAGCTCATCCTGCCGGGCGTCGTCTCGCACGCGACGAACGTCGTCGAGCACCCCGAGCTCGTCGCGGACCGCATCGAGCGCTTCGCCAGCCGGGTCGGGCGCGAGAACGTCATCGCCTCGACGGACTGCGGCCTCGGCGGGCGCATCCACCCCGACCTCGCCTGGGCCAAGCTCGAGTCCCTCGCGCAGGGCGCGGAGATCGCCACCCGCCGCCTCTGGTCCTGATCCGCAGGGCCGACGGCGGGGCCCACTCGCCGTCGGCCCTTACGACTCTGCTCTCCAGCGGCCGCAGGATCAGATCCCGAGCAGCTGCTGGATCGGGCCGAGCGCGAAGTAGACGACGAACAGCGCCGCCACCACCCACATGAGCCAGTGCACCGAGCGCGCGCCACCCTTGCGCGCCGCGGCGAGCACGACGTACGCGATGAAGCCCGCACCGATGCCCACGGTGATGGAGTACGCGAACGGCATGAGGATGATCGTCAGGAACGCCGGGACGGCGATGGACAGCTCCCGCCACGAGATCTGCGTGACCTGCTGCATCATGAGGAAACCGACGACGACGAGCGCCGGCGTCGCCGCCTCGTAGGGGACGAACTCGGCGAGCGGGGCGAGGAACGTCGAGAGCAGGAAGGCGACGCCCGTGACGACGGGGGCGAGGCCGGTGCGCGCGCCGTCGCCCACGCCGGTGGCCGACTCGATGTAGCTCGTGTTCGAGGAGACCCCGCCCGCGCCACCGGCGATCGCGCCGATGGAGTCGACGACGAGGATCTGACGGGTCCGGGGCGGGTTGCCCTCGGGGTCGAGGAGGTCAGCCTCGGCGCCGATGGCGACCATCGTGCCCATCGTGTCGAAGAAGTCGGCGAGCATGAGGGAGAAGATGAGCAGGAGCGCGGCGACGATGCCGATCTTCCCGAACGCCCCGAAGAGCGAGAACTCGCCGATGGTGCCGAAGTCCGGCGCCGAGAAGGGCGAGCCGTCGATGGCCGGGACCGTGAGGCCCCAGCCGCTGACGTCGCCGTCGGCGATCGTGCCGAGGTTGGCGACGGCCTGGACGATCGCCGCGAGCACCGTCGCGGCGATGACACCGATGAGGATGGCGCCACGGACCTTGCGCACCATGAGGATGAGGATGGTGAAGAGGCCGACGACGAACACCAGCGCCGGCCAGCCGACGAGCGAGCCGTTGACGCCGAGCTGGAGGGGCGTGCCGCCGGGCCGGACGATGCCCGCGTTGACGAGGCCGATGAGCGCGATGAACAGGCCGATGCCGACGGAGATGGCGACCTTGAGCTGCTGCGGGACCGCGCGGAAGACGGCCTCGCGCAGCCCGGTGAGGACGAGCACGAGGATGACGATGCCCTCGAGGACGATGAGCCCCATCGCGTCGCCCCACGTCATGCCGGGCATCCCGACGATCGTGTAGGCGAGCAGCGCGTTGATGCCCAGGCCGGCCGCGAGCGCGAGCGGGAAGCGGGCGACGACGCCCATGAGGATCGACATGAGCCCCGCGATGAGGGCGGTGCCGGCGGCGACGGCGGCGAAGTTCGGGCCGTCGGTGCCCCCGCCGAGGTACGCGCCCGTGCTGTCCGGCGTGGACAGGATGAGGGGGTTGAGGACGAGGATGTAGCACATCGCGAAGAACGTGACGATGCCGCCACGGACCTCGCGGCCCACGGTGGAGCCGCGTTCGGTGATGTGGAAGTACCGGTCGACCCGGCTGATGTCATGGGTGCGCGTCTGCGACTGGGAGGGCATGGGCGAAATGGTGCCAGAGCGCGCCTGCGCGCCGGAAGCGCGTCTCACAGCGTCAGCCTTGCGCGCGGGTCGGCCGGCACGCCTGGCCGTGGTCACCAGGACGGCGGTTCACCGACGCATAGCCGGCAGTCACTAACCTGGCAGGGAACCGCCCCTTCCGACGGTGAGGTCCGATGAGCACCACTCCCAGCGCCGATGCCCGCGGCCGGTCCGGCCGCCCGTCCGACGGCGGTGACGGCGCGTCCGGCCGCCTCCCCGACGGTGCCGCCCCGTTCCGGAGCGCGCCGCTCATCGACGTCCCCGCCCTGACGCTCGGCGTCGGCGTCCCGCTCCTCGCGGGCGCGGCCGTCGTCGTCGCCGGCACAGTCTGGGCGGACGACCTCGGCGAGCGCATCGCCACCCACTGGGGTCCCTCGGGTGAGGCGGACAGCTTCGGGTCCCGGAGGGGCTTCGTCGCCCTCATGGCCGCGGTGGTGGTGGTCGTGCCAGGCGTGATCGGCCTGTTCGCCGGCCTCGGGCGCCTCTGGTCCGCCCTGCGCGCCAGCCTCCTCGGGTTCGGGGTCGGCACCGCCCTCTTCCTCGCCGCGACCGGCGTCCTCAGCCTGGCCGTCCAGCGCGGAGGCACCGCCCGCGCCGTCGAGTGGTGAATGCTCGCCGCGCTCGCCGTGCCGTGCGTCGTCGTCGGGTTCCTCTGCGCGCGGGTGCCGCGCAACCTCGAGCCGGTCGTGCACGCGAGAGCCCGGCCGGATCCCGACCTGCCCCGCTCGCGCACGTCGAGCGTCGCGGAGCACGCCATCGGGATGTCCGGGCGGCTCCGGGTCGAGGACGGCGCCGTCGTCGTGCGCTGGTTCGGTCGCACCGCGCTGCGGATCGACGCCGCCGAGGTCGAGGACGCGCGGCCCGTCACCGTGAGCGCCGGGGAGTTCGGCGGTTGGGGGCTGCGCAAGGCGCCGGCCGGCCGCCGGTACGGCTTCATCGGCCGCGGCCGGACGGGGGTCGAGCTCCGAAAGGCGGACGGCAGCACGTGGGTCGTCACGACCCGTCACGCCGAGGAGGTCGCCGGCGCGGTCAACACCGCCGCCGACCGCGCCCGGCCCGCCTGACGCCGGTCCGGTTCCCGCGGGAGCTCGGCGGCGGCCCGCCTCCCGGGACCGACCGGCCCGCACCGCTAGCGTCCGTCGACGGAGAAGGGAGATGCCATGCCAGCACGTTCGATGCTGCTCTTCGTCGTCGCCGCGCTCTTCGAGATCGGCGGCGCCTGGCTCGTGTGGCAGGGGGTGCGCGAGCACAAGGGCTGGGTCTGGGTCGGCGCGGGGGTGATCGCCCTCGGCCTGTACGGGCTCGTCGCCACGTTCCAGCCCGACGCGAACTTCGGCCGGATCCTCGCCGCGTACGGCGGGGTGTTCGTCGCCGGCTCGCTCGCGTGGGGGATGGTCGTCGACGGGTTCCGGCCCGACCGGTGGGACGTCCTCGGTGCGCTCGTCTGCCTCGTCGGCGTCGCAGTGATCATGTACGCACCCCGCCCTGCGTGACGGGGCCGGCCGGCCCGACCGTCGGCTCCACGTGGGACGGCGGAGGCGCGAGCTGACACGTTCCCGACGCCGCCGTCACGGCGCCGTCACGGCGCCTACGATCAGAGCATGCCGCTGCCCCAGACCCGTCCCGAGGACCTTCCGCCGATGAAGGTCAACACGGTGACGATGGTGCTCACGGGCATCGGCGTGTGGGTGGTGGCGCTCGTCGTCGTCCTCATCCTGCGCGCGGCAGGCGTCGACCTGGCCGACGGCATCCTCCGGGTGTGCGGCGCCGGCATCCTCCTCGGCCTTCTCGCCCTCGCGTGGGCCATCCCCCAGCACCGCGGCGTCCTCCGCGCAGAGTCGGAGAAGACCGCGGCCGACGACGCCGCCCGCCACGGTTCGGCCGCCTCGCCTGCAGACGACGCCGCCCGCCACGCCCCGCCCGCGCCGCCTGCCGACGACGCGGCGCCCCGCCCCGGTCACTGAGGCTCCGCGCCTGTCGGGGGCCAGCGCCCGGGAGAGCCCGACCGGTCTCTAGCGCGGGCGATCCGGGAGCAGCGGTGTGCTCACGTGGCCGCAGCGCTTCCCCGGTATCCCCGGTCAAGCGGCGAAACGCCTGTCGCCGCGGGCGCGTCCGGCCTAGCGTTCTCCCATGGCCACCGAGGTGCGCTCCGCCGTCGGGCGCTTCGAGGACTTCGCGCTCGTCGCCGGGACCAAGCGGCCCGACGCCGGCGGTTGCTGGTGCATGAGCTTCCGCGACTCGCGCGTGCCGAACCTCGAGCGTCCGGACTTCATGCGCCGCGAGTGCGACAGCGAGCCCGGCCCGGGCGTCCTCGCCTACGTCGACGGCGAGGTGGCCGGCTGGTGCTCGGTCGCCCCGCGCAGCTCCTACCGGCGCCTCCTGCGCTCGCGCACGCTCCCCCTCCTCGACGGGCCGGAACCGTGGAGCATCGTGTGCTTCGTCGTGCGCCCGGGGTTCCGCCGTCGGGGGCTCATGCACGACCTCCTCGCCGGCGCGGTCGAGCACGCGGCCACCCACGGGGCCGCGGTGGTCGAGGGCTACCCCATCGAGAAGGGCGCGGAGAAGGTCGACGTCATCTCCGGCTACGTCGGCACGGTCGAGGCGTTCGAGCGCGCGGGCTTCCACCGCGCCGCCCCGACCACCGGCCACAGCGGCCACCGGCCGCGCTGGCTCATGCGCCGCGAGCTCGGGACCCCACTGCCGTGACGTGCTCAGCGAGGACGTCGAGGGCGCTCTCCCATCCGTCGTAGGAGGAGTCGTCACCGGCCTGGCCGTCGACGCCGCGATGGGCGTCCGGGCGTCTTGCCCGTCGTTCAGGAGCGGTCGCCCAGGTACCCGTCGGGCGTGACGGGCAGGGCGCGCTTGTGGCCGGTGCGCCGGTACCACCCGAGGATCGTCGCCTCGTCCTGCTCCGCGACGTCCTTGCCCTCGAGGTAGTCGTCGACCGCCTCGTAGCGCACGCCGAGCGCCTCCTCGTCCGCGAGGAGCGGCCGGTCCGACTCGAGGTCCGCCGTCGGGACCTTCGTCAGCAGGCGCTCGGGTGCGCCGAGGTACGCGCCGATCTCGCGGACCCGGCGCTTGGGCAGGCCGAACAGCGGGGTGACGTCTGCCGCGCCGTCGCCGAACTTCGTGTAGAAACCGACGATGGCCTCCGCGGCCTGGTCGGTGCCGACGACGAGCATCCCGCGCGCGCCGGCGATGGCGTACTGGGAGATCATCCGCATCCGCGCCTTGACGTTGCCCTTGTGGTAGTGGTCCTTCTCCGCGTCCATCGGCATGCCGGTCGCGTGGACCTGGTCCCACAGGGCGTCGGTGGCGGGGCCGATGTCGATGGTCGCGCTGAGGTCCGGCTGGATGAACCCGAGCGCGGCGGCGGCGTCGTCCTCGTCCCGCTGGACGAGGTAGGGCAGGCGCACGGCGACGAACCGGGCGTCGCCACCGTTCTCCCGGACGCGCTCGCACGCGAGCTGGCACAGCCGCCCCCCGACGGTCGAGTCCACGCCGCCGCTGATGCCGAGCACGAGGCCCTTGGCACCGGTGTCCTGGAGGTACTGGGCCAGGAACTGGACCCTGCGCTCCGCCTCGGCGGTGGCGTCGAAGGTCTCGGGGTCGATGACCTCGAGCGCGGCGATGATCTCTGACTGTGTGCCCTTGTCCGTCATCTGCCCAAATCTAGCGATCATGCCTCGGGGAGTCCTGCGCAGCGCCCGGCCGACGGCGCAGCTCGGGTATGGACGACGACGACGCCCCGGCGTAGCGGGTTCGCTACGCCGGGGCGCGGTCGATCTGACTCAGGTCGGGCACTCCTCCGTGATCACGACCATGGAGCGTGACCGGCACTTCTCCATGATCACGATCATGGGTGAGGTGCGCGGCACTTCTGCATGATCACGAACCTGAGGAGGTGGGCCGGCAGCGGATCAGGCGCGGACCTCGCGGCGGCGGTTGGCGAGGAGAGCGCCACCGGCGGCCAGGAGGAGGAGCGCCAGGGCGGCGCTCCCGATGCCGACGCCGGTCGTCGGCAGGCCGCCAGAGCCGGAGCCGGAGCCGTCCGAGCCACCCGCACCCGGTCCGCCGGCGCCAGGTCCGTCGCCGTCACCGTCCGGGCCACCAGCACCCGGACCGTCGTCGTCCGGGCCGCCGTCGGTCGGGCCGCCGTCGGTCGGCTCGTCCGTCGGGCCGCCGTCGGTCGGCTCGTCCGTCGGGCCGCCGTCGGTCGGGCCGTCCGTGGGGCCGCCGTCGGTCGGGCCGTCCGTCGGGCCGCCGTCCGTCGGCTCGTCGGTCGGGACCTCGGTGCCGGTGAACGTCACCTCCCACACCTCCGAGTCGGCCTCGCCGCCGAAGGCGTCGGTCGCCGTGACGTACCAGCCGTACGTGCCGTCGGCCGGCGTCCACGACACCGACACCTCGGACCCGCTCGGCACGCCCTCGACCCGACCGACGACGCCGGCCTCGCTGTCGTCGTCCCCGGCACCCGCACCCGCGCCGAGCTCGGCGTCCGTCAGCACCTCGGCCCGGAACGCGTCGCCGCTCAGCTCCTTGACGCGGTTGACGATCCCCGCCGTCTCGTAGGAGATGACGAAGTCCTGGTTCTCCAGGTCGAGCGACGGGTCGTCGGAGTTGTAGACCTCGAGCGACGGGGAGTACGTCCGCACGCGGATCTCCTCGTCCTCGTTGTCGAACTGCATGAGCCGCAGGAACCCGAGGCCGCCCTCGGGCAGGCCCTGGTAGTCGAAGAGCATCTGCGTGACGGTCCGGTCGTCGACGCCGTCACCGTCGTCGTCGAACGAGTCGTACCGCGTGTAGGCGTCGTGGTAGTGCCCGGACATGACCATCGAGACGTTGGCGTTCGTCGCGACGACCTCGTCCTGGATCCGCTGCGGGATCGGGCCGAGCCCGCCGGTGGTGAGGAGGTACTCGTGGAGGTTGATGATCGCCACGCGCTCGGGGTACTCGGCGAGCACGGTGTTCATCCACGCGATCTCGGCGTCGCCCGGGTCCCAGCCCATCGACACGACGATGAAGTCGATGCCGCCGGCGGTGATGAGGTCGAAGTGGCCGCGGTTGTCCTTGTACGAGCCTCCGTACCAGGGGTTGCCGGCGAAGCGCGCCTCGCCGAAGTACCGGCTGTACTCGGTGTAGTCGCTGTCGAAGTTGCCGACGTCGTGGTTGCCCGCGAGCACCCCGTACGGCAGGCCCGCCTCGTCGAGCATCCGGTAGGCCGGGTCGGCGTTGGCCCACTGGTAGGGCTGGTCGAAGTTGTCGACGATGTCGCCCGTGTGGAAGAGGTACTGGAGGTTGATGTCCGCACGCTGGTCGAGCAGGTAGCGGTGGATGTTGAGCTGGTGGTCGTAGAACTCCTCGTTGTAGTACTGCGTGTCCGACTCCCACGCGAGCGTGAAGTCGTACTCCGAGCGGGGGGTGTCCAGCGGGTGCGCCGGCTCGACGACCGACTCGCGCGTCGAGAGGTCCTCCCCCGCGTACCCCTCGGAGTGCTGGACGAGGAACCGCGCGGTGCCGTCCGTGAGGTGGTCCGCCGCCGGCACGTCCGCCTCGAGGGTGAACGCCTCGCCGTCGGTGAGGTGCCGGTCGACCTCCTCCCATGCGCCGAGGTGCGTGTTCCACACGTAGAGCAGGACCTTGGCCGCCTCGTTCGCGGTGCCGTCCCAGCGCACGCGCACCGACGCGCCGTCGCCCGCGTCCGCGGGCACGGCGACGTCGAACGCCTGGTAGGGCAGCGCGTCCGCGCTCGACACGTCGACGGACTCGCCGTCGATGCCGGCGAGCGCGGCGAGCTGGGCGTCGTCGAGGTCGGCGCCGTCGCGCTCGGGAGCGAGCGCGTCCCGGGTCTCGCCGGAGCGCGCCGTGACCGCCGCGTCCGTCGGGTCGTAGGCGTAGGCCTCGCGGAAGACGACGTCGAGGTCGTCACCCGTCGGGTCGGTCACCCGGGCCGAGAGCTCGAGCGCGGGCGCCTCGACGGACGCGCCGTCCTCGGGCGCGAGGAGCTCGACCGAGGGGTTCTCCTCCGGCACCTCGAACGCCTCGACGAGCTCGGCGGTGTTGCCCGCAGCGTCCGTCGCCGTGACGACGAACGTGTGCCCGCCCACGGCGAGGTCGGTCGAGGACGTCACGTACGGCAGCTCGACGGGCGTGCCGTCGAGCGTGGCGAGCACGTCGGCCACCTCGGTGGTGGCGTCGGTGACCTCGGCGTCGAGGGTGATGGCGCCCTGGAGGCGCTCCCCCTCGGTGCGGTCCGCGCTCACGCGGGACGTGATGACGGGCGCGGTGTTGTCGACGACGACGGCGGCGGTGGCCGTGAACTCGCCGTCGGTCGCGGTGACGGTGTGCTCGCCGTCGGCCGCCTCGGTCGTGTCCCATGCGTAGCCGACGGCGACGTACGCGTCGTCGGGGATGGTGAAGACCGCGGGGTAGTTGTCGTACTGGCCGTCGTTGGAGTCACCCATCGACAGCGAGCCGCCCGTGTACCCGGCCGGCGTGAGCGTGCGGCCGTCGGGGAGGATGAGGCGCGGGTTGGAGATGGAGAAGTCGTCGTTGTTCTCGTCGTCGTCCTCGCACGGCCAGGCCTTCGTGCCCGAGGAGACGAGGACGGTGAGGTCGGCGCCCTGCTCGAGGTAGCCGAGCGGGACCGGCGCGGTGACCGTCTCGACGCCTGCGTAGGTCCCGCGCTCGAAGATCGTCAGGACCTCGCCGGAGGCGCACTGGTCGTTGACCGTCTCGCCATCGCCGGGCATGACGACGGCGTTGCGGAACCGGTCGTCCGTGGCCGTCACCTCGACGGCGAAGACGGGCGCGGACTCGAGCTGCGCCGTCGTCGGGGTGCGCTCGGTGCCGTCGATCGCCAGGGAGATGCCGGAGGGGAAGTCGTCGCCCGCGGCGGAGACCGTCGCGGTGCCGGCGAGGACGTCGCCGTCGGAGACGCTGAGGCGGACCGGGTCCGCGTTGACGCCCTCGACCGGGACGCGCACGACGTCGGTCGCCGTGACGTTCGTGCCGTCGGAGACGACGAACCGGTACTCGTAGTACGCCTTGCCGATGAGGTCGACCGCGCCGATCGTGTGCGCGAAGCCGTCCGCGTCGCCGCGGAGCAGGTTGACCGTGCGCGGGGCGTCCTCGACGTCGGAGCGCAGCTCGAGCGTGACGCTGCGGACGAGGGTGTCGTCCGTGATCGTCGCGGAGACGGTGAAGTCGCCGCTCGGGTCGATCGTGGCCGGCGTCGTGTCCGCGACGACGGGAGCCGTCGCGTCCGCCGTCATCGCGGTGAGCTCGGTGGGCACCTGGTCGGCGTCGACCGCGCCGGGGGTGGCGGGGCGCGAGCCGAGGAGGCGCTGGAGCGCGAAGTCAGCCGGGTCCACGGCGTACGTGAGGCCCTGGTTGGTCTGGACGTCGCGGACGCCGGCCATGTTGTAGAAGCCGTGGTTGACCGTGACGCCGGTGTCCGTCATGACCTCGATGCCGCGGGCGCTGCCGTTGGCCATGCCGCCGGCCGTGATCTCGAGGATCTGCGCCTCGGGGACCGCGGTGCCGTAGAAGGCGTTGAAGTCCGCGCGGGTGAGGTCGTTG
Source organism: Georgenia wangjunii (assembly GCF_036421975.1). NCBI lineage: Bacteria > Bacillati > Actinomycetota > Actinomycetes > Allobogoriellales > Allobogoriellaceae > Georgenia > Georgenia wangjunii. The sequence goes on along the minus strand of NZ_JAZGON010000003.1, from coordinate 185,241 downwards.
TTCGGGCCGTTCTTGATCCACAGCACGAGCGTGCCGCCGGGGGCGACGACGGCGTCCTCGGGGGTGGCCGGCCACAGCGCGCTGCTGCCGCTGTCCGGGTAGAGGTAGCGGATCTGGTAGTCGGCGTAGTCGATCGGCTCGGTGGTCGTGTTGTAGAGCTCGATGAACTCGTAGCCGTCGCTGGCGCCGACGTTCGTGCTGTCGACGACGAGCTCGGTGAGCAGGAGGTTGCCGACAGCTGAGTCCGCGGCCGGGCCGGGGATCGGGTCGGTCGGGTCCGTCGTCGGGTCCTCGGTGGGCTCCTCCGTGGGGTCCTCGGTCGGCTCCTCGGAGCCGCCGCGGTCCTCGAGCTGTGCGGGGTCGACGACGCCGGGGGTCGGCGCCGCGTTGCCGGCGAGGAGGTCCATCGAGCCCTGGGACGCCTCGACCGGCGTGCGGAACTGCGCCGCCTCGTCGATGCCCGTGGATCCGGCCGGGTAGTGCGACCAGCCGACGACGGCGCCGGTCGCGTCAGCGATGCGGATCGTGCGCCCGCCGCCGTTGGCCATGCCGGCCTGCCCGGTGACGCGGACGACGTCGTAACCCGCGAGGGAACCGCCGCGTGACGCCCAGAACGCGCGGAAGTACGCCTCGTCGTAGGCGAAGGAGTTGACGTTGCCGTCGGCGCTCTCGTACGAGACCCAGAAGACCGTCGTGCCGCCGGCGGGGACGACCGTTCCGGCCGGGGCCGCGAGCGGGACGTTGTTGCCGGTGTCGGCCGAGTCGTCGAAGGCGTAGGAGAACGTGTAGCCGCCCTCGCCGATGACGAGGTCCTCGGCCGTGGTGTTCGTGACCTCGAAGTACTCGAAGTGGTCGTAGCTGTCCGGGTTCGGGACGACCTCGGTGACGACGAGCGGCCAGCTCGTCGCCGGGGCTGCGGTGGCGATGGTCGCCGGCACGGTGGCGCCGAGGACGAGGGCGGCCAGGGCGGCCGCGGCGACGCCGGCGCGGGGCCGGGAGATCGCGGCCCGGGACCGCGGGGTCGCGGCTCGGGGCGGTCGAGCGGATGGGGCGCGCATGAGCAAGGAAACTCCTCCGTCAGGTGGGGACGCTCGGACCGTAGGCGGCCCCGGTGACCGGAAGGTGAACCACGACTGTCCGTCATCCGAACAGCGGCTGACGGGCGTCTGGCGTGGCGCGTCGCTCAGACCGCCTGGTCGGCCCGTTCCCAGCCCGAGAGGCGGGCATCGAGCAGTGCGGTCATCGCCGCGAGCTCCTGCCACTGCGTCGGTCTGAGCGTGACGACCCGGCGGCGGCGGAACGAGACCGACAGGCGCACGGCGACATAGCCCCACGACTCGCTCGTCCCGCCCGCCTCGCCGCCGCGGGTGAGCCTGACCTGGCCGTGCGCCGCTCGGCCGATCGGCGCCGGGGTTCGCGCGGAACGCCGAGGGGCCCCGCGAGATCGCTCGCGGGGCCCCTCGGTCGCTGCGTCGATCAGGACATCTGGTTCGCCCGCGTCCGACGGACCACGCTCACCATGAGACCGGCGAGGAGCAGCGCCAGGGCGCCGCCCGCGAGCGCCTCGACGGGCGCGCCGGTGCTCGGCAGGCTTCCGCCGCCGGGCGCGTCGTCTCCGTCATCGTCGCCGCCACCGCTACCGGTTCCCTCGTTCGGGTCGGTGCCCGGACCAGCCGGGTCGGTCCCGGGATCGGTCGGGTCCGTGCCCGGGTCGGTCGGGCCGGTGCCCGGATCCGTCGGGTCGGCCCCCGGGTCCGTCGGGTCCGTGCCCGGGTCCGTCGGGTCGGTCCCCGGGTCCGTGGGCACCTCGCCGCCGACGACGGTCACTGTCGCGGTGCCCGACCTGGTGCTGTAGGTCTCGCCGGCCACGTCGTTGGTGAACACAGCGCGGTACTGCGCGCCGTCCGTAGCGTCGGGGACGACGAGCGTGTCGGACGTCGCGCCCACGACCGCGGTCCACGCGTCCGAACCCGCCGTGCGCAGCTCCCACTGCACGGCCGGCGTCGGCACGCCCCAGGCGCTCGCGCTGAAGCTGGCAGGTTCGCCCGCGTCCACGGTCACCGGTGACGGCGACGATGTGATCCGGGGAGCCTGGTGGCGCCCCGCCACGACGACCGGGGCCTCCGCGGACGTGCTGGTGAGGTAGACGAGCCCGAGCTCGCGATCGATCGACACGGCCTCGACGTCCGCGGCCAGCCCGCTCTCGCGGTGCACCGTCTCGGTGAGGACATCGACGACCGAGACACCACCATCCGCGGTGGCGTGACCGACGTACACGCGACCGTTGCCCTGGTCGAGCTCGACGCTGCGCGTTCCCGCGTCCAGCGTGTGCTCCTGCACGACCTCGAGGCCACCACGACCGTTGTAGAGGCGCAGAGCGCCGGCGTCGCCGTCGTCGAACGTCACGTACAGGATCCCCGTGGCGGGGTCGACCTTCATGCGCTGCACGCCGGCGGGGACAACCGTCTGGCCCGCGAGCGAGCCGTTGTCGATGTCGATCGCGACGATGATGCTGCCGGCGCCCAGCGCCGACGCGTCCAGCGCGAGGTAGGCCATCTGCGCCCCCGCGTCGAACCCGACGCCGCGGATCGGTGCGACGTCGAACGGAGCGGGCAGGGCGAGCGGCTCGTCGAGGAGCGGCGCGCCGAACCCCGCCGCACCCGCGACGAACCCGTTGGCCAGGTAGGCGCCGTCCTGCTCCCAGCCGACGAGCATCATGCCGCCCTCGACGGTCGAGTAGGTGAGGTCGATGACCGGTCCGCCGACCTCGAAGGAGCGCAGCACGGTGTCGGTGGCGACGTCGACCGCCTCGATCCGCCCCGTGCCGTCGGTCGCCTGGTCGGCGACGAACAGCACGCCGTTGCGCTCGTCGTAGGCGCTCGGGCCGGGTACGGCGGCTGAGGGCGAACGGAGCTCACCCAGCGCGACATGACCGAGCGGCACGTCAGCAGGCTCCTCGGCCGGTTCCTCGTCGGTCGGCTCCTCCGGGTCCGCGGGGTCGACGGGGTTGACCGGGTCCGGTCCCTCACCCGGTGCGGGGACGTCCACGCCGTCCTCCGTGACCCACTTGGTGCCGTCGTCGCGCTTGGTGATGGTGAACGAGTCCAGCAGTCCGCCGACGGGCACATCGGTCGTCGACGCCTCGTCCCCGTCCCACTTCGCCGCCACGTACGACTCGTACCGCAGCGTTCCACCGCTCACCGTGATGCCCTGGAAGGTGGACGTCTGACCGGCCCGCACCACCTGCGTGGCGCCGTTGCGCGTCCAGACGTTGTCGTCCTCGGGCTGCTGGTCGTAGTACTTCGGGCCCGCCACCGACACCGCGTAGACCGGCCCCGTCGTGATGCCCGGCGTCGTCGTGGCGTCGCTCGAGACGTAGCCGCGCGCGTAGGTGTGGTCGTGCCCCATGAGGACGAGGTCGATGTCGTTCTCCTGGAAGACGGGGAGCCATGCCTCGCGCAGGTCCACCTCATCGCGCCCGACCGCCGTCGAGAACACCGGCTGGTGGAAGGTCGCCACTGCCCACTGGTTCGGGTTCGTCGAGAGCACGTGGTCGAGCCACGCGGCCTGGAGGTCGAGCCACAGCGCGACCGGGTCGGCGCAGCCGATGAGGCACGGCGGCAGGTACTCCGGGGTGAACAGCGCCGTCGCCTGGCTTCGGCTCGCGTTGAGCGCGATGAACCGGACCCCCTGGTAGTCCGTGTAGTACACGGTCTCCTCGATGACCTCGGCCATGTGCTCGCGGTACGCGCGCTCCTGCGCGGCCGCTGCCGAGTCGCCCTCGACGGTGCCCGCCTCGGGGCCGTTGGCCGGGTACTCGAAGTTCGACTTCCACTGGCGCAAGAAGCTGTCGTCGCTGTACTCGTGGTTGCCGGGGGCGGCGATGACGTTGCTCGTCTGCGAGAAGCCGTCCATGCCCGCGAACCACTGGTCCCACTCGGTGTTGTTCGAGTTGTTGATGAGGTCGCCCGCGTTGACGGTGCCGATCGCGTCGGGGAAGGCGCTGTACCCGGCCTCCACCGCCGGCCGCCACGTGCTGTCGAGCTCGTTCTGCGCATCGCCGAAGTAGAGGAACGTGAACTCCTCGCCCGGCTGGCCGGCCGTGCGGAAGGTCCAGGTCTCGTCCACGGCCTCGTCAGAGCCGACGTAGTACTCGTACTCGGTCCCCGGCACGAGACCGGTGACGGTGGCCGAGTGGCTCACCGTGGCGGGACCGTCGGTCGAGATGGGCGCGTTCGTGTACGCCTCGACGACGCGCCAGTCGTCGGTGCTGCCGGCGAGACGGATGTGCACCGCCCCGTCGAGCACCTCGGCGCCGGTGCGCCAGCTGAACGACTGGGCCGTCGAGGGATCGGAGGCCGGCGTGAGCACGACCCGGTCGGGGCGGGCGTCGGTCACGCTCTCGGCCCCGACGGCAGGCGCCGTCACGGCGAGCGCCGCACCGAGGGCGACCATGGATGCGAGGGCGACGCTGCTGGTGCGCCGACGGCGTCGGGAACCGTGGACGGTCATGCGGGGATCGGACATGGGGCGCCTTTCTGGTGGCGGTGTCGCCGTGACGCTAATGACGTGGGGTGAAGAGAAGGAGCACGCACCATGGCCGGGCGATGAACATCGCCGAGCCGGCTGGGCCGTGCACATCGGGGAGTGCTCCGGCGACATAGGCACAGCCACGCTCCCCGTTGATCTCCTCCCGCTAGGTGCGCCGGCGGCTGAGCGACGTTCGCGGAACGGCCGAGGGCCCCGCGAGATCGCTCGCGGGGCCCTCGGTCGCTGCGTCGGTCAGGACAGCGGGGTCGCCCGCGTCCGGCGGACCACGCCCACCATGAGACCGGCGAGGAGCAGCACCAGGGCGCCGCCCGCGAGCGCCTCGACCGGTGCGCCCGTGCTCGGGAGGCTTCCGCCGCCGCCCGCGGTGCCGTCACCGCTGACGCCGTCAGTGCCGTCACCGCTGACGCCGTCATCGTCCGCGCCGCCGGTGGGGTCGCCACCGGGAGACGTCGCGGCCGTGACCGTGAGCTCTACCTCGGCCACGAGGCCCGATGCCAGCCCCGTGACGGCAAGGACGTGCTCCCCGACCGGCGTGCCGGCCGGTATCCGGACCGTCGCACTGACGATGCCGTTGTCGTCGGTCGCCACCGCGGCCAGGACGCCACCGCCGAGCAGCTCGATCTCGACCTGCTCGTCGGGCAGGAAGCCCTGCGCCGTGACGACGAGCTCGCCGCCCACCGCGACGCTCCGCGCGCTGAGCGAGACCCGCGCCGGGCCGGGCTCGTCGGTGGGCTCCTCCGAGGGCTCCTCGGTGGTCGGCTCGTCCGTCGGCTCCTCCGTCGTCGGCTCCTCGGTCGGCTCCTCCGTCGTCGGCTCCTCGGTCGGCTCCTCCGTCGTCGGCTCCTCGGTCGGCTCCTCCGTCGTCGGCTCCTCGGTCGGCTCCTCCGTCGTCGGCTCCTCGGTCGGCTCGTCCGAGGGCTCCTCCGTGGTCGGCTCCTCGGTCGGCTCCGGCTCGGGCTCCGCCAGCGCCGGCACGGCCACCGCGATCGCGTGCGTGGCGGTCACCCCGTTGACGGTCACCGAGATCTCGACGTCCTCGGTACGCACCACGTCCGTCAGCTCCTGCTCGGGGGCCGCCGGCACGAGCGCCTCGCCGTCCCAGCGGCGGTCGAGCGAGCTGAGCAGTCCCGTGACCGGGTCGAGCGCGACGAGTGCGTCGGTCGGCGCCGAGCCCGCGGTCCCGACGTGCACGCCGTCGCTCCCGGCCCACGCCGCCGAGACGGGCCACTGGACGGGCACCTCGCGGGTGTCGTCCTGGGTGAGGGTCGCGGTGACGACGGCGAAGTCGGTACCGGTGATCGATGCGGGCGCCGTGATCTCGATGGACGCCACGCGCGCCATGATCTCGACGTCGAGCCACTCGCCCGCGGCCGAGGCCCAGGCGCCCTGAGCCGGGTCGACCCCGAGCATGCTCCAGCCTGTGAATCCGCCGTTGTCCGGTGTCGAGCTCGGGCTCTTGCCCGAGTTCCCGTTGATGAGGTGGACGACGCCGTCCTGGCTGCGGGCGCTGAACGCCCCCACGTGGGAGCCGATGTACGCCGTCGACTTCCCGGACGACTCGCGGAAGTCGGAGAGCCAGTCCTCGAGCATCGCGGCCTCCTGACGGTCGCTCAGCTGGCTGGCCGCCGTCGGGAGGAAGTCACGCGTCGGGTGATGCCCGAAGACGAGGACACCGGAGATGGCCGGGTCCACCGCCGCCGCGTCGAGCTGGGCGCGCAGCATGGCGACCTGCGCGAACTCGGAGCCGAGGGTGCCGGTCGCGGTGTTGAGGGTGATGAACCGCGTCCCGTCCATGTCGAAGTGCTGGTGCGTCGGTCCGAACTCCGCGATGAAGTTGTCGATCGGGCCGGCCATGACCTCGTGGTTGCCCGGCACGTAGTACCAGGGGAAGTCCGCAGCCGCGAGCTCCTCGTCGAGGATCGCGCGGGCGAGGTCGAAGTCCTCGGGGGCTGCCTCGTCGACGAAGTCACCGTTGATGACGAGCACGTCCGGGTTGGCCGCGACGATCTCCTGGAGCGCCTCGCGCGCACCGGCGACGGCGGGTGAGGTGGGGTTGCGTGCGACGAACTGCGCGTCGGACATGACCGCCACCCGCAGCGGAGCGTCGTCCGTCGCGCCGGCCGGCACAACAGCGGCGTCGTGGAAGCGTTCAACCTGCGGCGCCTCGGCGAGCGGGGCGACGACGGCCTGGACGTCGTCGACCTGGACGGTGGTCCGGTACTGGTTCGCCGCCGCCGACTCGTAGAGCGCGAGCGAGCGGAAGCGCACCGGGGAGGCGAGCGTCTGCGGGACGGGGACGCTGATGTATTGCCACTCGGTCCCCTCGACGCGTGGGCCGTAGATGTACTGCGCGCGCCCGTCCGCGTCGATGAGCGTGAAGTAGGTCGCGGGGTTGCCGTCACCGTCGCCCTTGAACCAGGCGCCGACCTCCTGGAGCTGACCGTCGAACGGCTCGAAGAAGCTGAGGTCGGTCGAGGGGTACATGTTCGCGGTGCGGGTGCCGCTCTGCTCGTCGAACCCGATCGTCATCGCGAGGCCCGAGCCGTCCCGGCCCTCACCCGGCGCGAGGACGTTCGTCGAGCGCGCGCCCGCCGTGTACCAGCTCGCTGCGTCGTCGAACGTCGTGACCGCGACATCGTTCACCCCGATGAGGACGGAGACCTCCGCCTCGGCGTCGCCGACCGCGAGGGTGAGGTTCGCCGAGCCCGTCTCGACGAGCGCGGAGACGTCGAACGTCGACGCCGATCCTGCCTCGAGCGAGAGGAGCCCGTCGGCGCCGGTGACGGTGACGTCCGCGGCGTCGATCGGGGCGGAGAAGCCCCGGGCGTCGTAGCCGATGACACCGAGCTGGGCGACAGCCTCGGGCGAGGGCATGGCCAGCACGGAGCGGGTCGCCTCGATGCGCGCGAGGTCGCCGAGGACGTGCACGCCGAGCTGCCCGGTGGCGTCCCCCGCCGCAGCGGTGACGGTCGTCCGCCCCGGTGCGACGGCGGTGAGTACGCCGTCCGTGACCGTGGCGACGGCCTCGTCGCTCGAGGTCCATGCCTCGGCGGGGCTGGCGACGGCGTGGTGGTTCTCGTCGTAGCCGAGCGCCTCGAGCGGGCGGTGCAGGCCGGGGAAGACGCGCGCGGCGTCGTCGGCCGCGAGGGCCGGGCGGACCGTGTAGGCCTGAACGACGCCGGACCCCTTCTCGACGATGACGCCGAGCCCGTTCGCGTCCTCGCGCTCGACGCCGTCGGACGGGGAGTTGATGACCTCCGCGCCGTCCTCCCCCGGCTCCTGGGAGACGAGCGTGGTCGAGCCGCCGCCGTCGAGGTTGAGCGCGTTGTCCGCGCCGAGGTCGCGCATGAAGACGGCGAGCTCGTCGAGCGAGAGCCCGCGGCTCAGCGTCGTGCGGCCATCGACCGCGGCGAGGATGAGGCGCGTCCCGCCGTCGTCGAGGCCCACGGCCGTGCGGGGGTGGACGCTCTTGTCGCCGAAGGTCCGGACCTCGCCATCACCGACGAGCGTCTGCCCCGCCTGGCCGCCGACCGCGACGACCGCCCTGTCCGCGTCGGAGCGGACCGAGTAGGAGGTCTGGACCGTGTCGCCGGCGTCGAGGCCGCGCAGCTGATCCGCGAGCGGGCCGGCCGGCGCGACGATGACGCGCACGCTCGCAGGGATCTCCCCCTCACCGACGGGCTGAGCCGTGGTGATGACCGAGGAGCTGGCGTCGATCCAGACCTCGACGGCCCCGGCGCGGTCCGGCAGGTTGTTCGCACGGGCGTACGTGCCCCACTCGGAGTTGAAGACGGCGACGCCGTCGCCGGGGAAGTTCGAGGTGTTGACGCCCGTGAGGGGCATCCGGCTCTCGCCGCCGTTGATGACGGCCGTGCCCTCGAGGAAGACCTCGGTGATGTGCCCGAGGCCGCGCGAGTCGATGACGAGGGCGTTGTTGTGGCCCGGGACGGGCGACTTGACGATGCCGTCCTCCGCGTCGACGCCGATCCCGTTCGCCGCGCCGGAGTTGTTGATGTCGAAGAAGTCGCCGTTGACGCCGGCGAACGCGCCCTCCTCCTCGACCATGTCGAGGACCGTCTTGTTGCCTGCCACGGCGCCAGGGTGGAGGTAGTCGATCGAGATCGCGGGGTTCTCGAGGTCGATCTCGAGGACCGCGCCCCGCAGCCAGCCCGCAGCCTCGTAGCGGGTGAACTCCGTCAGGCGCACGCCCGGGGAGACGGTCGTCTCGTCCTGCCGGTGGACGATGGCGGTCCCCGAGCTCGTCAGGTCGAGGGAGTCCCCGGGCGGTGCGGCGGCCGCCACGGTGGCGGGCCCCACGGCGAGGCCGATGACGGCGAGGAGTCCGAGGGCGACGTCACGTGGACGCCGTCGAAGTAGGTGATCGTTGCGCAGGGACACGTGGCTTCCTTGGCTGCAGGGGTCGGCTATGGCCCCCGCAGTCCACCGGACCGGGATGTCCGACAGGTGACCCTGACGTGGCTCGAGCACGACGCCGCACTGAACACATGCACCCGGCGGGAAGGCTCTCCGCCAGAGGGGCTGCTCCGCCGGTGGGCGCTCAGCTGCTGCCGACGACGCCTGCGGCGGGCGCGGTGGCGGGCGTCGTCGGGGACGGCGGTTCCGCCGGGTGCTCCGGGCGCCGGAGGAGGCCGACGAGGAGGACGATGACCGGCACGAGGATGAGCGCACCGCCGATGTTGACGGCGTGGAAGCCCCCGGCAGCAAGGACGGGCCCGGCGAGGGCCGCCGCCGAGGCACCGGCGTAGTTCATGCCGGCATCAGTGGCTCCTTGCAGGGGCACGCGCACCGCGTCGCTCGACGTGCTCGTGATGAGGGCGGAGGCGGAGATGGTCGTCGCCGACCACCCGAGCCCGAGCACCGTCAGCGCCACCGCGGTGAGCGAGCCGTGCGCGTGCGTCGAGGCGGCGACGAACCCGAGGACGATTGCGACGACGAGGATCGCCACCCCGAGCGTCGCCGTGCGGATCGCTCCGTAGCGGTCCGCGAGCCAGCCGAACACCGGGCTGAGGGCGAACATCCCGAGCACGTGCAGGCTGATGACGATCCCGACGACCTCGAGCGACATCCCGTTGTGCTGCATGTGCAGCGGGGTCATCACCATGACCATGACCATGACGGCGTGGCCGCCGGCGAGGAGGACGACGGCGAAACGCGGCACCCGACGCGCGAGCGCCCACCGCAGCGCCTGCACCGCGCCCATGGTCGGCGCATGGCTCGCCGCGCTGCCGACGCGGCCCCCAGCACCCTCGCCACTGGCGGGCAGGCCGGGAGCGAGGCCCCCGGCCGGAGCGGCGGCCGGAACCCGGGACGCGCTGGCACCGGTCGGCGCGCCGCCAGCGTCCGCCCCCACCGCCGCGACCCGCGCCGGCCGGTAGAACAGCGCCACGGCGAGCCCGGCACCGGCGAACGAGACGAGCGAGAAGAGGTAGGGGCCCGCGAGCCCTGGCACCCCGACGGACGTCCCGAGCCGCTCGCCGACGGCGCTGAGGTTGGGGCCGGCGACGGAGCCGATCGTCGTGGCCCAGATGACGATCGACATCGCCTTGGCCCGGCTGGCGGCGGGCACCCCCTCGGCGGCTGCGTAGCGGGACTGCAGGTTGACCGCCTGCGCCACGCCGAAGAGCCCGAGTCCGAGCAGGAGGACGAGGATCTGCCCGACGACCGCGGCGGTGATGATGAGCACCGCCCCGGTCAGCGCTATCGCGTACCCGGTGGCGAGGGACCACCGGCGCCCGTGACGCGTGGCCATCGTCGCGAGCGGGATCGCGGCGATGGCCGCGCCGAGGACGCTCGCGGCCTGACCGAGCCCGGCGATCGCGGTCCCGCCGTGCTCCTCGACGAGGAGCGCGCCGACGGCGACGCCCGAGGCGACCCCGACGCCTCCCAGGAGGTTGCTCGCGATGAGGACCCCGATGGGCCGGCTGTCTGCTTCCGTCCGCACGGGTCCTCCTAGAGCTGTCCGGCGAAGTGGCACTCGGACGTGTGTCCGGGGCCGACCCTCACCACGGGTGGTGCGATGTCGGCGCAGATGTCCTGCGCCATGGGGCAGCGGGTGCGGAAGCGGCAGCCGCTGGGGATGTTGAGCGGCGTGGGCGGCTCCCCGCGCAGCACCACCCGCTCGCGCTTGAGGGAGGGGTCCGGCACCGGCGAGGCTGCGAGCAGCGCCTTGGTGTACGGGTGCTGCGGGTTGTCGAAGAGCTCGTCGACGCCCGCGACCTCCACGATGCGGCCGAGGTACATGACCCCGACCCGCTGCGCCACCTGCCGGACGATGGGCAGCCCGTGCGCGATGAACAGATAGGTGAGACCGAGCCGCTCACGCAGATCACCGAGGAGGTTGGTGATCTGCGCCTGGACCGAGACGTCGAGGGCGGAGACCGCCTCGTCGGCGAGGATGAGGCTCGGGTTGACCGAGATCGCGCGGGCGATCCCGACGCGCTGGCGCTGGCCGCCGCTGAGTGCGCGCGGCCGGGCCGTGGCCCGCGAGGGGTCGAGGCCCACGGCTCGGAGCAGCTCGGCCACCCGGTCCTCCAGCGCGGAGCCACGGAGGTTGTCGAAGACCCGCAGGGGTTCCCCGATGATGTCCCCCACGCGCATGCGGGGGTTGAGCGAGCCCAGCGGGTCCTGGAAGACGACCTGCATGTGCCGCCGTGTCCGCCGCAGCACCTCCCCCTCGATGCTCGTGATGTCGTGCCCGTCGAAGTCGATGGTCCCCGCGGTGGGCGTCGCGAGGCGGACGGCGAGCCGGCCAAGGGTCGACTTCCCGGAGCCGGACTCCCCGACGAGCCCGAACGTCTCGCCGCGGGCGATGTCGAGCGTGACGCCATCGACGGCCTTGAGCACGCTCGGCGGACGGAAGGGGTTGGCCGTGGTGCGCACCTGGAAGTGCTTGGACACCGAGCGCATCGACAGGATCGGGTCGCTCACGACCTCCCCCGCGGCGGTGGGGTGCGTGACCGGCGCGCTCACAGCAGCGCCCCGTCCGGCACCGGCGTCGCGCTGCGCGGGTCCGTCGGTGGTCGCTCACCGAGAGGGTGCCAGCAGGCGGCCGTGCTGACCCCCACGCTCGCCAAGGGCGGGGTCTCCGTCGTGCACCGCTCGGTCGCGCGCGGGCAGCGCGGGTGGAACGAGCACCCCGGGGGCAGTGCTGAGGGATCGGGCACGGTGCCGCCGATGGCCGGCAGCTTCTCCGGCCGCGCACCGACCATCGGAGGGATGCACGCGAGCAGCCCGGCGGTGTACGGGTGCTGCGCGGCGGTGAACGCGGCGCCCGGGTCTGCGTCCTCGACGACGCGCCCGGCGTACATGACGACGACCCGGTCGGCCAGGTCCGCCGCGACGCCCATGTCGTGGGTGACGAGGAGGACGGACATGTCCGTCTCCACACGCAGCCGGTCGAGGAGCTCGAGGATCTGCGCCTGGATCGTCACGTCCAGCGCCGTCGTCGGCTCGTCGGCGATGAGGAGGCGGGGCTGGGTCAGCAGCGCCATGGCGATCATGACCCGCTGGCACATCCCGCCCGAGAGCTGGTGCGGGTAGCTGCGGAGCACGCGCGTGCCGTCGTGGATGCCCACCTCGGCGAGCGCCTCGCTCATCCGTGCCCGCTCGGCCTTGCCACTCAGCTTCTCCCGGCGCCGCAGGCCCTCGCGCAGCTGGGACTCGACGGTGTACACCGGGTCGAGGGAGCTGAGCGGCTCCTGGAACACCATGCTGAGGTCCCGCCCCCGCAGCCGGCGCATCTGCTCCTTGCCGAGGCCGAACAGGTCGGTGCCCTCGAACAGGGCCTGCCCGCTGACCCGCATACGGCCGTCGAGCTGGGTGAGCCCCATGATCGTGCGGGCGGTGACGGACTTGCCGCTGCCGGACTCCCCCACGAGGCACACGACCTCCCCGCGACGGACCTCGAGCGTCGCGTCGCGGACGAGCGGCACCCGGCTGCGGCCGCGGTCGAGCTCCACCTGGACGCCCCTGAGATCGAGGAGCGTGTCCTTCGAGCTGGTCATGGCGTTCTCCTAGTCCGCGTCGAGGGTGTCGCGCAGCCAGTCCCCGAGGAGGCTGACGGCGATGACGGTGAGGGTGAGGGCCACGCCGGGGAACGTCGAGATCCACCAGGCGTTGGCGAGGTAGGGCTGACCCATCGAGAGAAGCTGGCCCCAGTCGGGTACGTCGGTGCGCGGGCCGAGCCCGAGGAAGCTGAGCGAGGCGGCGATGACGATCGCGACGCCGACGCTCACGGTCGCGAGCACGATGATCGGCGCGATGGCGTTCGGCAGGACGTGGCGCAGGAGGATGCGGCTCTGGCGGAAGCCGTTCGAGCGCGCGGCCTCGATGTACAGGCGCCCCCGCACGGACATCACCTGCCCGCGCATGACGCGGTAGAACTGCGGCACCGTGGCGACGCCGACGGCGAGGATGAGGTTCGTCGTCGTCGGGCCGAGCGCGGCGGTGATCATGAGGGCGAGCAGCACGCCGGGGAACGCCATGAACATGTCCATGAGCCGTCCCGCCACCATGTCCACCCAGCCGCCGACGTACCCCGCGACGAGCCCGATGAGCCCGCCGACCGCCACCCCGAACGCCGTGGCGAACAAGCCGATGATCATGGCGCTACGGGCCCCGTGGACGAGGAGCGTGAGGATCGAGCGGCCGTAGTGGTCGGTGCCGAGGACCGTCTCGGTCCCCGGCTCGGTCATCGCCCGGGCCGGGTTCAGCTCCGTGGGGTCACCGCCGGCGAGGAGGCCCGGCAGGACTGCCGCGACGACGACGAGCACCAACCACCCGAGCGACAGGCCGAGCACGGTGTTGTTGACGGAGAAGCGCGGCAGGCGAGCGCGGTCGAACCGGGACCGGGCGAGGACGGGCTCGGCGACGGCCGGGTCGAGGGTGGTCATCGCCGTCCCCCTCCGGTGGGGACGGGCGCCGGCGGCATCGGCGTCACCGCCGGTAGCGACGGGTCCACCTCCGCCGGCAACGCCTCTGCGGGGAGGACCGCCGACGGCGCGACGCTCGCGCCGTCGTCGTCCGGCGCCGTCCCGGCCGCCGCTGCGTCCGCCTCGGCCCGTGCCCGCACCTTCTCCCGGAAGAGCGGGGGCAGGGTCTCGAACGAGAGGGGCGCGATGGGCGGCAGCGCGTCGGGCGTGAACGGGACCCCGCGCGCCAGGACGAGCCGCAGCGCGTACAGGGCCGCGAGGTCCTCCCGCGGGTCCCCGGCCACGGCGATGACGTCCGCCGAGGCTCCGGCGGTGAGCTGCCCCGCCACCCCGGCCAGCCCCAGCGCCTCGGCGGCCCGGCTCGTCGCCGCGAGGAGCACCTCGTGGACGGGCAGGCCGGCGTCGGTCATCCCCTCGAGCCCGCCGACGAAGCCGTGGTGCGGGGTGTTGTCGATCCCGGCGTCGGTGCTCGCGATGATCTTCGCCCCGCGCCGGTACAGCTCGGCGAGGGCGAACTCGCTGTCCGGCATGAGCGCCCGGATCTCCCGCATCCGCACGTTGCAGGTCGGAGACACGTAGACCGGCGCGGCGCCGATGCGGTCGGCGAGCTCGGGATCGACTCCCCCGAAACCGTCCTCCGTCTGGAAGGAGCAGTGCTCGAGGGTGTCGACGCCCGCGTCGAGCGCGCGCCGGATGCCCTCGGTGCCGTGCGCGTGGGCGGCCACCCGCTTGCCGAGGCGGTGCGCCTCCTCGACCGCGGCGGTGAGCTCGGCCGTGGTGAACTGCGCGTGCCAGGGCGCCGAGCCGACGGTCATGTTGCCGCCGGTGGACATGATCTTGATGGCGTCCACCCCGGCCTTGTGGTGGCGGCGGACCATCCTGCGCACGTCGTCGACCCCGTCGGCCTCGGCTCCCATGAACCAGCAGTGGCCCCCGGTGACGGTGATCGGCGCCCCCGCGGCGATGATGCGCGGCCCCCGGGCCGTCCCGGCCGCGATGGCGTCGCGGACGACGACGTCGAGGTACGCGCGCGCCCCGAGGTCCCGGGCGGTGGTCACCCCGACGCTGAGGAGCTGCCGCGCGCTGGCGAGCATCGTGGCCACCTGCTGCGCGTCGCTCTCCGCCCTCATCCGCGCGACGGGGGCGGGGCCGCCGTCGAACGCGAGGTGGACGTGGGCGTCGATGAGGCCGGGCATCACGGTGACGTCGCCGAGGTCCTCGATGTCGGGGTCAACCCCCGTGACGTCGGTGGTGAGCTCGGCGGCCGGGCCCACCCAGGCGATGGTGCCGCCGTCGATGACGACGGCTCCCCGCTCGACGAGCTCGAGATCGGCGCCGGACAGGACACGGTCTGCGATGAGGATCTTCATGGTTCTCCGCTCTCATGCCTTCGCCGCGGTCGACCGCACGCGCGGGTCGATGACGGCGTAGGAGATGTCGACGACGATGTTGATGACGATGTAGAGGGCCGCGATGACGAGCACGACGCCTTGGATGACGGGGTAGTCGTTGCCGGCGATGGCCTGTACGAGCATCTGGCCCAGGCCCTGCCGGGTGAAGACCGCCTCGACGATGACCGCGCCGGCCACGAGCGCACCGAGCTGGAGCCCGACGATGGTCACCGTGGGGATGATCGCGTTGCGCAGCACGTGCTTCATGACGACGACGCCGGAGCGCAGCCCCTTGGCGTGCAGCGCCGTGACGAAGGTGTCGCCCATGACCTCGATGACGCTGTTGCGCACGAGCCGGGTCACCGTCCCGGCCGCCGAGAGGCCGAGCGTGATCGCCGGCAGCACGAGGGCGATGAGCCCGTCGTTGCCGGTGGCCGGGAACCAACCGAGCGCCAGGGAGAAGACCATGATGAGGAGGAGCCCGACCCAGAAGGAGGGCATCGCCGTCGTCACGAGGCTGAGCACCCGGATGGCGCTGTCGATCGGGCCGTTGCGCCGGATGGCGGCGATCGAGCCGAGCACGATGCCGGTGACCGCTGAGACGGCAGCTGCCGCGAGCGCCAGCTGGAGGGTGGGGCCGATCTTGTCCACGATCATCCCGCTGACGGGTTGCCGGGAGGCGTAGGAGGTCCCGAGGTCGAACGTGAGGGCGTCGGTGAGGAACCGCCAGTACTGCACGAGCAGCGGTTGGTCGAGGCCGAACTGCGTCCGGAGGTTGGCCACCATCTCGGGGGTGGCCGCCGCCCCTCCCAGGAGAGCCGCGAGCGGGTCGCCCGGGAGGAGGCGGAGGGTGATGAACAGGATGACGGTGACGCCCAGGAGCGTGGGGATGCCCGCGAGCACCCGCTTGCCGATGACGTAGCCCATGCCGGTCGTCTCCTCTCGTTGAGGGCTGGAGGCCTACTCGGCGAGGTACGCGTCGTAGAGGATCGGGTAGCCCTCGGCGTCGAAGCGCACGCCCGCGAGGCCGTTGAGGGCCAGGGAGTACGTCGGGACGTAGATGGCGACCGAGCGCGCCTCGTCGATGACGGTGGCCTGGACCTCGGCGTAGATCTCGGCCCGCTCGTCGGCGTCGGTGCTCTGCTGACCCTGGGCCAGGAGCTCGGTGATCGCGGGGACGTCCGTGTGGCTGCCGTTGAAGCCGTTGCGCCCGGGCGCGGGGATGAAGGCGGGGTCGTACATCTGGTAGAGCACGTTGGGGTCGACGGCCACGAGGCTCAGCCCGCTGATGTTGTACTCGTTCTCCTGCGACCGTGTCGTCGTCTGGGCGAGCTGCTCGAAGACCACCTCGACGTCGAAGCCGACGTCCTCGAGGTTCGCCTCGAAGAACGTCGCGAGGTCCTGGCGCTTCTCCCGGTTGGGCGAGGCCTCCATGTAGACGATCTCGAGGCGTGCGCCGTCCTTCTCGCGCACGCCGTCGGCGCCCTCGATCCACCCGGCCTCGTCCAGCAGCGTCGCGGCGGCCTCCGCGTCGAACTCGAACGCCCCCTCGAGGTCCTCGGCGTAAGCGATGGTGCTCGGCGCGAGGGCTGTCCAGGCCCGCTCCCGCACGCCCATGTAGAGGGCGCTCACCGCGGAGTCGATGTCGAGGGCCGCGCGTGCCGCCTCACGGACCGCCTGGTCGTCGAACGGCGGCTTCGAGCTGTTGAAGTGGAGCTGGTACGGCGCGCCGGACTGCTCCTGGGAGACGAACTCGAGGCTCGAGTCGGCCTCGAAGGCAGCGACCTCCTCCTCCGGGACGCCGCTGCCCGCCTGGACGCTGCCGTTGCGCACGGAGCCCATCCGCACGGTGGCGTCCGGGATGATCTGGAAGGTCAACGTCTCGAGGTGCGCGGCGCCGGTGTGCTCGGCGTTGCCCGGGGCCCAGTCGTAGGCCTCGTTACGGACGAGCTCGACGCGGTCGTCCGGGGTGTAGCTGTCGAACTCGTACGGGCCGGAGCCCGTCGGGTCGATGAGGTAGTCCGCGGGCGGTACCGCAGCGGCCGCCGTCGGGGAGTTCATGCCGAGGAACGGCGACGTGAGGTTGTTGAGGAACGGCGCGAACGGCGCGGACATCGTCACCACGGCGGTGACCGCGTCGGGCGCGGTGCAGGACGTGTAGGACCCGATGAGGCCGATGGCGTAGATCGACGCCGTCTCCGGGTCCGCGATCCGGTCGAGGTTGAAGCACACGGCCGCGGCGTCGAAGGCCGTCCCGTCGTGGAAGGTGACGTCGTCCCGGACGGTGAAGGTGTACTCGAGCCCGTCGTCGCTGACGGCGAAGTCGGTCGCGAGCCACGGCTGGAGGGCGCCGTCCTCGTCGAGGTAGAGGAGCGAGTCGAACACCTGCCGCAGGACGCGGGCGTCCTGCGCGGCGGGCGTGACGTTGGGGTCGAACCCGAAGAATCCGGAGTCGACGGCGAACGTGGCGGAGCCACCGGAGGTGGGTTCCCCGGTAGCGGTGCCGGCTGCGCCGGCGTCCGCGCTCTCGCCGTCGTCCGTGCTCGAGCACGCCGCGAGGGCGAGCGCGGCGATGGCCGCGACTGCGGCGGTGCGTAGGGGGCTGTGCGCAGAAGACATTGCTCCTCCTTGGACGCCGGGTGGATCGGTGGAGGGCCACCGCCGCCTCTGAGGGGACGGAACTTTCGACGTGCTGTTGACATTAGGAACTCTTGATTGAGTCCCACAAGAGTCTGTTGAAAGAAGCAACCAACTGTTGACGGGCGAGAAACACGGCGGCAACATCCCAGGGAGAACGTCGACATCAAGGTCGACGTGCGACGCCGCGCCCCGCGCCGGAGAGGACACCGTGATGAGTTCCAGGACGACCGCACGCCCCGCCGACATCCCGACGGCGGCCGTGGCCGAGACCCCTCCGGCGGCCGTGGCCGACGAGCGGGACCGGCTCATGGCCCTGTTCGTCGACCTCGTCGAACCCCTCGGCCAGGCGCTGCCGACCTACTCCGAGGTGGTCCTGCACGACCTCGGGTGCCTACCCCACTCGATCGTGGCCGTCCACGGGGACGTCACCGGCCGCCGGGTGGGAGACCCAGCGACCGACCTCCTCCTCGAGCAGGCCGCGTCGGGCGACCTGCGCCACATGATCGGCTACCGCACGCAGCTCGCGGACGGTCGGGCCCTGCGCTCGACGACGATGGTCCTGCGGGACAGCGGCGGCGAGCCGTTCGCCGCCCTGTGCATCAACTCGGACCTCTCCCTGTGGGAGTCGTTGCAGCGCGTGGCCGGCCAGATGATCGGGGCCAACGGCGGCGCCCCGGCGCCGACCGACGCCGAGCCGCACGAACCGGGCGCCGCCGGCGAGGTCTTCGTCCGCGACGTGGACGAGCTGGCCGCGACCCTCATCCACGAGGCGATCCGCGAGCAGGCGGTCCCGGTCAACCTCATGAAGAAGGAGCACAAGCTCGCGGTGGTGCGCTCCCTCAAGGAGCGGGGGATGTTCCTCCTGCGCGACGCCGTGGAGATGATCGCGACGTCCCTCGAGGTCACCCGCTTCACCATCTACAACTACCTCAACGAGATCGACGACCAGAACGGCAGCACACCCACCAAGCGCACCGAGGCGCGCCTGGCCAAACGAAGGGAAACCTCATGATTCAGGCGACCGGCTTTGACGAGGTCACGATCGACGAGCTCCGCGGCGTCGGAGGCGTGAAATGGACCGCGTTCCCGGGAACGATCGGCGCCTTCGTCGCCGAGATGGACTTCGGGACCGCCCCGGCCATCACCCAGGCCCTGCACAGCGCCGTGGACGTCGGTTCCTTCGGCTACCTGCCGACGGCGATGGCGACGCGGATGTCCGAGGCCTACGCCGAGTGGTCCCGCACCCGTTACGGCTGGGACGTCCCGGCCGAGCGCGTGCGCCCGCTGCCCGACGTCCTCGCCGGGCTCGAGGCCGCGATCCGGCACTTCTCCACGCCCGGCTCCGCGGTCATCCTGCCGACCCCGGCGTACATGCCGTTCGTCTCCATGCCGCCCGCCCTCGGCCGTGAGGTCATCGAGGTGCCGATGGCGGTCGAGGACGGCCGCTACGTCTACGACCTCGACGCCCTCGACGCCGCCTTCCGCGCCGGCGGGAACCTCCTCATCCTGTGCAACCCCCACAACCCGGTGGGCCGGGTGCTCGAGCGAGCGGAGATGCTTGCCATCAGCGAGGTCGTGGAGCGCCACGGCGGCCGCGTCTTCTCCGACGAGATCCACGCCCCACTCGTCTTCGCCGGCTACCAGCACGTGCCCTACGCGTCCATCTCGGAGGCCGCCGCCGGCCACACGGTCACCGCCACATCTGCCTCCAAGGCGTGGAACCTGCCCGGGATGAAGTGCGCCCAGCTGGTCCTGTCCAACGACGCCGACGCCGCCGTGTGGGCGAAGGTCGGCATGATGGCTGAGCACGGCGCGGCGAACCTCGGCGTCGTGGCCAACACCGCCGCGTACACCGCCGGCGGGCAGTGGCTCGACGACGTCCTCGGCTACCTCGACGCGAACCGGAAGGCGCTCGGCGTGCTCCTCGCGGGGCAGATTCCCGAGATCCGCTACGTCGCACCCGAGGGCACGTACCTCGCGTGGCTCGACTGCCGTGAGCTCGACCTCGGGGTCAGCCCGGCCACGTTCTTCCTCGACGAGGCGGGCGTGGCGATGACGGACGGGGCGATGTGCGGGCAGGCCGGCATCGGTTTCTCCCGCTTCAACGTCGCGACGCCGCGGCCGATCCTCGAGCGCGCCGTCACCCAGATGGCCGAGGCGCTCGCGCGCCGCTGAGGGACTCGCGCTCAAGGCGAGCACTGTGAACCTCACGAGAGCCGGGGACTTCAGCTGCCTCCGGCCGCCGCGGGAGGCGCGGTCGCGGGCGTCGTCGTGGACGGCGGTTCCGCCGGGTGCTCCGGGCGCCGGAGGAGGCCGACGAGGAGGACGATGACCGGCACGAGGATGAGCGCACCGCCGATGTTGACCGCCTGGAAGCCGCCGGCGGCGAGGACGGGCCCGGCGACGGCCGCGGCGCTGGCGCCGGCGTAGTTCATGCCGGCGTCCGTGACGCCCTGCAGGGGCACGCGCACGGCGTCCGTCGACGTGCTCGTGATGAGCGCGGAGGCGGAGATCGTCGTCGCCGACCAGCCGAGCCCGAGCACCGTCAGCGCCACCGCGGTGAGGGAGCCGTGCGCGTGCGTCCAGGCCGCGGCGAACCCGAGGACGACGGCGAGCACGAGCACGAAGACCCCGAGAGTCGCCGTCGGGATCGCGCCGAAGCGGTCGACGAGCCAGCCGAACACCGGGCTGAGGGCGAACATCCCGAGCACGTGGAGGCTGATGACGATCCCGACGACCTCGAGGGACATCCCGTTGTGCTGCAGGTGGAGCGGGGTCATCACCATGACCATGACCATGACGGCGTGGCCGCCGGCGAGGAGGACGACGGCGAAACGCGGCACGCGTCGGCCGAGCGCCCACCGCAGTGCCTGGATCGCTCCCATCGTCGGTGTCGTGTCGATGGCGGCCGTGGTGGTGGTGGCTGACTCGACCGGAGGAGCGACGGCGTCCTCGCCGTCGTCCAGCTCGTCCACGGCCGGGGCCTGAGCCGGCCGGTAGAACAGCGCCACGGCGAGGCCGGCTGTGGCGAACGACACGAGCGAGAAGAGATACGGCCCAGCGAGCCCTGGCACCCCCACCGACTCCCCGAGCCGCGCGCCGACGGCACTGAGGTTCGGGCCGGCGACGGAGCCGATCGTCGTGGCCCAGATGACGATCGACATCGACTTCGCGCGGCTCGCGACGGGCACCCCCTCGGTGGCCGCGTACCGGGACTGCAGGTTGACCGCCTGGGCGACCCCGAAGAGCCCGAGCCCGAGGAGCAGGACGAGGATCTGCCCCAGCAGCGCGGCGGTGATGATGAGCACCGCGCCCGTCAGCGCGATCCCGTAGCCCGTCGCGAGGGACCGACGGCGGCCATGGCGCGCGGCCATCGTGGCGAGCGGGATCGCCGCTATCGCCGCACCGAGGACGCTCGCGGCCTGGCCCACGCCCGCGATCGCGGTGCCGCCGTGCTCCTCGACGAGCAGCGCACCCACCGCGGCACCGGAGGCGATCCCAACCCCGCCGAGGAGGTTGCTGACGATGAGGACGGTCAGACGCCGTCGGCCTGCTTGCGTCGGCACGGATCCTCCTCGGGCACTCCAGCCGGGCGGCACCAGGTTGTGCCCGCCCGCCCCGCGCCGCTGGGTGCGATGTCGGTGCGGATGCCCTGCGTCATCGAACAGCATTCCCGAAAGGGCCGTCTACCTCCGGGCGCATTCCGCGCGCCCCTCGCTCGTACTACGCTCGCCGAAAAGGTCGTGCGTTGCTCAACGAGGAGCCGTCATGGACCGTGCTGACCGCCCCGTCCGACGTCGGTCGCGCGCGGCATGGGTGGGCGCTCTCGCCCTCGCCGTCCTCGCCGGTGCGGCGTCTGCCGCTCACGCCGGGCCGGGGGCGCGGGCGCCGGCCGGGCTCGCCTCGGTCGCCACCGTCTCCCCGATCTCCACGGTCGACGACGTCTGCGCGCGTGCGGCCGCCCTCAACGCCCAGGGACAACCGGCGGAGGCGCTCACCCTCATCGACGACCTCCGTGGCGTCGGGACGGACGGCGTGGAGGACCTCCTGCGCCCGGACAGGGCGGGGGCGAGCTGTCACGCTGAGCGCAACGAGGCGCTCCGCCGGACGGCGCTGGGGAAGCAGCTCGCGCGAGCCGCGGACGCAGCCGCGACGCTCGACGAGCCCTCGCCGTCGGCCGCTCCTGCGAGTCCTTCGCGAGGGACGACCGCAACCGAGGAGCCGTCCTCCGACGCGACGGGGTCCCCGAGTCCGCTCGAGCGGGCGAGGGCGGAGCTCGCTCTGCTCCTTCCCGGCGTCGATCTCGATCGGGAGCCAACCCGGCTACCGGCGGCGCTGAGGTGCTCGGCGCCCGCGCTTCCCGCGACGCCGCCGGCGCCGACGCTCGAGGACGTGCTGCGGGCGGCGGCGAGGTCCTGCGACCGGGGCTCGCTCGCCGCCGAGGCGTCGCCGACATGGAGCGAGGAGGTGGAGACGTCGTGGGAGGCACTGTCGAAGAAGCACCTCGCCCCGCTTGTGGACACGGCGGTCGGCGCCCTGGCGATCTTCGCCGTCGGCGTTGTCGTCTCCCTGCTGCTGACGTGGCCGGTCGGGTGGCTCACGACGTGGGTCACCACCGGCGGGCGGCGCGGCAGCGGCCCGGGCGGCCCCGGCCGGAAGGCGGTAGCGGTCAGTGAAGGTGACCGGCTCGTGCGCATGGCACTCGGCGTGGCGGTGCTCGCCATGGGGACCCTGGCACCGATCGTCCTCCCTCAGCACGAGCACGTGCTCGGGGCCATCGCGCTGACCCTCGCCGTAGGAGCGGTGCTGACGGCGTGGGCCATGAGCCAGTCGCTCCGCCTGTCTGTCCGGGTCACCGACAACTCCGGGAAGGACGACCACAACGCGTCGGGGCACGTCGCCGCGCTCATCCGTGAGCTGACGCTCGGCGACCTCAAGGGCCTTGAGACGCCGGCTCCGGCCGGGGACACAGGCCTCGCCATGGCCGGGCTGTCGACGACGCCCGAGGGCCGCGTCGCCAAGGCGGTCTACAAAGTCCTCGAGCTCCTCGTCCCCCGCACCCCATGGGTGGTTCGCATCCAGGTCGAGTCGGATGACGTGCACGCGGTCTCCGTCTCACAGCACGGCCGGGTGGTGCGCGCGGACGTCGTCGAACGCGACCTGCTTGGTCTGCGCGTGCCGCTGGCAGATTCCTCTGGAAAGACGACCGCGGTGGGAAAGGACGCAACGCCGGTGCTGCCCGACATGCACCGCATGTGTGCGGCGGTCGTCGTCGCGGCGTTCGCGGAACGCTACGCGATGCCCACCCTTGCGGGCGCCAGCAACTGGATAGGGATCGGGCTGCACTTCGTCGCCAAGACCGATCTGGTTCACAACAAGCCTGAGCGCGGCGAGATCCTCGGCCGGGCCCTGGCCGAGGACCCCGACAACCGGCCGGTGCTGCTCGAGTACTGGCACCACCGGTTCCGCCAGTCGACTGACCAGCACGACCTTCTCTTGTATGCCAGCTTCCTGGGTGACTTCGTCGCGCTCGAGGAACCGAGTCCGACGGAGTCGTTGATTCTGCGTGCTCGATATTCGCGCTTCGCCGCCCTCGTCAACCGCGCCTACGTCCGATGCCCGGACGGGCCGCAGGGCGCGGAAAGGGCGAACATCGTCGCGGCGATCTACGCGCTCGACGCGGCGGTTCGCAGCGCGACGTACGCCCCCGGGGTGGATGAGTCGTGGCTTAGGACGATGCGCGCCCGCCTGGCGCCGGCGCTCAATCTGTTGGTGGCGTATGAGTGCCGCACGGCGAAGGAGGCTGCCAAGGCGAAGGCCGATGCCAGTGTGCCGGGAACGCCTGCCGTCATCCGGACGGCTGCTGCCGCCCGGGCCGACGCCGCCCAGGCTGCCTTGAGTAAGGCCAAGGAAACTCTCATAGCGGCGAAGCTCTTAGCAGACAGCGCGCAGGCTATGGAGCCACGGCTGTGGCCCCCTGTCGTCGCCTATGACTGGGCCTGCTCCTTCGCCTCGGACGGCAGATGGAACGAGGCCGTCAAACATCTGCGCGCCGCCGTCGGGGAAGAGTGGCTCGACAAGTGGCGGATCGAGGACCCGCAGCTCAAGCACCTGAAGGAACATAGCTCGTACAGACGCGCATTCGGGCGTGAGCCGGTCGGCGACTTCCTCGAACTGACGGTGATCGAGCCCCACGCGACGATGCTCAAGCGCATCGGTGCCACGTCGGCCAGCGCCACCCTGAGGACCCCGCACCTCGACACACTGCTGAACACGACGCCAGCCGAAGCCGCGAGAATTCGGCAGACTGCACGCCTCACACTGGACGTTCCGGGGCGGCTGGGCGCGTGGCGCCTGGAGATCGCAGACCTTCTGACCTCACGTGGAGAGTTCGAGGTCGTCCCAGGCGAGCGTCCTGATCTCGTGACGGAGCTGTTCACGAGCATGGGCGCCTCCCTTAAGGCTCCACCCAAGGAGGCTGACCTCGCCGCGTGGTTGGGGGCGCCGCCGTCGAACGAGGCTTGACGACGGGCTTCGCCCGTCAGCGAGTCGACTCCTGGCCCAGGTCGACCGCCCACGTACATAACAGTGATCTCCACCTGGTGTCCGCACCTCGTGGGGCAGTCAACAATCGAAGAACCGCCGGGTTCGTCGGAATCTGCCCTTCACCCCGGCGTGCGGACAAACCGGTCATGCGCAACCCTTGATCGCACGTGCACCTCGTCACCTCTGGAGGGAAATCATGGCTCAGTCAACGGCGACGGACCGCAAGGCTCCGCACCAGTACCTCGCGCTCGTCATCGGTGTGGTCTACCTGCTGGTCGGTGTCGCTGGATTCTTCGTCACCGGCTTCGACGGGTTCACCGAGCACAACCACGACCAGACGCTCCTCGGCTTCGCGATCAACCCGCTGCACAACATCGTCCACCTCGTCATCGGCCTCGCCGGCGTCATCATGTGGTCGAAGGCGAGCAGCGCCCGCACCTATGGCTGGCTCCTTGCCATCGGCTACGGCGCCGCGGCGATCTACGGCTTCATCGTGGCCGACAACCCGGACGCCAACCTCCTCAACATCAACCAGGCGGACAACTGGCTCCACGTCGTGAGCGCCCTCGCGGGCCTCGCGATCGCCCTCTGGCCCCGCCGCGACGACGGCCGCGCGGCTGGCACGAGCACCACGCGCCGCTGAGCCGCTCCCCGCGCACGGCACGACCATCGGGCCCCGGTTCCCGCTCCACGCGAGCGGGGCCGGGGCCCGACGTTGTCCTGCACGTATGCACGATCACGCAGCCCAGGGGGCCGACGCCGTCCCACCTGGCGGCGCCACACCCCAACGCACTCCTGGACCGCCGGGCCTGGCGCGGCATCCCCGCCCCCCGGCCTATACGCTCGTGCGCCATGCCCACAACCGAGCGTCACCCCCAGCCGTGGCGCGCGCGGTGGCAGGAGCTCCACGGCGACTACGCCCTCGCGCGGACGACGACGGTCGTCGACGGCCGTCCGGTCCGCTCGCTCAGCGCCGGCGAGGTCCGCGGCCTCCCCGAGGTCGTCTTCGTGCCGGGCCTCGGCGCCCCGGGTTACATCGCGCCGTGGGCTCGCGCCGCCTCGGCGTGGACCCGCGCGACCGTGCTCGACCTCCCGGGCTGGCACCGCGGCCGGGCGCGCGCCTGCGAGCCGACGGTCCACGGCCTCGCTGCCGGGATCGTCCGCTGGCTCGAGGCGAGCGGCAAGCGCGACGTCATCCTCCTCGGCCACTCGACCGGCGCCCAGGGCGTGCTCCGGGCGGCGCTGCTCGCACCGGAGCGGCTGGCCGGCGTCGTCCTCGCCGGGCCGACCTTCGTCCCCTCCTCGCGGACCGTCCCTTCCCTCGTGGCCCGCGCGCTCACGACGCTCCCGCGCGAGGCAGGGGGCGAGCTCCCGGCCGCGGTCCCGTCGTACGTGAGCAGTGGCGGCGTGCCGCTCCTCCGCTTGCTGCTCGACGCGATGGCCGACCGCCCCGAGGACGCCGCCCCCGAGCTGCGCGCGCTCGGGATCCCGACGCTCGTCACCACCGGCTGGCGGGACGGCTTTGCTCCCGCGGCGTGGTCGCGCCACCTCGCCGAGCTCGCGGGAGCCCGCGCCGTCGTCCTCCCGGGCGCGCACAACGCGTGCTTCCCCTACCCGCGCGAGGCCGACGCGGCCCTGCGCGAGGCGGCGGAGGACTGGTTCGGCCCCGCCTGACGGCCCACGACGAAGGCGGCGCCCGTGATCACGGGCGCCGCCTCCGCCGGTCCGGCTACACCTCGCTGAGGATGGACTTCCGCTTCCTCACGCCGGTCCCGGCGAGCAGCGCGGCGCCGGTCCCTGCTGCGGCGAGCGCCGCCCAGAGCATGACGATCCCGTCGACGCCGGTGCTCGGCAGCGTGCCCGGGCCACCCGAGACCGGGCCGCCGTCGCCCGGCAGCGCGCCGCCGTCGTCGTCGCCGTCACCCTGGCCGGGCGCCGGGCCGGTCGGGGTCTCCGTGGGAACATCGGTCGGGGTCTCCGTGGGCACCTCGGTCGGGGGCTCCGTGGGCTCCTCGACCGGCGGCTCCGTCGGCTCCTCGACCGGGGGCTCGGTCGGCTCCTCCGTCGGGGGCTCCGGCTCCCACGGCACGACGGGCTGCGCCTGCGCCAGCGCCGGGAGCGGCGCGACCACCTGCGCGGGCGCGGCCGGGGCGTAGGCGAGCGCCGGGGAGATGGACGGGAGGACCCGGCCGGCCTCGACGGCGTCGAAGGCATACGCGAACCCGAGGAGCTCGGCGTCCTGGAACTCCTTGCCCTGGAGCTGGAAGCCCACCGGGTTGCCGTGGACGTTGACGCCCGCGGGGAAGACGACGGTGGGCACACCGGCGCCCGAGGACTGCGGGTCGATCCGCCCGAAGCTCGGGATGACGGAGTCGTTGAGGTGGATGTCGCTCAGCTCGGTCGCGTAGAGCACGGCGTCCACTCCGCTCGTGTCCATCCACTCCCCCAGGGCGGTGCGCCAGCCGGCGCGCCACTGCTCGAACGCGCGCTGCTCGGCGTCGCTCATCCGGCCGGTGCCGGTGTAGGGCGTGGTGTTGACGCGCGTCGGGATCCGCAGCGGGCTGCGCGTGATCTGCTCGGCGAGCGTGTACGGGTTGTCCGGGTGGGCGTCGATCCACTGCGCCCAGCCCTCGTAGCCGAGGTCACCGCCGGGCCGCGTGCCGGGTGCGGACGGGGCCGCCGGCATCTCGACGAGCGTCGCGCCGGCCGCCTCGAACTGCGCGAACCGGGCCTGGAGCGCCTCGCTCGTCTCGGGCGTGCCGAACGGGTCGATGAACGCCCCCTCGGGGATGCCGATGACCTTGCCCTCGAGGGCGTCCTCGGACAGGTACTCCATCCAGTCGTCCGGACGGTGCCCGTTGGCGACGTCGTCGAGGACGTCGTCGGGGTTGTCGACGGCGGTCGCCTCGAGGAGGAGGGCGAGGTCGTCCGTGGACTGGGTGATGAACCCGACGTAGTCCTGGATGAGCGTGAGCGGCATCGTGCCGGCGCTGCTCTGCATGCCGTCCGTGCCGCGCAGCGAGAACAGGCTCGCCGCCCCGGCCGGGCCCCACAGCGAGTCACCGGTCTGCGTGCCGATCGCGGCGGCGGCGAAGCTCGACGCGACGGCGACAGCGGACCCGCCGCTCGACCCGATCGAGCTGCGCGACGGGTCGAACGCGTTCCACACCTGGCCGTACGCGCTGGGGCTGAAGTGCCCGTCGTTGGCGAACTCGGCGAGGTTGGCCTTGCCGAGGATGATCGCGCCGGCCTCGCGCAGCTTCGCCACCTGCCACGAGTCCGCGGTGGGCTGGTAGCCGTCGAAGACGAGCGAGCCGCCGGTGGTGGGCATGTCGATCGTGTCGACGATGTCCTTGACGAGGATCGGGATGCCGAGCAGCGGCCGGTCGTCGCCGGCGGCGCGCGCGGCGTCCGCGGCCCGGGCCTGCGCGAGGGCGGTCGGGGCGACGGTGATGACGGAGTGCAGCCCGAAGGGCCCGCGGTCGTAGGCCGCGATGCGGTCGAGGTAGGCCTGGGTGATCTGCTCGGCGCTCGTCGTGCCGGCGTCCATGTCGCGGCGCAGGTCCGTGATCGTCTTGCCGACGACGTCGTACGCCACGCTGGTCCGCAGCGTCACCGGGGAGGCGACCGGGACGTCGTCCTGGATCCCGCCCGCCGGTGCGGTGCAGTCGACCGCGAGCGCGGTGAGGTCGTAGTTGGCCAGCGAGCAGACCTCGGCGCTCGTGAGGTCGCTGAAGTCGGGCGCCTCCGTCAGCGCCGCGGCGCGCTCCTGGACGGCGGCGACCTGGCTCCCCGCCGGGGGGATGGTCGCGCCGTCGGTGATCTCCGTCGTCTCCGAGAGGCCGGTGACGACGAACGTCGCCAGTGAGAGCGTCTCGCCCGGGTCGATCGTCAGGGTGTTGACGAACGCCGGGTGGTTGGCGTCGTCACCGCTCGCGGGGAGGTCGTTGATGAACGGGTCGCGCAGGAAGGTGCCCATCCGCTCGAGGGAGCCGCCGTAGCCCGGGGTGCCGACCGTCGTCGCCGAGGGGCCGTTCTGGCTGGCCGAGCCGGCGCCGTCCGTCGGGGAGTACCAGGAGACCCAGCCGTCGTCGTCGCTGATGGCGAGGTCGCCGCTGGACGTGCCGGCGATCGCGCTCTGGTTCGTCCCCGTGTCGTAGCCGAGCTGGCCGCCGAAGGCGACCGAGACGCTCACCGGGGAGCCGGTCGAGTTGGTGAAGGAGTCGAAGAAGCGGCCCGTGCTGGTCCCCCGGTCGACGTGGAGCTCGCGCTGGACCACGACGCCGTCGACGGAGACACCCTGCTCCGTCGTGAACGTGTCGAGCCCGTCGAAGGTCAGCTCGAAGCCCCGCAGGAGGATCCCGTTGAGCGGGCTGTCACCGCCCGCGACGTCGACGCGCAGGCCGCCGTAGCCCATGAGGGCCCGGCCGTCGGTGTCCATGACGCTGCCGGTGTCGATGCCCGGGCTCGCCGCGTCGTGGACGTTCCAGGCGTCACCGCCGGCGACGCTGACGGTGTTGTAGGCCAGCGCGGGTGTCGTGGCACCGGCCGCGATGGCGGTCGTGGCGAGCGCGGTGACGGCGACGCTCGCGCCGAGTCTGCGCCGGCGCGGGCGTTGCCGAGGGTCCAGGGTCATGGGTTTCTCCAGCACGGCGCGCCCGCTGAAGCGGCTGAGCGCGCGATGCGGCCAAGGGATGGTTTCCGCTTCCCCCGCAACGTATTGAGGCGGCGTTTCGCCTGGTTGTGGTGGGTGTTTCGCAGGCGTTAAGGCACCACGACACAACTCCGCCCTGACGAGGGGGTGAGGCGGAAGGGCGCGAGGCGGCGAGGCGGACGTACGGGCTTGACGATAATGGTTCTCACTATCTAGTCTCATGATCATGCCGCCCGGCGATCCCGGCGCGGCGCCTGAACTGCCTCTGCAGACCCAGCGAGCCCTCTCGGGGCTGACGAGTCCGCATCGGAGGCACCGAGATCCGTCACCGAGATAGATGAGCGAGACTCCCGACCATGCGTAGACCCACCCCTCTCCCGGCCCTCGCGGCCGTTACCCTCGCGGCCACCCTGGCCGGATGCTCCGGCGCGGGAACCACCCCGGCCGCGTCCACCGCGACGCCCACCGCCGAGGCCACCACGGCCACCGGGGACGACGACGGCGCCGCGCTCGTCGAGGTCGCCACCCTCGACCCCCGCATCGTCATGACCTACGACGGCGGCATCATGACCCTCGACACCGGCTCGGGCGAGATCCTCGACGACGTCGAGCTCCCCGGGTACCTGCGGGTCAACGCCGCGGGCGACGGGCGGCACGTCCTCATCACCACCGCCGAGGGGTTCCACGCCTACGACGGCGCCCTCCTCGCCGAGGCGCACGGCGACCACGCGCACTACCGTGCGGGCGACCCGCGCCTGACCGACCTCGTCCTCCCGGCCGAGGAGGCCGGGCACGTCGTCGTCCACGCCGGCCGGACGGCTCTGTTCGCGGACGGCACGGGCGAGGTGCAGGTCCTCGACCCGACCGAGCTCGCCGACGGCGAGCCGCACGTCGACACGTGGACGGCCCCGGACGCAGCCCACCACGGCGTCGCCGTCGCGCTGAGCGACGGCACGCTCTTCTCGAGCGCGGGCGACGACGACGGCCGCTACGGCGCCGTCGTCCTCGACGCCGACGGCAACGAGATCACCGGCTCGGACGACTGCCCCGGCCTGCACGGCGAGGCGGTCGCCGCCGGTGAGGCCGTCGTCGTCGGCTGCGAGAACGGCCCGCTCCTGCTCTCCGGCGGCGCGTTCTCCAAGGTGCCGGTCGAGGACGCCTACGCCCGCTCGGGCAACCTCGTCGGCCACGAGACCTCCGCCGTCGTCCTCGGGGACTACAAGACCGACCCGGAGGCGGACCTCGAGCGCCCGGAGCGCATCGCCCTCATCGACACCGCGACCGGCACGCTCCGGCTCGTCGACCTCGGCGCGAGCTACAGCTTCCGCTCCCTCGCCCGCGGCCCCCAGGGCGAGGCGTTCGTCCTCGCCACGGACGGCACGCTGCGGGTCATCAACCCCGACACCGGTGAGGAGCTCGCCCGCGCGCTCATCGTCGCGCCCTGGGAGGAGCCGCTCGAGTGGCAGCAGCCCCGCCCCGCCCTCCACGTGGCGGACTCGATCGCCTACGTCACCGAGCCGGCGACGAACCAGCTCCACGCCGTCAGCCTCTCCACCGGCGAGGTCATGCGCAGCTACGACCTGCCGCACACGCCGGACGAGATCACGTCCGTCACCGGCTCCCCGCCGCCCGCCATCGAGGCCGGCGCCCCGGGCACCGAGGACGCCCACGAGGAGGAGGGCGAGGACCACGACCACGAGGGCGAGGACCAGGGCCACGACCACGAGGGCGAGACCCACGACCACTGACCTCGCTCCGGCCCCACCACCGGGACCGGCCAGCAGCCAGCACCGACGAGCGCCCTCCCCGTGCCCGCGCGGACGCCCCCAGCGTCCCCGCCAGCACCGGGAGGGCGCCGCCGTTTCGCCTGAGCACCTCCACTGCTCGGGGGCCACGTGCGAGCCGGCCGCCATCGTGCGGCCCGGACGCGATCGTCTCGGCGCGCCGCCATCAGTACACGGACCCGTGTACTGTCGTCGCCATGAGCACGGTCACCCTCGCCCACGCCACCGCGCTCGCGCGCCTCGGGTACGCCCTGTCGGACCAGACGCGGACCCGCATCCTGCTCGAGCTGCGCGCGGCGCCGGCGTGCCCGTCGGACCTCGCGGAGGCGCTCGGCGTGTCCCGGCAGGTGATGTCGAACCAGCTCGCCTGCCTGCGCGGGTGCGGCCTCGTCGACTCCGTCCCGGACGGCCGCCGCACCTGGTACCGCCTCGCCGGGGACGCGCTCGCGCCGGCGCTGGACGGCCTCCTCGACCTTGCCGTCGCCGTCGACGCGTCGTGCTGCGGCCCGGAGGGGTGCGCCTGCTCATGAGCCTCGCCACCACCCCCGGTTCCGGCGTGCTGACCAGCGCCCGCCGCGCCGTCCTCGCGCGACGCATCCGGTGGATCGTCGCCGCGACGATCACCTACAACGTCGTCGAGGCCGTCGTCGCCATCACGGCCGGCCGGATCGCCTCGTCAGCGGCGCTCGTCGGGTTCGGACTCGACTCCCTCGTCGAGGTGCTCTCCGCCGCCGCGGTGGCGTGGCAGTTCTCGGCAGCGGATCCCGAGCGGCGCGAGCGCACGGCGATGCGACTCATCGCCGTCTCCTTCTTCGGCCTGGCCGTCTTCGTCAGCCTCGACGCCGTCCGGTCGCTCCTCACCGACGCCGCGCCCGAGCACTCCACCGTCGGGATCACGCTCGCCGCGGTGAGCCTCGCGGTCATGCCGTTCCTGTCGTGGTTCGAGCGGCGCACCGGCCGCGAGCTCGGCTCCGCCTCGGCCGTGGCGGACTCCAAGCAGACGCTCCTGTGCACCTACCTCTCCGCCGTGCTCCTCGTCGGCCTGGTCCTCAACTCCACCCTCGGATGGACCTGGGCCGACCCGCTCGCGGCGCTCATCATCGCCGCCGTCGCGGTCAAGGAGGGCCTGGAGGCCTGGCGCGGCGACGACTGCTGCGCTTCCCCGGTCGCCCTGCTCGCGTCGAGCACTGACGCCGCTGGCGCCGACGACGCCGGGTGCGCGTGCGCGTGCGGCGGCTCCGACGACGCGAGCCGGGTCTAGGCAGCGGCGCTCAGCGGACGACGGCGCCTGCCGCGCGAGTCGCGACGGCGCGCTCGGTGTCCTCGGTGGCGAGCTCGCCGTTGATGACCGCCCCCGCCATCATCCCGGCGGCCGCGGAGACGATGACCTGCGCCATGGGGTTCGTGACGTTCCCGGCGACGTAGACGCCGGGCACCGCCGTCGCGCCCATCGGGTTGAGCGCCGGCACGGCCTCGCCGATGACGACGTCGTCGAAGCGCAGCTCGGCCGGCTCGAGGCCGAGCGTGCCAAGGAAGTCGGCGCGGGCGTGGAGCGTCGTCGCGACGGCGACCGCGTGCCGCTCGACCACCTCGCCGCTCGCGAGGCGCACCCCCGTGAGGTGCCGCCCGCCGTCGGCCTCGTCGCCGTCGATGACGCCGGCGCCGTCGGCCGCCTCGACCCCCGCGACCTCACCGACGACGAGCCGGATCCCGCGCGCGTCGAGCTGGGCCCGCTGCTCCGCCGTCGGCTCCTGCGCGGTGTGCTGGAAGAGGACGAGGTCGTCGGTCCACTGCCGCCACAGCAGCGCCTGGTGCATGGCCATGCCGATGTCCGTCGCGACGATCCCGACGGCGCGGTCGCGCACCTCCCACCCGTGGCAGTACGGGCAGTGGAGCACGCTGCGGCCCCAGAGCTCGGCCAGCCCGGCCACGTCCGGGAGCTCGTCGACGACGCCGGTCGTCACGAGCAGCCGGCGCGCGCGGACGGACCCGCCGTCGGCGGTGGTGACGGCGAACAGCCCGTCGTCGTCGCGCGTCGCCGCGGTGACGGCCCCGGGGACGATGCGCCCGCCGTAGCGCGCGACCTCCTCGCGGCCGATGCCGTCGAGCTCGCCGGGCGGCGTGCCCTCACGCCCGAGGTAGTTGTGCACCCCGGCCGACGGCGCGTTGCGCGCCTCGCCGGAGTCGATGACGAGGACGGAGCGCCGGGCCCGCGCGAGGGTGAGCGCCCCGCTCAGCCCGGCGACACCTCCGCCGATGACGACGACGTCGTAGGTCCTGCTTCCGTCCAGTGCGTGCGCTCCGCTCATGGCCCGTCTCCTCTGCCTCACCCTGCCGCCGGGCACCGCGCCCGGCTGCCCCGAGTGTGCGCCGGGACGAGCCGCAGCAGCAACCGCCTTTGCCACTATGGCAAACTAGGAGCCATGACCGACGACGAGAGCGCATCCGCCGGAAGTGATGCGGACGCCATGCTCGCGGGCGTCGGCCCGCGGCTGCGCGCCCTGCGGACCGACCGCGAGCTCACGCTGTCCGAGCTCTCCACGGCGACGGGCATCTCGGTGAGCACCCTGTCGCGCCTGGAGTCGGGCGGGCGGCGCCCCACGCTCGAGCTGCTGCTCCCCCTCGCCCGCACGTACGCCGTGCCGATCGACGAGCTCGTCGACGCCCCGCCCACGGGAGACCCGCGCGTGCACCTGCGCCCCGAGCGCCACGGCGACCGCACCGTCATCCCGCTCACGGAGCGCGCCGGAGGCGGCCTGCGTGCGTACAAGTACATCCTCCACGCCACCGACTCCCCGCCCGAGCCGTCGCCGCGCTCGCACGAGGGGTACGAGTGGCTCTACGTCCTCAGCGGGCGGCTGCGGATGGTGCTCGGCGACCGCGAGCTCGTCCTCGACGCCGGCGAGGCCGTCGAGTTCAACACCCGCCTGCCGCACTGGATCGGCCACGCCGACACCGAGCCGGTCGAGTTCCTCGCGCTCTTCGGCCCCCAGGGGCAGCAGGCGCACGTCCGCGCCCGCCCCAAGCGCGCGGAGTAATCGGACCGGTTGCCGGTAGCGATTACTCCCGCGAGAGTGCCGACGGCGGCGCACCTGAGGTGCGCCGCCGTCGACGTACAGCGTCCCGACCGCGCGTCTGACCGGCGCCGCAGGGGGCGGAGGTGCGCGACGCTAGTCCGTCGTCCGACGCAACGCCGCGAGGTGCTCCGAACTGGCGGGATAGCCGGCACGAGCCATCCTGGAGTCGAACTCCGCCATCCCACGCTCACGGCTGAGCTCGGGGTCGTAGACGGTGAAGACTCCGGTGACGAAGATCTCGGCTCCGCGCCGCGCGCCCTCCTCCGCCACGTCATAGGTGACGCCGCCGTCGATCTGGATGAGGGCGGAGGACCCCGTCGCTTCACGGAGGCTGGCGAGCGTGTCGAGTCGGTCGAGTGACCCGTCGAGGAACGTCTGGCCCGCAAAGCCCGGTTCGACGGACATGAGGACGACGTAGTCGGCGTAGCGCAGCACCGGCTCGACGACGGCGACGTCCTGCGACGGGTTGATCGCTACCCCGGCGCGCATGCCCGCGGCCTGGATCGTGGACAGCGTCCTGCGGACGAACCGCGTGGCGTCGATGGGGAAGCTCATCGCGTCGCAGCCCGCGACGCGCAGCGGCTCGATGTAGTCCTCGACGGTGTCCACCATGAGGTGAGCGTCGACGACCAGGTCCGGATATCTGTCCTTGATCGCGGCGACGGCGGAGACGGGGAAGCACAGGTTCGGTACGTAGTGCCCGTCCATGACATCGACATGGACCGTGCGGCACCCCCCACGCACGAGTGCGTCGAGGTCTTCCCCGAGGTCAAGGAGGTTTGAGTTGGCCAGCGAAGGTGCGTTGATCAATGGTCTGCCCTGTCAGTCAGTCGAACGTCTCGCCGTACTCGGGCTGGATCGTCAGGTCCATGAAGTTGCGATCCTCCTTCTGCCGAGAGGCCATGAAGTAGATGTAGGACATGCCTCCGGCAGGGCTGCCGACGCTGGGGTGGTAGCCCCCGGGCACCGAGACGAGATGCCCCTCCCGAACGAGGGAGACGCTCATCGGGTCATCCATGCCTTCCCCTCTCTCGTAGACGAGCTGGACGCCGAACGACCCGTGGAGACCGAAGTAGACGTAGGTTTCCTCACGCTTGGCGCCGTGCTCGTGCGGCGGCCACGCCGTCCACCCGCCTGGCTCCCCGACCGACTGCCCGCAGAGCACGCGCTGGGAGTCGAAATCTCCATCGATGAAGTCCCACACGTCCCGCTGGCTGCCGATCGCCGGATCACCGTAGGTGTGGTGACGGCCGGAGTCTGCGTCAACCTC
The DNA here is from genome assembly GCF_036421975.1 of Georgenia wangjunii. NCBI lineage: Bacteria > Bacillati > Actinomycetota > Actinomycetes > Allobogoriellales > Allobogoriellaceae > Georgenia > Georgenia wangjunii. Next base: position 150,377 of record NZ_JAZGON010000003.1, on the reverse strand, counting down.
CGCGAAAGGGATGTGGACGAAGGCGGTGTCCCGGTCGCAAGGCACCCAGAAGCACATGACGGTCGCCCCGTCGGCCGAGGTCAGAGAAACCTCGCTGCGGGCGGGCACGTAGATCATGTCGCGATAGGTCGCGTCGCCCTGGTCGCCCTCGTGGTGCCAGCTGAGGTCGCCCTGGATGACGACGACGACGAGCTCCTCGTCCTGCGTGGTGACCGCCGTCCTGTCTCGTACCTCCAGCCGCTGGACCGAGGTGAGCTCCTGTCCTATCTCGGCCGGGCTGCGCCGGGTGGCGAGCTGATCGGGTAGCAGGTGCACGCTCTTCATCACAATGCCTTTCGTCGGTTCAGATCTCGAGGACGGCGGGGCGGGTCACGCCTCCGACGTCATGCGCGGGCCAGCCCTCGCCGGGCTGGCCTAGGGGGTGGGCACCGGAGGCTGACACCAGTGCGACGTCCTCGACCTTCCATCCGGAAGCTGAGGGATTCCATGCCACGACCATGTCCTCCTGGAGCACGGGGTCGTCAGTGCCGCCAGCGATGACTTCTCGCGGTGCGAAGCCGGCGATCCCGCCCTGGTGGTGCTCGCGCCAGGTCTCGGCGGGGAAGCCGTGCGTGCGGTACGCCGCCTTCCCCGCGTCGAGGGCCGCGCCGAGTCGGGCACCGGGCGTGCTGCTGCGCAGGAGGACGGCCTCAACCTCTTGGAGACGCCGATACTCGTCCGCCTCCCGCGCAGTCAACCCGTCGAAGGTGCCATAGCGGGTCACGCTGGTGACCACACCCGCCCCCCGTGCACCGACCGAGACCATGAACCGGCCGCCGATGGGCACGTCGCGGGGCAGCGGATGCTTGAAGCGGTCCAGGTCGGTACCCGACCCCACCAGCACGACGAGCGGTTCCAGCCCGTCACGGACCAGGGCCTCGACGGTCTCCGCAGCGAGAGCCCTCTCCGTCATGCCGACTCTGGCGCGCCTCGCCGTCGCCTCCACGATCCGCGTCACGCGCGCGGTGACGGCGGCGAGCTCCAGCTTCTGAGGCGCGACGAGCGCTCGGCGGACACGAGCAATGTCCTCCGCGATGCTCCGCACCCCGGCAGCCGGCATGTCGGACCCGAGTCGGCCGTCAGTGTCGATCACCGACCACGGACCCTCGTTCCACTCGTGCGTGAGGACACCCATCTCCCCGGAGTAGGCCACCTCGGCCAGCTCGACCTCGACCAGGCGCGCCGCCTCGTTGCGGGGGGTGACGACATGCACCGCGGGTAGGCCGCCCGACCGGGCGTCGAGGTGGACGGCAAAGCACGGCTTGTCCGAGCCCATGCGGACGCTCCAGCGCACCCCGAGGAGCCAGGACAACGACAGCGGGTCCGCCAGCAGCAACCGGTCCAGCCCGGCCGCTGCCGCCGTCTCTGACAGGCGCCGGGCCTGCTCGTCGATGTCTCGCCTCACTGCAGCCACGGGCGGCACCGCCGTCCGTGGTCAGGCTCGGTCACGGATTGCCTCGAACAGCTCACGCTGCGTCTCGGTCTCCAGGGCGTCGTCCACGACGGGCTGCAGGACCTCCCGGAAGGCCTCCGCATCGACCTCGTTGTACTGAGCCCCCGCGGCAGTGGTCTCCTCGATCGCTGCGGCCACCTGCTCCTGCCAGATGGACATGAAGGTCTCCACAGAAGCCGCGAACTCCTCCTCGACAACCGCCCGGTCCTCCTCGGAGAAGGATGCGAGGAGCTCTGAGTTGACGACGAGGAAGTCCGCTCCGATGAGGTGGTTCGTGTAGGAGAAGTACGGCGCGGTCTCGTAGTGCCGCTGCGTGAGGTAGGACGGCGCGTTGTTCTCCGCTGCGTCGATCACGCCACCCTGCAGAGCGGTGTAGACCTCGGAGAACGGCATCGGTGTGGGCGTTCCTCCCATCGCTTGGATCATCGCGATGTGCAGCGGGCTCTCCTGCACGCGAACCTTCAGGCCGGCAAGGTCCTCAGGCGTCTCGATCGGTCCGCGCGAGTTGTACACCGAGCGCGCGCCCTGCGTGTACGCACCCAGCACCGTCAACGACTGACTGTCCGCGAGGGACGAGTACAGCTCGCCCACGATCTCCATGTCGTTGATAGTCGCCATCTGGTGCTCCTCCGAGTCGAAGACCAGCGGCATGTCGAGCACCATGAAGTCTTCGTTGAGGTTCACCATCTGCGGGGCGGAGATGCTAGCCATCCCGACGGACCCGTCCCCGACCAGCTGGACGCTCTCCTGCTGCTCACCGAGCACAGCGTTGGGGAACACCCGGATGTTCACTCGCCCCTCGGTGCGCTCGGCAACGTTCTCGGCGAACTCGCTCAGCGCGAGGAAGTTGGGGTGGTCCTCGGTCTGGTTGAGCGACAGGGGAATCTCCCTGCCGTCTCCGGTGCCGCTCGCACCATCCGCCGGCTCGTCCGAGGGGCCGCCACAAGCGGCCAGCAGCAGGGAGGCCACACCGAGGGCACCAGCCCAGCGGATCGTCTTCGTCGCAGTCATCGTAAATCCTCTCCATTGAGTTTCTAGAACTTGCTCTGTTGCGGGGTGAAACATCTACGTGCCCGGAAGGCCGCACAGGCTCCCCGGCAAAGTCGCGAACCGTAGGGGCCGGCGGGCTATACCGACGTGATACCGGTTTCCTACTGCCGTCGTTGGCCCACATCGACCATGCCGTCTCCCGTCGTTGGCGTACTGGTGGGCTTAGATCCGGCTTCCGCTCTACAGCTGTCGGCAGGCGGTCAGGCGGTCAGGCATCCGCAGGTGCGTCTGCGAACGAGTTCGGTGGAGAGGGTGATGGCTTGGGGCTCCGGCGCCGACTGCACCGGCGCCCATCGGTCGCGGATTCGCTCCACCACGCGCTCTGCGGCCATCCGTCCCACCTCTCGGGTCTTTCCGTCGACCGTCGTCAGGTCGATCCCCGGCATCCGTGACACCCACACGTTGTCGAACCCAACGACGGCGAGGTCCTCCGGAACCCGCCGCCCGATGCTGGCGCAGTAGCTAAGAACGCCCATCGCTATCAGGTCGTTGGCGGCGAAGACAGCGGTCACGCCCGGGGATGCGAGGAGCTCCTCCGCGGCGCGCGCACCACCTTCAACGGTGGCGGACTCAGCCTGGACGACGACCGGCGTCGCGTTCCGACCCGCGCCGTGTTCGTGGCAGGAGGCCCGGAACGCCTCGGCGCGATTGCGGAAGGTGGCGACGCCGGCCGGTCCCGCGATGTGCCCTATGCGCTCGTGACCGTGCTCGAGCAGGTGCTCCATCGCCGCGTGCGTACCGCCCATGTCGTCTGCCATGACCGTGTCCGTCATGAGGCTGGAGGCGGGGCGGGACGCGAGGACGACGTCCAGGCCGGACTCGACCAGGCGCTCCACGACCCCGTCCTCTACCTGTTGTGAGGCCAGCACGATGCCGTCCACCTGCCGCTGACGGAGAGAGCTGACGATGCGCTCTTCACGCTCCAGACTCCCCTCCGTGCTGCCCAGGATCACGGTGAACCCCTCGGCGCCGGCCACGTCTTCGATGCCTGCGATGAGACCCGGATAGAACGGGTTCGTGATGCTCGGAACGATGACGCCGATCGTGTAGGACCGGCTGTTGGACAGGCTGCGCGCGACGGCATTGGGCTCATAGCCGAGTCGCTCGATGGCTGAGGCGATGCGCTCGCGAGTCGACTCCGCGACGTAATAGTTTCGCGAGCCGTCGGCCAGGTACTTCGACACCGTGGCGCGCGCGACGCCGGCCTCGGCGGCCACATCGCTGATGGTCGCTTGCGGCCGAGCCCGCTTCGCGGTTGCTTTAGGAACCCGGTTTCCCACGCCGCGATGTTGGCACGCCGACTGCGCGTGTGTCAACGGTCACAACGCGCGTGACGCCACCCGCTTCCGGATGATGGCGGGCATGACTGCGCTGCTGTGGCTCCGGCGGGACCTCCGCCTGTCCGACCTGCCGGCGCTCCTCGCGGCGCACGAGGCCGGCGGCGACGTCCTCCCGGTCTTCGTCGCCGACCCGACGCTCCTCGCCTCCGCGGGGACGGTCCGCCGCGCCCACCTGGCGGCGGCCGTCGCCGACCTCGCGACGGCGTACGACGGCGCGCTCGTCGTCCGCGTGGGCGACCCGGAGACCGAGATCCCCCGGCTCGTCCGCGAGGTCGGGGCCTCGAGCGTGCACGTCAGCCGGGAGAGCACGCCGTACGGACGTCGCCGGGACCACCGCGTCGAGCTCGCCCTGGGCGACGTGCCCCTCGTGGCGACCGGCACGCCCTACGCCGTCGGACCCGGGCTCGTGCGCAAGGCCGACGGCGAGCCCTTCAAGGTGTTCACGCCGTTCTCGCGCGCCTGGCACGAGCACGGCTGGCCGGCCCCGGCCACGGTCCCCGCCGGCCTCACCTGGCACCGGCCGGTCGAGTCGACGCCGCTGCCCTGGGGCGACGAGCCGGCTACGCCGACCATCGCCATCGGTGAGGGTGCGGCCCGCGCGCGGTGGGAGGAGTTCCTCGAGGACGACCTCGCCGGCTACGGCAGCAACCGGGACCGCCCTGACCTCAACGCCACGTCGCAGATGTCGGTCCACCTCAAGTACGGCACGATCCACCCGCGCACGATGTTGGCGGACGTCGCCGCCCATCCGGCCGGGCGCTCCGACGGCGCCCGTCGGTTCGTCACCGAGCTGTGCTGGCGGGAGTTCTACGCCGACGTCCTGTGGCACCGGCCGAAGTCCGCCTGGGGCGACCTGCGCGCGGACCTGAGCGCCATGGCGTACGACGACCCGGCCGGTTCCGCGGCGGAGCGGGTGAGGGCGTGGGAGGAGGGCCGCACGGGCTACCCGTTCGTCGACGCGGGCATGCGCCAGCTCCTCACCGAGGGGTGGATGCACAACCGGGTGCGGATGGTCGTCGCGAGCTTCCTCGTCAAGGACCTGCACGTCTGGTGGCAGCACGGGGCGCGGTACTTCCTCGACCACCTCCGCGACGGCGACCTCGCCTCGAACAACCATGGCTGGCAGTGGGTGGCGGGCACCGGCACGGACGCCGCGCCCTACTTCCGCGTCTTCAATCCCGTCGCCCAGGGCGAGCGGTACGACCCTCACGGCGACTACGTCCGCCGGTACGTCCCGGAGCTCGCCCGCATCCCCGGCGCCGCGGTGCACCAGCCTTGGCGTATCCCGGGCGGCCTGGCTCACGGGTATCCCGAGCGCATCGTCGACCACGCGGCCGAGCGGGCCGAGGCGCTGCGCCGCTACGAGGACGCCAAGACGTAGCGGGCGGCCCTGGCGGAGGAGCCGCGGGCGCAGGCGCCGCTACTGCCGCAGCAGGTCGGCGAGGCTGAGGGGCGTGCGGCCAGTGAGCCGCTCGACGTCGTCGCTGACGACGTCGAGCGCACCGGCGGCGATCGCCGTGTAGGTGGAGACCCAGGCATCGACCTCCCACCGCGGTGCGCCGTACACGTCGCGCGAGGCGTACGCCTCCTCGAGCGTCTCGTCGTGGAAGCGCGTCGTCCGGCCGGTCACCCGAGTGATGGTCTCGGCGACCTCGGCGAGGCTGAGCGCCTCAGGCCCGGTGAGGTCGTAGCTCCGTCCGGCGTGCGTCGCCGGGTCCAGCAGGACAGCGGCCGCCGCTCGGACGATGTCGGCGCGCGCGACGGCCCCCACTCGCCCGTTCCCGGCGGGACCGCGGATGACGCCGTCCTCTCCGACGAGGGAGGGGAGGAAGTCGAGGTAGGACGAGTTGCGCAGAAAGGTGACGGCCATCCCCGAAGCGCGCAGGTGCTCCTCCGTGTGCCAGTGGTCGCGGGCCAGCGTGAAGGTCGCTCCCGGTGAGGCGCCGAGGAAGGACGTGTAGACGACGTGGCGCACCCCGGCGGCAGCGGCGGCGTCGATGAAGGTGCGGTGCTGGGCGAGCCGGTCCTCGCTCTCCGAGGCCGAGACCATGAAGAGGAGGTCGACGCCGCGCAGGGCCGCGGTCGAGGCGTCGAGGTCGCCGTAGGAGGCGACTGCCACCTCGTGCTCGCCGCTCGGCGCGCGGGAGGCGTCCCGCACGACGAGCCGCAGCGGCCGGGAGGCCGCCGTCAGGGCAGCGGCGACGCCGCCGCCGAGGTTGCCGGTGGCGCCGGTGACGGCGATGGGTCGACTGCGGTCCACGGTGGTCTCCTCGGTCGTCGGTGCGTGTGCAGGGTAGGCACGTCCGCGAGCGCCCGCGAGGAAGGCGGTGGGGACGTACGTCCCGGCACGGCGACCGCTTCGGGACATGCCACCTCTACATGTTGTGCCCACCGTCCCAACACACCCCTACATCCTGGGGTCCCGCGCACCTGCGGTCCGTAGCGTCGTCCTCATCCAAGACCGGACGGACCGAGGAGCCAGAGCATGAACGACCACCCCACCCCGCGCGTCGAGATCGACGCCGTCCGCACCATCTGGGAGAGCCTCGACCTCGTCGTCGCCTCCGGCGTCGAGCACGAGGTGCGCACCACCGTCTACCCGCACGCCACCGCTGCCCGCGACGCCTTCGAGGTCGCCCGCCGGGTGTGCGCTCGCGGCGAGCGGGAGTACGCGCTCCAGCAGGTCCGCTCCACCGGCACCCGCGCGGACTTCGCGGACGAGCTGGCCCGGTGGGACGCGCACGCCTGGGACGCGGAGTGCCGGCAGCTGGCCGCGCAGATCGCGGAACTGGGCTTCGAGCGCTTCACCTACCGCGACGCGCGCAGCGTCGGGTAGGTCCTGCCGCACGCGCGGCAGAAGCACGGTGGACGGGCCCCACTGCACCGAAGACCCGTCCCTGTCGGACAGATCTCAGCGGAGCTGGGGCCCGTGACTGCGCCCCGGATGCCCCTGCGAAATCCCGGTCCGGGCGGTGGCTACCCGATCCCGGCCCGACGGCGCGTGGTGCGGTTGGCGTGCACCGACCACCGCGGTACCCACCTTCCGAGCGCGGCCGCCGCCGCTCCCCCGAGCACGCCCATCGTCCAGATCCCCGCGGCGAGGGAGCCGACGGCGGCGCCCGCCGAGACGATGAGCGGCCCTGCTGCCGAGCCCCCGTCCTGGAGCACCCGCCAGATCCCGAGGAACTGCGAACGCTCCGCCGGCGGCGCGACGTCCGCGCCGAGCGTCATGAGGATCCCGGAACCCATGCCGTTGCCGAGCCCCATGACGACGGCGACGACGCTCACCGCGGCCACTGTCGTCGCGAACGGCAGGAGCACCATGCTCAGCGCCATGACCACCATCGACGGGATCCCGATCCACAGCCGCCCGTAGCGGTCCATGACCTTCCCGGCCGGGTAGAACAGGAGCATGTCGACGGCGCCGGCGAGCCCGAACACGAGGCTCGTCACCGCCGGGTCGAACCCGAGGTGCTCACCCCACAGCGGCAGGACCGTCTGCCGCGCGCCGCGCACGGCACCGACGAGCATGACGGCGACGCCGAGCGTGGCGAACACCTGCCTGTGCTCGCGCAGCACCGAGGTCATGCTCCGCCGCGGCCCGCTAGCCCCACCGGGCGCGCGACCGCCCGCGGTCTTCTCCTGCCGGACGGCAAGCACCGACACCGTGGCGAGCACGGAGGTGACGACGGCGAGCCAGTAGGCGTCCTGGACATCGCCGCCGTGGATGACGGCGGCCCCGGCGAACGGACCGATGAACAGGCCGATGCGGTGCACCCCGGCGAGCGTGGACAGGACGCGCGCCCGACGCAGCGGAGGGGTGATCTCGGTGAGGTAGGCGTGGCGGGCGAGGTTGAAGACGGCGCTGGCCGCGCCGATGAGCAGGACGCTCGCGCCGAGCACCCCGAGCCCCGGCGCCAGGGCGCACCCGAGGAATCCGACGGCGGCCACGAGCCCGGCGAGCAGCATCGCCCCCCGGTCGCCGAGCCGGGCGGCGAGGGAGCCCGCCGGCAGGTCGGCGAGGATCTGGCCGAGCGGCAGGAGCGCTGCCATGAACCCGGCGAGGGCGAGGGAGGATCCGAGGCCCGTCGCCGTGATGGCGATGATGGGGAGCATTGCTCCAACGCCCACCTCGAAGGCGAGGGAGGGGACGAACGCTCCGAGCACGACGCTCCGGAGAGGGAACATCGGCCCGTCGGAGCGCACGGCGGAGGTCATGGCGGGCCATCCTCTACCTCATCGCACCATACGTCCTAGCCGCCCACGCCGCGGACCCTTGCGCGTAGACGTTGGTATAGACTCGAGGTGGGCCTTCTCACGAGAATGACACGTGAAGATTTGGGTACCCTGGAGGAGCGCCCCTATACCGGAGGCGTCAGCGTTTTTCCTCGGAACGGGTGGGGTTCCTTTGTTCAACAGACCTATGGTTCGGCGCGCCGCGATGGTCCTCTGGGACGTCGCGAGCTGGACGCTGGCCGTCGCGTTCGTCGTCGGCAGCCGCTACAGCTTCTACCTGACGGACGTGCAGTGGTCCGCCGTCATCCTCTACCTCGGCCTCGCGGCCGGGCTTCAGGTCGTCATCGGACTCGCGCTCAAGCTGTACCAGGGCCGCTACCGGGTCGGCAGCTTCGAGGAGACCTTCGGGATCGCAGCGTCGACGGCGGTCGTGGGCCTGGCCTTCGTCGGCCTCTTCATCGGAATCCGGCCGCTCGACAACTTTCCGAACGGGCTCGCCCTCATGGCGCCCGCCATGGCACTCCTCGTGACGGCGGCAGGCCGCTGGGGCTACCGGGTCTGGCGGGTCCGCGCGCGCATCATCGCCGCCGACGCCGAGCGCACCCTCGTCTACGGCGCGGGCGACGCGGGCTATCAACTCCTCCGCCTCATCCATACCGACTCGAGCTCCCCCTACCGCGTCGTCGGGCTCATCGATGATAACCGGAGCAAGCGAAACCTCCGGATGGTCGGCATCCCCGTGCTGGGCAACCGGTCAGACCTCCTCGGGGTCGCCAAGAGCGAGGACGTCACGACTGTCATCCTTGCCATCTCCAACGCGAGCCCGGAACTCATCACGGAGATCTCCGACCTTGTCGAGGGCGCCGGCATGAAGCTCCTCGTCCTCCCACCCGTGAGCGAGATGTTCGCTGGCCGCGTCCAGCTGAGCGACGTGCGTAAGGTTGAGATCTCGGACATCCTCGGCCGCCGACAGATCGAAACGGACATCTCGTCCATCGCGGGTTACCTCACAGGTAAGCGCGTGCTCGTCACTGGCGCGGGAGGTTCAATCGGCTCCGAGCTCGCCCGCCAGGTACACAAGTTCGGCCCGGCCGAGCTGATCCTGCTCGACCGCGATGAATCGGCGCTGCACGGCGTGCAACTATCGATCTACGGCCGGGGCCTGCTGGACACGCCGGACATGGTGCTATGCGACATCCGCGACCGTGAAGCACTCGAGGCGGTCTTCACCCGGCACAAGCCCGAGGTGGTCTTTCACACCGCGGCACTCAAGCACCTGCCCATGCTCGAGCAGTACCCGGACGAGGCTTGGAAAACCAATGTCATGGGGACGCTCAACCTCCTCGAGCTCTCGGGCCTTTACGGCGTGGGCCAGTTCGTCAACATCTCCACGGACAAGGCCGCGAACCCCACCAGCGTGCTCGGTCGTACCAAGCGGATCGCCGAGCAGCTCACCGCCTGGCAAGCGACCGAGGCCACGGGCTCTTACCTCTCCGTCCGGTTCGGGAACGTCCTCGGCTCGCGCGGATCCATGCTCCACACCTTCAACACTCAGATCGAGGGCGGAGGACCGGTCACGGTCACCCACCCCGACGTCACCCGCTATTTCATGACCATCCCCGAGGCGTGCGAGCTTGTCATCCAGGCAGCCGCGATCGGCCGTGACGGCGAGGTGCTCGTCCTCGACATGGGTGAGCCCATCAAGATCCTCGACGTCGCCCGTCGGCTCATCGCCCACTCCGGCAAGGAGATCGAGATCGTCTTCACCGGGCTCCGAGAGGGAGAGAAGCTCGACGAGGACCTCTTCAGCGTGGACGAGGCCGGCAGCCGGCCGTTCCATCCGCTCATCTCCCACGTCGCCGTGCCAGCTACCGACCCACGGCAGTGGGAAGGCGCCGATTCGTTTCCCGAGCACTGGATTGCAAGCACCGGCACGAACCTCAATCCGACCCGGTCGGCGTACACATCGCCCGGCAGGTGACGTGTGGATATTTGGCTCGCCGCGGGTATCGCATTCGCAGTTACGACCGCCGCGGCACCTCTAGTTCGCACCACACTCACACGGCACGGAGTCGTTGATTTACCGAACCACCGTTCGTCACACACCGCCCCGACACCTCGAGGCGGCGGTATCGCATGCGCCCTAGGTATCGCCTCGGGCTCCCTTTTCGCGGCCATCTCTGGCTCTCGTGTGCCATGGGCAGTTGTTGTGGCAGCCTTAACACTGGCGCTAGTTGGATTCGCCGATGACCAACTAACTCTTGCCGTACGCCCCAGATTAGCTTCCCAGGCGGCGGCCGGTGCCGTTCTTGGTCTGATCCTGGGTGGGATGGTGTGGGCGCTGCTAGGCGGTATACTTATGCCCACCGTCGTAAACGTCGTTAACTTCATGGACGGAATAAACGGCATCACGGCGCTATCGCTCGCTGTCTGGGCGGGCACAGCCGTTTATGTCGGCGTTGCGAACGAGACTCCGGCACTCGCCTTAGTCGGCGCGCTGACCGCGGGGTCTACGATTGCCTTCCTTCCCTGGAATGCTCCTCGCGCACAGATGTTCCTAGGCGACGTAGGAAGCTATCTGTTCGGAGCACTCGCGACAGGCGGAATACTCGTCGGCGCCACCAGCGAGGTACCCCTCAAGCTGTTGCTAGCCCCGCTTGCGCTCTATGCCGCCGACACGGGCTTCACTCTAATTCGTCGCATGCTGCGCGGAGCGCCACTCACGGCAGCCCATCGCGAACACATTTACCAGACCCTCGTTCACAATCGCGGCTTGAGCCACTCGGCGGTTGCTCTGATTGTCGCCGGGCTCTCAATCATCCTGACTCTAGGCTATGTTTTTCTACCCGCCACTGGCGCCACCATCGCAGCGATCACATGCACGCTAGTCTACATCTTCTTGCCCAACGCACTGCGCTTCCGGAGGAGCCCCGCACCGCCAACCAGTCGCCGCTAGAGCGGAACTCCCAGTAAGGATTACAGCACTTCATGACCTCTCTTACACTGTTCGGGGCAACCGGCTTCGTTGGTAGCGCCATAGCCGCGGAGGCGCGCCTTCATGATCATGAAGTCAGTTCCCCGAGCGCGCCGCGCCTCACCTACGACGGTGATCTAAGCGGTACTCCCCGGCCGGACACCCACGACCCTGACATCGAGCGATGGTTAGAGGCCGCTGTTCGCGGCTCGGACGCTGTCGTGAACGCCGCCGGAATCGCCGACGCGAGCGCTCCCACTTCTCCGCAACTAATCGGCGCGAACGCATATTGGCCGCTCCTCCTAGCCCGCGCGTGCGCACGCGCACGCGTGCCGCGTCTAATCCATATAAGTTCCGCCGCCGTACAAGGCCGCACGACTCTTGACGAAACCATGCGATCGGCGCCATTTTCGCCCTACTCAGCCAGCAAAGCTCTTGGCGAACGGTGGGTAGCGTCGGTACCCGGGATTGAGGTTTGTACCCTGCGGCCCACCTCAGTGCACGGGCCGGAACGGTCCGTGAGTCGATCTGTCGGGCGCCTTGCGGCCAGCCGACTGTCCAGCGTGGCCGGCGGAGGGGTTCGGCACACGCCTCAAGTTCAGGTCCGCACCGTAGCAATGAGTGTCGAATTCCTTGCGACCTTCCCGGGCAAACTCCCGCCTGTGGTGCTAACCCCGGACGAGAGGCTGACTACCGCGGAGTTCCTCCACCTTATCGGCGGGCGTCCACCCAAGACCATCCCCGAGTCAGTAGCCCGCGTCCTGGTCAGACTCGCTCGCGTGAGCGGCATGGCACATCCAGCCATGAGTGCGAACGCACGTCGCCTTGAACTTCTCTGGTTCGGCCAACCGCGCACCCCTGGGTGGCTCGACACAATCCCACACCTAGTTGCGCCACGGTCAAACTGGGAGGGGCGAGCATGACAGCACGATATGGGTCACGCACTGAAACGCCGAAGATACTATTCGGCGTCACGAGCGGCCACTCCGTGCGCGGGTTTTTTTCAGGCTTCCACCAACATCTGGCGCGATCAGGGTGGAACGTCGCGCTCACATGCTCTAACGAGGGTGACCCCCGCACATTTGCCGAGTCGGAGGGCGCGCGCTACATTCCACTTTCAGCCGCCCGAGACCCCCGACCGATAAGGGACTTGGCGACCCTACTGGCACTCATTCGCATATTGCGCGTCGAGCGCCCCGCCATTGCTGTTTGGGGCTCACCCAAACTGGGACTTCTAGGCACGATTGCTTCTCGCCTAACCCGCACACCATCCATCTACGTCGTGCACGGGCTGCGACTAGAGACTACCTCAGGCGCGACTCGCTTCCTGCTCTCCTTGAGCGAGCGCCTAGCCATCGCTTGCGCCACGAGCACGGTCGCCGTGGGTTATGAACTCCGACGACAACTCGTCCATCTACGTCTCGCACGAGAGGGTGAGGTTGAAATTTTACACAACGGGTCCGCCAACGGCGTGGCACCACTGAGCGCTCCCGACAGTTACCGAAGTCGAGACGGCTCCTATATTGGATTCGTCGGACGCATCACTCCGGACAAGGGACTCGCGGACCTCGCCGACGCATGGACAATTGTGCGCAACAGATGTCCCGGTGCCGAACTGCACATAGCCGGTGCCGCGGAAGACGACGGCGCTTCTCGCGCGCTCGAGAACCGCCTAGCGCGCACGCCTGGGGTTCGCTTGATGGGACACCAGTCGGACCTGTCCGATTTCTACCGCGGCATGCGCGCGTTGGCGCTCCCCTCTTATCGCGAGGGTTTGCCGAACGTAGTACTAGAGGCGGCCTCATACGGAGTGCCAACCGTAGCGAGCAACGCGACCGGCGCGAGCGAGGCCGTCATTGCGAATCACACCGGATTAAGCGTACCCGTCGGAGACTCCAGCCAGCTCGCCAATGCATTGTGCCGAATAATTTCGAACGACGCGGAAGCCGCGCTTTTCGGCCTGAACGCTTACGATCACATCCTTAGCAGGTATAATCAGAGCGACCTATGGCGCGCTTGGACAGAGCACATCAAAATCATCGCCGATGAAACGGAACGACGATGATCGGCCAGCATTCAGCGCAGGATCACCGCTGCTCGACCGGTATCCCGAGCACCGACGTGACAGTCATCATACCCTTTTACGAGTCGAGTCGAACGATCGGGCGCGCACTTGAATCAATCCGCTCCCAGGTCTTCGCGCCGGCCGAGGTTATAGTGGTGGACGACGGCAGCGCAGAGGCAGAATCGGCGCTACTGACCGCCATCGTCGCCGATTACGAAGACCTCCCTATTACTGTCGTCAGAATGAAGTCTAATCAGGGGCCCGCGACGGCCCGCAACACGGGCTGGACGCGCTCACACTGCGCGTATGTCGCCTTCCTAGACGCCGACGACTCCTGGTATCCCTCGAAACTTGCAGTTCAGGTAGATGCACTTGAGCGTATCCCCGACGTAGCTTTTGTAGGACACATCGTCGACTCGCCGACAGCTTCCACGACGATCACGCGAGTCCGCACCCGTCAGATCCCGCTTAGGATGATTGGACGATGGACGCTGCTAAGGCGGAACCTGTTCGTAACGTCGAGCGTTCTAGTTCGTCGCGACGTTGCCCACCGTTTCAATGTCGGAATGCGCCATAGTGAGGACTACGACCTCTGGTTGCGCATAGTGCACTCCGGGGGTCGAGCAGTGTTGATCGGCACTCCTCTTGGCGCACAGCACAAGCCACATTTCGGTGAGTCTGGCTTGAGCGCCGATCTTCTCGCAATGGAGAAGGGGGAGCTTCTCGCTTATAGGCATCTGTACACGGCAGGAGCCATCCGCCTTCCTACTCTGGCGATGGTATCTTTTTTCTCGGTCATGAAGTACGGACGCCGGGTCATTGTTGTGCTCGCTCGACACCTCGCAACGACCAGCCAAACCCAGCGCAATAAACGTTCGCCGCATTCGCAAGATGGAGCATCCTAGTGCCCGATCGCCAGTTCACTATCGCCAACGTCTTCGGCTTCGACCCCTCACGGCATCCAGGCATTCTTGATAGACTCTTCGATCGGATGAACCTGTGGCGCCAGAGCGGCGTACGCGCTGAGATAATCGTGTGTTGCCGCGAAGAAAGTAGGATGCCGCACATAGAAGCACCCAAAGGACATGGGCTACATGTTTTGTCCGGGCGAAACTCGCTGCACGCATCCCTACAGATTCCGCGAACACTGCGACGCTTGTCATTCGACGCTATGTACCTCCGTTCCGATCCATTTCCGGCCGTGATTGCGGCTGCCCGCAAGTGGCCGACGGTGCTGGAGTTGCACGGCGATATCGCCGCTGAAAAAAAGTTGCTTTCCGCTCCGCAACGCATCATGGCAGGGCTCGCTCCCTGGCTCATCCGCAGCGTAAACGGTATCGTTTTTGTAGATCCGAGTCTCGCCAATCTTCCGCACCTCAATTTATCGAACGTTCCCCACACGGTGATCACAAACGGCATCGTTCTGCCAGCCACTGACCCAGCATACGCGGAACCCCCAGCGAGCACCGTGGCCAGACCGCGTTGCATCCTGAGTGTCGGATCGCCCTACGCATGGCAGGGCGTGGACAAATACCTTGCCCTCGCAAAGCAACTCCCAGAATTTGACTTCTTCGTCGTCGGCGTAACGGACGTTCCAAGCAACGCGCCGTCAAACGTGCATGTCCTAGCCTTTCAAGGTCTCGATGCGCTGAATGACGTCCTCCGCACCATGGATGTGGGGTTCGGCAATCTGGCCCTGGAGCGTGTCGGGCGCCGCACTCCATCACCCCTGAAGGTTCGCGAGTACTTGGCGAAAGGGCTGCCGTGTATAATAGCCCATGAAGATCCTGACTTGCCAAGGGCGCAGGGCGTCTTGAATCTGGGATATGGATTCGAAGTGGACCAGCAATCCGTGACAGCGGTGCGCAGTTTCGTACGGCACTGGAAGGGGCGCTCCGTACCCCGTGAGACCATGGAACTCGTCTCGGCGCGCCCTAAAGAGCAAAAGCGACTTGCCTTCGTCCACACGGTCCTCCAGAACACGGCACTTTCCTAAATGAGTCCGGAGGGCCGACCGTGTTCACGCTGTCTTCTGTAACGGCAGGAATCACCGCTCGAATCAGCCCCGGCGTCCGCGGCCTCGGGAAACTTATGTCGGGCACTATTGTGGGTCAGGTGCTGGTCCTCGCGAGTATGCCGCTTCTGTCGCGCCTTTACACGCCCGATAGCTTCGGCGTTTTTACCGCTGTGGTTGCCGTCGCCGTGATGGTCGGACCACTGGCGACCGGACGATATGAACTCGCAATCGCTATACCGGCGAAGGACTCGGACGCGGTGTCGGTCGCTTTCGTTAGCCTGATAATGGCTGTCGCTACGGGGGTCATGGGCACGCTGGTCATTCTCGCGAGCGGTGAACTCATTACTACGCATCTCGGCCACCACGACCTCTATCCGTGGATACTCTACGTGCCGCTCATTTCCTCCGTCGCCGCAGCCTTCACGGTACTTCACTACCTTGCGCTTCGACGTCAACGATACGGCGCGATAGCGCGTCGAAGCGTGATCCGGAGCCTTGTTCTCGTCACATACCAGTGTGGCGCGGGACTCGTTTCCCCGACTCCCGCCGGCCTCCTCCTCGGCCAAGCTGCGGGAGAGTTTGCTGGGGTAGTTAGTCTACTAAGCCGCTCGTCGATTCGGGCCGCGTGGCGCCGCAATAAGGTGCGCCCGCTACGGGCCCACCTCGGCCGACTATGGCTTAGCGCTAAGGTCTACCTCCGATTTCCCCTTCTACTGGCGCCGTCCGGGCTACTGAACGTGGCAGGAGTGCACCTGCCAGTCGTGCTCGTATCCGGGCTCTATGGTCCCGCTGTTGCGGGATGGCTCGGCATGGCGCAGCGAAGCGTTTCTGTACCGGTTGCGCTTGTCGCAGCTTCGGTTGCGCAAGTATTTCTCGCCAGATTTGCTAGGGCCGTCCGAGAAGAGGATCCGGGCGCACGAACACTGTTTATCCGGACGTTTCGACGACTGTCTGCGGCGGCCGTTTTGACAACCGTCACCATATTGGTCGCGGCTCCCACGCTTCTCCATGGATTGCTTGGTAGCGAATGGTCGATGAGCGGAGACTATGCGCGGCCGCTTGCAATCGCGGTCGGATGCCAGATCCTTGCGGTGCCCCTGACGCAGGCGCTGATCGTTCTTCAGAAGACCCGCACCCAGGTCGGATGGGACTTTGCCAGGGTCGTCGTCGTTGTCGCCAGCTTGTACCTCTCACGCAAGCTTGACGCGCCGCCACTGACCGCCCTATGGGTCTACTCTGTGTGTGCCGCCGCCATGCACCTGATAGCGCTTGCACTCTCGTATCGTGCCGTCGCCCAACATTTCGGAAGGGATGTTCGGAATGCATCGTGACAGGTGCCCCTGGCGGCCCCACCCTGCCGCGCTCGTAAGGCGCAGCACGGTGGCCCGGAGAGTAGACGTAGGAGGGTTCGATACGGTAGTAGCGCCGCAATGTCGTATGTGCATGCCGCGCCGACTCGGGGTGTCGATGGAGAACGGCGGTGCCTCTGCATGAACGACGCTCCGTTGACGCGTTGGTGTCTCATTGCAATCGCCGGGTTCTCCATCGTACCGGTCGCGTCGTCTCGTGGCTCGCTAGCAATGCTCGTGGTGGCATTAGGGTTTGCCTTCTTAATAGCGTTCGTCGTATCGACGCGGCTGAAGTTGAGCATCATAGAGTTGGGGACTCTCATGCTCCCCATAGCTTTTTACGCACCCCTCGGCGCTCGCGTTAATCTTGGCTTGGCGGATGTTCTTGTTCCCCTGGCGGTGCTTTCACTTTTCGCGCGACCGCGCTCGCCTGGACGTGCCACCAATCGTGGTTCGCCCGTCCTAAGTTTCGCACTTTGGTGGCAGGTGACGCTGTGGCTGTCGCTCGTTTCAGCCGCTCTCCTACACTACTCAACTGATCTCTCGGCTGGAATTTTTGCGTGCCTTAAGTTGGGCGTCGTCGCGGTTTACCTTTACTGGTTTTACACCGAGGCGACACGAGCATTTCGCGCGGGCGACTATCGCATCTTGTTGCTCTGGCGAGGCGCCGCCACCGCTGCCGCTCTCGTCGGCATTCTAGGCGTAGGCGCATACACGCTAGGACTGAACCTAGGCCTGAGTTTCGCGTATCGAGCGACTGGAACCTTCGAAGATCCAAATGCTTATGCGACCTACCTGATCGTGTCCGTCGGTGTGGTTGCCGCTGCGAATGTCCTGGCGACAAGGCGTCCTCTATCGTGGCACCTCCTACCTATCATCGTGGCGATCATGCTGACGGGCTCGAGGGCGGCACTCGCGAGCCTCGTTGTGGCCGTTCTTTTCGCCGTTGCTATAGCGGGGGGCGGCGCCAGGGCACGGCAACTTCGCACAGCCGC
The DNA here is from genome assembly GCF_036421975.1 of Georgenia wangjunii. Classification (NCBI taxonomy): domain Bacteria; kingdom Bacillati; phylum Actinomycetota; class Actinomycetes; order Allobogoriellales; family Allobogoriellaceae; genus Georgenia; species Georgenia wangjunii. Next base: position 132,859 of record NZ_JAZGON010000003.1, on the reverse strand, counting down.
GCTCGCATCGGTGGCGGGCGTGGCGGTACTCTTCCTCGCACTGCCGGTGTCATGGACCTCGGATGCGCTAACACGCACACTGTCGCTTTTTTCCGGTGAGGTGCAGAACGATGTGCGGGCGCGCCTTTGGGCCGCTGCGGTGCAGTTGTGGTCGACACGCCCGATGCTCGGAATCGGCCCTGGACAATTTCCAGCGCGAGCGTCTGATATGCACGGCCTTGGCATCGAGCTGGTAACCCACAATACATACCTAAGCCTGCTCGCCGAAGCAGGCATGGTGGGCCTAGGTGTTTTCCTATGGCTCCCCCTTCTGGTTGCGCATCTGCTCTATCGCGCGCACCTCCGTGGGTCTCCCGTTGCAGTGTTATGTCTACTCGGCATTACTGGGCTAGGGATCGAGGCAATGACGCTCAACCTGGAGAACTTTCGCCCGGCGTGGGCATTCTTCGGAATCGCCTTGGCCATCGCACATAGTTCAACGGGTGTGCAGGCTCCGCGACAAACTGCCTCGCCATCGCCACTCGCTACGGGGAAGCAGACACGCCTCGATCATAAACCTTCAGACCCGATCTAACGTTAGGTGAACTATCGTGGAACTTACTGACTACGCACGAGTACTTGCGAAACGCTGGCCGACTGCGCTGATCGTGGCGCTCGCGACGTTCGCGTTAACCGCGGCGATCTCCCTCAACATGACCCCTCACTACACGGCAACGACTAGTGTGTTCTTTGCGACCCAGGCTGGCGGCTCTGTCTCAGAGCTCGCCCAAGGATCGACGTTCACCGAACGACAGATGAGTTCGTACGCTGAGGTCGCGAGGTCCCCGCTTGTGCTTGACCCTGTAATAGATGCGCTGGACCTCAGCGTGACGTCCCGCCAACTGGCGTCCATGCTGAGCGTATCGGTGCCTCCCGAGACCGTTGTGCTCGAGATATCGGCGGCCTCGGAATCTCCTGAACTCTCCGCCAGGATTGCGAACGCCGTCGCGGCGGAACTTTCCACAGCTGCTGCGACCCTCACGCCCGGCGCTTCTGGCGAAGCCGAGTCGGTGCGCGCGACGATCATGACGCCTGCTTTGCCCCCGGCCACACCCAGTGCACCGAATACGCCGCGCAACCTTCTTGTCGGTCTCGTTCTGGGGACCCTTCTCGGGATCGCCGTCGCATCCCTACGAGATCGGCTGGACACAAAGGTTCGCACCGAGACGGACCTTGCGGCGGTTACGGACGTATCGGTTATCGGCACCATCGGCTACGACGAGAACGCTTCCGCGCACCCGATTGTGATGCATGATGACCCTCAGGGGCAAAGAGCCGAGGCATACCGGCGGCTCCGCACGAACTTGCAGTTTCTAGACCTTGCCGACAGGCCTAGTTCAGTTGTCGTAACCTCCTCCGTTTCCGGTGAGGGCAAGAGCACCACTGCAGTCAATTTAGCGGTCTCTCTCTCGGACGCGGGATCACAGGTAGTCCTCGTGGACGCAGACCTCCGCCGGCCTAGTATCGCGGAGTACACAGGCCTCGAGGGCAGGGTGGGCCTCACAACGGTGCTGATCGGCAAGGCCAGTTTGGACGATGTCCTTCAACCCTGGGGAAGTTCCACCTTAGACGTTCTAACGTCCGGCCAAGTTCCGCCGAACCCGAGCGAACTTCTCGGGTCGCGGGCAATGAACGCGCTCCTTCGCGACCTGACGGACCGTTACGACGTGGTGATACTGGACAGCCCGCCCCTACTTCCTGTCACGGACGCTGCCGTGCTAAGCAGCGGGGTTGGCGGAATGCTCGTTGTGGTGGGGGCGGACCGTATCCATAAGGGGCAGTTGCGGGATTCCCTCGAGTCGCTTGCGACTGTGAATGCTCATCTACTTGGCCTTGTTATCAATAAGGTTTCCAGGCAAGACGGCGACCGATATGGCTACTCGTATGATTCGTACCGTTCGGTGGAGACTGGTGACCGCAACCGGCACGCTCGCAGGAATCAAAGGTCGGAGCGCGCTGGCAGGTGAGTTGAACGCGGGAGCGTCGAATGGACCGCCTTCAAGCTGTACAACACATGTCGCCCACAGGCTCGCATGACCTCATACGTGCCTAGCCAGGCCCATTTGCGTGTCTCTGGCCGACTCCCCTGGCCGGCTTCCACGGAAAAGGCCCCGCTGAGTGTGTTTACGCTGGTCAGCGCGCTGCGTGTGCCTGATTCGGGACACTAGGGGCGCGGGTAGCCGCACGCTGTGTCGCCATTTATCCGTGAAGTCAGGCCCCTCGACGGAGGGCTACGGCCGTGCGAGTAGTGGACCCGCGCGGTTGTGTCCGACGGAGCCTGACCCATGTCGGGTCAGCTCACGATGAACTCGAGATCGCCGTGCTGATGCAGGCCACCAGAGAGCAGCTGAACCAGGGCCAGCGCGAGCTCGACCTCGGACTCGATGCGCCGGCGGGCTCTGGCCCGGGCCGGGCCCGTGTGATCGCGGCCTCGAGCCAGCTGTGGGAGGTGCGGGCCGATGCTTACCGGATGTGAGCCGCCCTGGATCTCCCGGAGGACGCTGCAACGGTCAACCGTCCCGGGTTTCGTGAAGGCTCGCAATCCACGGAGGATGAGAGTTATGGCAGCACCGAGGAAGTATCCCGAGGAGCTTCGGGAGCGGGCGGTCCGGCTCGTGCTGGACGCCAGGGACCAGGGGTCGGGCAAGGCGGCGTGCCGGCGCGTGGGTGAGCAGCTCGGTATCAATCCCGAGACGCTGCGCGGCTGGGTCGGGCGGGCCGAGATCGACGCCAGTCACGAGACGATCTACCAGTCAATGTTCCTCCAGGGCCGCGGGCAGCTACGCCGTGAGCTCGCGCGGTGTCTGCGGTCGGGACGCACGGCCCGCAGACCCCGGACGGCGACCGACGGCCGCGGCCGGATCCCCGGCATGGTCATGATCAGCGAGCGCCCCGCCGAAGTCGAGGATCGCGCCGTCCCTGGGCACTGGCAAGGCGATCTCATCCTCGGGGAGAACAGTCGCAGCGCCGTCGGAACCCTCATCCAACGCAGCACGCGACTCACCCTGCTGCACCTACCCGGCGGCAAGAGCGCCCGTCATGTCGAGACCGCGATGCGCAGGGCCATCATGGCGCTGCCGGCGCCGCTGGCGCGCACGATCACGTAAGACCAGGGTGCCGAGATGGCCAAGCACGCCGAGTTCACGACGAATACCGGGGTCCCGATCTACTTCTGCGACCCGCACTCGCCGTGGCAGCGCGGCAGCAACGAGAACACCAATGGCCTGTTACGCCAGTACCTGCTCAAGAACACCGATCTGAGCATCATCAGTCGCCCGGACCTGATAGCGATTCAGGACTCTCTCAATGGCCGCCCCGCAAGACGCTCCGCTGTCTGACACCATCGGAGAAGTTCGCAGAACTCGTTGCGACCACCGGTTGAATCCGCCATCTAATTCGGCCCGGCCCAGCTCGCGGTTCTCCTGCTCGAGCTCGTTGAGCCGGCTCGCCTCCGTCATGCACACCCCAGGGGTGTGGCCGTCGTCTATGTCGGTCTACTCCGCGCGGCGGACACTGCACGCCGTGCCGAACCGCTCGCTGGGACGCAGTCCCAGCGGCGACCTGACGAATTACATCGCCAGATCACTACTCGGGGCCGGCAGATAGAGACCCCGACTACACCCCGAATCGGGATGAGCCCGTTAGGGTCCGAGGAACACCTGGGAGCACAGAATCTCGCTGCCGTGCTTTACGCATCCGATACCGATCTCGGCGAGAGCGGGGTCGACGATATTTGCCCTGTGCCCTGGTGATCCCATCCAAGCGTCGACAACTTCTGCGGGCGCCGCCGCGCTATTCGCCAAGTTTTCCGCGGCAGTTGTCCGAGGCGCGCAGGCCTCAATGACCGGGGCTAGAGGCGCGTGCTCAAGCTCGCCGCCACTGAGGTCACGCGCCCGCTCCTGTGCTGCGGTTTTAGCGCATGACGATTCCGCGAGGGCATCCAGCCCCTCGTTCACGCGTGCCGCGTTGGTCCATGCCACCAATTCATCAGCATAGGCGCTAGTAGTCAACGCCACCGTCGGCACTTCCGTTAGAGTCGACACCGGATCCTTACCGGGATTTATGACACCCGCACAGCCGCTCAGGAATACTAGCGACCACGTAAGCATGATCAGACCCCGTACACGCATTCCAGCTGCACCTCTTTTGCAGTCGCACCGTTCGCGAACAACGAGGGCCCCCGCGTAAATCCGCGGGGGCCCTCGTCAGCGCTTCAGTGCTGCGTTGCTCAGACGTTCTGGCTGCGGCGGCGCATGAAAAACACGATGCCCGCGCCCACGAGCAGCAGCACGGCGCCACCAATCAGCAGCGGCGTCGCAGTCGCTCCCGTCTCGGGAAGTGCCGGACCGGCCGCCTCGTCGCTGTCGCCGCCAGCGGCGTCGTCACCGTCTCCGTCGCCCTCACCAGGTACGCCATCGCCCACAACGAGGGTGAATGTCTCGATGACGTTGCCGTCAGCGTCCGTGGCGACAGCGGTGTAGACGCCCTCTTCGCTCAAGGTCAAGGAGAAGACGGCCTCGCCGTTCACGGCCGTCTTCGTGAGCGCCTTCGTGCCGGCGATCTGGATTGCGTCGTCGGAGACACCGTCTGCGCTCACCGTAAGGGTGACGTCGGTGCCAGACGGGGCCGTCACGACGACCGATACGGCCTCGCCCGGCGCGGGGTTGGTCGTGGAGACGACTGCGTCGTAGTCAGCCCCCGTGTAGCCGATCGCAGCTGTGGGTGCGAGAACGATGACGGCGGCTGCAACAGCAGCGCCAATTGCGCGTCGAATCATGGATTTCCCCCTGAGGTACGTCTGAACCGCCCGGTCTGTCGGCCCCACCCTACCGGTCAACCGGCGCAGGGGGTAGCCGAGACTGCAAACTTTCCGCTACCGGGCCCTGGTGTGACTCTAGTCGCAGCAGGGAGCGGCGTTTCCGCGGTGGCAACGATATCATACTCGGCCACAGATACGTCGCCCGGCGAGAGAATCACTTCGCGCGCCGCGACGACGAGTTCGTCGTGTACGTGGGGCAGCACGGGCTGGCGCGTTCCGTCTGCGGCACGAACTGCGGTGATGCGGCCCCCCTCGGGCGCGTAGACGAGGAGGTGCGAGCGCATGTCGCCCGGCGCGACGACCTCTCCGTTGCCCGCGAGTGCGACCGGAAGATCCGCGGAATTCTCCGGCGCCTCCGATGCGACCGTGACAGTCACGGTGAGGTCCTGGGAGCCGTCCGCGTGGCACGCCCTCGCTGTGACGTCGACGTCCATGCGCTGGTAGTAGGCCATCTTCGCAGCACTGAGGTCGTTGAGGTAGACGCCGATGACCGGGGCGTCGCCGTCCCGCCCGCGCAGCTCTCCAGTCAGCGTCGACGCGGCGAGTAGCGCCTGCTCCTCCGGCCGCGCGGGCCACACCATGAGGCGGCCGTCGTCCGCGGCCAGCGTCAAGGCCCCCACGGCTGCCGCCGGGTTGCCGGCGCCGGCCATTACCTCAGAGAAGATCGTTGCGGCGGCGACCTGGAAGAAGGCGTCCTGCATCGCCGGGTCCGGTATCTCGAGGTAGACGGTGTTGAGCATCGTCTGGGCGGCGTTCGCCGCGGTGAGCACTTGACCGGTGGGCAGCGTGACGGGCCCTGTGGCGGCGAGCATGGACCCCAGTGCCACGGGATCGATGCTGACGACGCCGTCGAGCTCGGAGCCGTGGGTGGTGCGCCACATTGCGGACGCAAGCTCGGCGCTGCGGGGGAAGTCCGGCGTGGCCGTGATGTTCCCCGGGTACCGGCCGATCTGGTCGCCGAACAGGGCCACCTCGGCATCGGTGAGCTCGAGGACCGGCTCGGTGTAGGAGCCGAGGAAGCCCGCGGGTCCCTGGTCGACGAGGGAGATCGCGCCGGCCTCGGCGCGGAGGAGCACGAAGGCCCCGGTGAGGCCGCCGGTGCTCCGGGGCTCGGCGTTGTTCTGGACCATGAGGAGGTACTGCCGGGGCTCGTCCGCGCCGAGCATGGGCGGGATGAGCTGGACGGCACGGGCGGCGGTCTCGGTGAGCGCGGCGACGTCGCCGAGCTCGGCCTCGAGCTCGGCGAGCGGGGTGCGGAGGCGCTCGTGGATGGCGTCCCACTCGATCGTGCCGAGTCGCTCCGTCGCGGCGAAGACCGCCTCGTTGGCCGCGATGACCGTGGGCGCCGCCGTCGTGAAGGGGACGAGGTCGATCCGGCCGTCGACTGGGGCGAGGGCGGCCGGGCTCACCGCGTCGGTGACGGAGACGAGGTCCGGCAGGACATCGGTCGCGAGGTCGTCGACGACCACGGCGGCGGTCTGCGCGGCGTCGACGTTGGGGCCGATGCCGGGGATGATGCCCGCGAGCGCCCAGTGTGGGCCGTGGAGGGCGTCGCGCGCCTTGTTCGTGTGCTCCTGGAGCTCGGCGGATGTCGCGGCGGCAGCCTCGTTGTCCCCCGCGAGGACCTGCGCCTTGAGCTCGGAGACCTGCGGCATGGCCGCCCGTAGCTCGGCGTACGCGGTCCGCGCGTCGAGCGCGAGGAGGATCACCGCGACGCCGAGCAGGACGATGGCGACCACCACGCCCCAACCCACGAACACCGGCAGCCGGCTGCGCCGCTTGCGGGCGATACCGCGCTCGCGGCGGCCGGGCGCCGGCGCGTCGTCGTCAAGGAGGGGAAGGAGTGAGCTCACGCGTACATCTCATCACTCCCCGGGGGTGCGCCCGACGCGTGCGGTGCGACGAAAGGCGAGGACCGCCGTCGGGCTCCGCGTCGCCGTCCGGGTCTACCGCCGGACGAGCTGGACCGCGGCGTAGGCAAAGAGGGCCATCGCGGTGGCCGCGACGAACCCGCCGGCGTTGTCGCCCACCCACGTGCCCAGCCGCCCCACGGCGGGCACGTGGTAGAGCGCGCGGCCCATGACCTGCTCCGCGACGATCGGGGCGTCATCGGCGGCGTTGGCGTCACCGCGGGTGACGAACTGGGTGCCGCCCTCACCGCCGAGCACCGTGGCGACCACCCGGTGCGTGATGAGCGTGGGGTCGTCGGAGACGGGCTGGAACGCCACGACGTCCCCGACCTGGATCTCCGCCGCCGCGACCGGGACGACGACAACGGCATCGCCGGCCGAGTAGAGCGGCTCCATCGAGCCCGAGGACACCGTGAGCGGCGCTCCCCCGAGAACCCGCGGCGCGACGGCGAGCGCCAGTGCGGCCAGGACCGCGACGACAAGCACGCCGGTGAGCAGCGCGGACACGATGGCCGCCGGCCCCAGCCTGGCCTCCGTGCCCCTCGCCCGCGCGGGAGCCGTCGTCTTCTCGGGCGTCGCAGTCGTATCCGCCGCCGTGGTCGCCGTCGTCGTCCGGGTCCGGTGCCGCGGCCGCGTCGGCGCGGCCGCAAAGCCGCCCGCGGTCATGATGCGGCCCCGCTCATGGTGCTCGTCCTCGTGCGCCGTGCCCGTCGGGCCATCGACGCCGTGCGCGCCCGCGCACGGCCGAGTGCTTCGTCGCTCATCCGCCCCTGAACCTTCCGCGTTGTTTGAGGGCGTCGGCGGCGTTCGTCCCCGTCGTCCTCCCAGCCACCGGTGGATCGTGGTGCTGGCTCATGTCCCGCCTACCCGTCTAGACGAACGTCTAAACTTTCGTAGCCGATAGTCGAGGACGGTACCACCCATGGTCGAGGCGCCCCGAACTTCACCCATTTGGCAAGTCGACGGCTTCCAAACCCCGCGGGGCCGTTGCGCGGCGACTTCGCGAGGCGCTTCCGATATGGCTGCGCTGTCATACGCGCCTGGTAACGTCCATGACGGACCTGGGGTGCCGCCGTCGCCGGAGCTGACGATGCGCCGCTCCCCCGCCCGCCCTGGCTCACACGACGACGAGGTGCCGGCATGCGACGCAGCGCGATCCCCACGACCACCCGCACCTCCGAGCCGCGCCCGCCGCGGCAGCGGCGACTAACCCGCCGCCGGCTCGCGGGCCTCGCCGCGGCCGCCGCGCTGCTCCTGCCCGGGCTGCCCGCCGCCGCGGACACGACGCCTCCGCAGCAGGCGCAGGAGGAAGCGCCGGCGTACGGCGCCCCGGACACGACGGCTGCCCACTACTACGAGGCGCTCCTGCGCCACACGCGCTGGACCGAGTCCGTCTACGACTCCGCCGCGGGCATCTACGAGCTGCGGGACATGAACTTCGCCGTCGTCCTCGGCAACGCCGTCCTCCTCACGCACGGGGAGTACGACGCCGAGCTCGCGGGCACGAGCGAGGACGCCCTGCGCGAGCACACCCTCGCGACGATCACGCACTACGCGGCGTCGAACCGGCTCGTCGACCCGCAGGGCACGTGGGGGCGCCAGCTCTTCTGGGAGTCGACGTTCCAGTCCTACTTCCTCGCCGCCGGCCGGCTCCTGTGGGACGAGCTCGACGCGACGACCCAGGCGAACCTCACGACCATCGCCGCCGAGCAGGCCCGCTACACCGCGGACCTCAACTTCGGTCGCGACCCGCTCTCCGGCGGGTGGAACGCCCACTGGCCGCAGGGCAACCACGACGGCGACACCGCGCTGGAGGAGGCGGGCGTCTACACCCAGGCCCTCGCACCCGGCCTCGCGTGGGCGCCGGAGGACCCCGACGCCGGCCGCTGGGCCGCCCAGCTCGCCGACTGGGGCCGCAACGCCGCCGGGCAGCCGACGGCGGACCGCAACAACCCCGCCGTCGTCGCCGGAAAGCCCATCTCGAGCAACACGACCCAGAACATCTGGGACACCTACCTCGTGGAGAACCACGGCTCCTTCGGGCCGCACTACCAGTCGGACATCTGGCGCTCCGGCGCCCGCAACGCCATCCACTTCCTCCTCGCCGACCAGGAGATCCCCGAGATCCTCCTGACCCAGCCGAACTCGGCCGAGCTGTGGCGCACGATCGAGATGGTCATGTCCGCCCAGGGCGAGCCGCTCATGCCGCTCGTCAACGACCGCGAGTTCCTCTACGGCCGCGACGTCCTGCCTCTCGCGTTCCAGGGGCAGGTGCTGCGCAACCCGCACGCCGCCCGCGCCGAGGCCTCCCTCGCCGCCGCGCTCACCGACTACCAGATGTACCCGCCGGTGTACCGGCTGACGAAGTTCTCCGGGGAGCCGAAGTACGAGCCCGAGGCGCGCGCGGAGATCGCCATCTCCTACCTGCTGCACGTCCACGCCGCGGAGTCCGGGGCCGGGCCCGTCGTCCCCACGCCCGAGGACGAGCTCTTCGCGGCGCTCGCCGGCGTGCGCGACTTCGGCGCGGAGCCGGGGATCGTCATGCAGCAGTCCGAGGCGGCGTGGGCCGGGGCCGTGAGCCGGCAGGGCTTCGTCAAGTTCCCGTGGGTGCCGGCGCACGACTCGTGGCTCTTCCACATCTCCGGCAGCTCGCCGTTCCTCTACCCGACCACCGGGGCGCGCGTGGACGAGCGGTCCGTGCGGACCTACACCGGGCCGCGGGACGGGTTCGAGGGCACGTCCTCGCTCTTCCGGATCGGCGACGGCTACGCGGGGCAGGTGACGCTGCCGACCGGGTCGGCGATCTACGCGTCCTCCGGCGCGGGCAGCGGGGACGGGACGGTCCACGTCCGCAACCTCGACATGAGCGGGTACAACGGGCTCGACGGCTCCCGCACGTACACGACGGCGGAGGGCGAGGTCACGGCCTCCCTCCCGGTCGAGCGGCCGACCGACCCGGCCGACGCCAACGCCGCCCGCGTGGACGAGCTCTCCTTCGACGCCGTCAGCGCCCGGTACGTGCGCATGCAGGGCGTGCGCGGCAACCCGACGTACGGGTACTCGATGTACGCCTTCCACGTCTTCGCACCCGACGCCGCGGCGGACCTCGCGGCGGGGAAGCCGGCGGCGGCCTCGAGCGAGGACACGGGGAACGGGCGCCAGGCGGGCCGGGTGACCGACGGGAACCCGACGACGCGCTGGGCCGTCGCCCCCGCGGAGCGCACGCGCGGCGACTCCTGGGTGCAGGTGGACCTCGGCGCCGCGACGCAGGTGGGCGCCGTCCGCCTCGCGTGGGAGTCCGCCGCGGGCCAGGAGTACCTCGTGCAGACCTCGCTCGACGGCGAGACGTGGACGACGGTCGAGCGCTACGGCAACGCGCCGGAGGACGCCAACGTGGCGCGGCTGGACGACGTCGGCCTCGCGCGGGCGGACGGCGAGGCGGGGCCGGTGACGGCCCGCTACGTCCGCATGCAGGGCGTGCGCGGCAACCCGGACTACGGGTACTCGCTCTACCACTTCCGGGTCTTCGGGCCGGGCGGCGGGGCGAACCTCGCCGCCGGGCGCCCGGCGACGGCGTCGAGCAACGACGAGGGCCGCTCCCCCGGGTTCGTCACCGACGGCAACGCCTCCACCCGGTGGGCCGTCTCGCGCGCCGACCGCACGCGCGGCGACTCGTGGATCCAGGTCGACCTCGGCGAGGCGCGCGACGTCGCGCACGCCCAGCTCGGCTGGGAGTCCGCCGCCGGGCAGGAGTACCTCGTCCAGACCTCGCTCGACGGCGTCACGTGGGAGACCGTCGGGCGGCACCGCGAGCGCGGCGACGAGATCCTCGAGTCGGCCGGCGGGTGGATCAACGTCGAGGACACGGGCGGGTTCGTCGTGCGCGGCGCCGAGGCGCCCATCACGGTGGCGCGGTCCGGGGACACCCGGCACACGATCCGCCTCGCCGACGACGGCGGCGGCGCGCTCGTCGAGATGGTGGTCGGGGACGCTGCCGTGACCGCTGCGACGGCGGGGCGCGCGGTGGCGACAGCCGACGACGAGGCCGTGCTCGTGAGCGACCTCGACGGCTACGTCTCCCTGTTCAACCTCAGCCCCGACGCCATGACGACGACCGTCACCGTCCCCCACGACGGCGCCGAGGTGGCGCTCTACGCGGGGTCGCAGACCGTGGGGGCGAGCTCGTCGGAGCTCGAGGTCGAGGTGCCGGCCGGGAGCGCCGTCGTCCTCGCGCCGCGGTTCGTCGTGAGTGCCGGGGACGGCGAAGGCGGGCTCGCCGGGCTGGCGGCGTCGGTGCCGGACGGGCGGAGCATCGAGCTGACGGCGCCCGAGGGCGCTGCGGCCGCGGTGGACGTCCGCAACGTCGCGACGGGCGAGACGCGCGCCGTCGTCGTCGGGGCGGACGCGGCCGAGGACACGGCCCGCCTGCTCTTCCTCGACGCTGCGCCGTACCCCGTTCCGGATTACGCGCTGAGCACGCTGACGTTCCCGGCGTCGGTGCTGCCCGCGGGCATGACGTCACCGTCGCTCGCCGTCGACGGCGACCCGAGCACCTCGTGGGTGCCGGGCCCGGGCGGGCGGATGGTGACCGACCTCGGTGCCGCCCGCGACATCGGCACGGTCATTGCGACGTGGGACGGCGCCGCGGCGCCGGGCCTCACGGTGTCGACGAGCGACGACGGGTTGACCTTCGAGGATGTCGCCGAGGTGGCAGCCGGCGAGCAGGTGGGCAGCGTGGCCGTCGACCGGACCGCGCGGTACGTCGCGGTGACGACCGCTTGGACGCCGGGCGACGCCGGCCTGCGGAGCCTCCAGGTGCTCGCACCGGGCGCCGCGAACCCGGAGCTCCCGCCCGGGCTCGAGGTCTCGGTCGTGGCGGATACGCGCTGCGTCGTCGGCCGCGTCGTCGAGACGGCGCGGGTGACGAACGAGTCCGACCAGCCGGTCGAGGCCGTCATCACGAGCCCGTACGGGTCCAAGACGGTGACGCTGGGTGCGGACCGCTCGACGTCGGTCGCCTTCACCACCCGGCTCGGATCGGTACCGGCCGGAGAGGTGACGGTGTCGTCCACCGCCGACGGGCTGCCCGGCACGACGACCGTGACCGCTGCGTACGGCGCCCGCACCTGCGGCTAACCCCGGGCAACGTCCGTCTTCCTCTCGTGATCATGCGGAAGCGCAGTGTGCTCACGAGAGGAAGACGGCGCAAACGACTGCGTCTCGTGCGGGTGAGGAGAGGCGCCTCGGGGTGCGCGCATGGGCGGGCAGCGTAGATCGCTGACCCCTGTGTGGCAGAGTCGCTTCATGCGGCTCCTTGTCATCTTCGGTCCTCCCGCCGTCGGGAAGATGACCGTCGGACGGGAGATCGCCAACCGCAGCGAGTTCCGCCTGCTCCACAACCACGCGTTGATCGAGCCTCTCCTGGAGGTCTTCGACTACGGCACGCCGCCGTTCAATCGCCTCCTGAGCACCTGGCGCGCTCAGGTCGTCGAGGAAGCCGCCTCGTTCGGCACGGACCTGCTGCTCACGTACGTCTGGGGACTTGACCTGCAGACGGACGCTGACGAGTTGGCCACGCACATCCGCCCTTATGTCGAAAGGCGCGCGGATGTGGCCTTCGTGGAGCTGGCCGCGGACCTGGACACGCGCCTGCAGCGGAACCGGACCGAGCTGCGCCTGGCGGAGAAGCGGTCAAAGCGGGACGTGCCGTGGTCGGACTCCAACGTCCGCGACATGGAGCGCTTCGTCATGAACACGGGGCATGAGGCCAGTCTCGGCCTACCGCTTCCGGGCGCCCTCCTGCTCAGCGAGCACCGCCACATGCGCCTCGACAACAGCCGGCTCGCCCCTCACGAAGCGGCCGCCCAGATCCTCACCTGGGTGGACCGCTCGCGATAAGTGCGCGCGCGATCTGACGCTCGCCTGGAGCGACTGGGCTGTCAGTGGTGAGCTGCCCGTCGGCCGCCGGAACTCGGAGGCGCGCGGCGGGCTCGGTGGAACGACAGATGCCGGCGGCGAGGGGGTCCTCGCCGCCGGCATCCGGCCGATCCGCTCGAGCTAGCCGCCGCAGCTCGAGGCGGAGTAGTCCTCGACGAAGGTCTGCGTGAACTCCTCGCCGTCGATCATCGCGCGGGCGGTCACCTCGACCTCACCCGCCGGGATGTTCACCGCGCGGGTCGTGAAGGCTTGGGCGACGCCCCTGCCCGGCGCGAGGTTCGTGAAGGACTTCGAACCGTAGCTCGACGAGACCTCGAGGTTCACCGGCACCTCGCTGTCGTTCCCGAGCCGGACGGCGAGCACCGTCCTGCCGACCACGCAGCGCATGGCGACGTCGGTCGTGACGTCGAGCCCCGTGCCCTCGGCCACCGTCGTCACGGTCGTCTCGTTGCCCGCGTTGTCGGTCGCGACGGCGGTGATCGTGCGGTCGCTGGCCGCGGCGTCGAGGGTGACGGTGGGCGCGCAGTCCGTCCACGCGCCGTCCTCGACCTGGTACTGGCAGGACGCCAGGCCCGAGTTCTCAGCGCCGTTGGCGGGCGCCGGGTCGGTCGCCGCGATCGCGAGCTCCGCGCCGTCGACCGAGGCGGTGACGGTCGGCGCCGTCGTGTCGAGCTTGTAGGACACGTCGACGGTCCACAGCATGACGTCGTCTCCGCCGAGGGAGGCGTCCCGGTACTCGACCTGGGCCCAGTTCGTCCCCTCGACCGCGTTGACCGGCAGCGTCATACCCTGGGTGATCCCGGACGTGATGATGTCGGGCGAGACGACGCGAGGTCCGTCGTTGTGGCCCTCGACCAGGCGCAGCCACGCGGGCGCGTGGTCGGTGCCGTTGAAGTCCGTCCAGGTCACCTCGAGCTCGGGCGCCTCGTTGACCCACTCGTCCTCGGCGACGGCGGAGCCGTCCTCCGTGACGAGCGAGGTCTCCACGTGGACCGGGGAGTTGTAGTGGCTCATGACGGCCTCCCACTCCTCGAGCGTGACGGGAAGCACCGACCCGTGGCGCGGGCTGACCGGCAGCGACCAGTACGGCGAGGTCTCCGACTCCGCCGTGCAGTTGCTGGACAGGCCCGTGGTGTTGCACCAGGACTGGCCCAGGTACTCCCACTCGTCCGGCGGCAGGTCCATGGAGGGCGAGCGCCAGGCCACGTACCCGCCGCCCGAGGCGTAGTCGATGAAGACGTAGTACATGTCCTCGACGTTGTCCTTGAACACGAGCGGGCCCTCGAGGTTCCCGCCGCTCAGGCCGGGGATCTGCCACTTGCTCGACCCGTTCGGGTCGCCGACCATCGTCCACGCGTTCGGGTTCTCCGTCAGCGGGTTGATCGGGTTCCGGTTCACGACGTGCGGGGTGGTCTCCTCCGCGCCCCACGTGTCGTACAGGTCCTCCCACGAGTCGATGGACTGGAGCAGGACCCGGAAGCCGTTCTCGTCCTTCGTCAGGCGGTAGATCTTGTCGTCCGTGGCGATCATCGTCGAGTCGATCATGCCCCAGCCCTGCCGGCCGGTGGACCGGTCGAGGTTGATCCAGCTGGTCGGCTCGGTGAAGGTCACGAAGTCCCGCGTCATCGCGATCCGGACGCGGTTGTAGGAGATCTGCGAGGTGTTGCGGTTGGCGATGTCGGTGTCCGGGTAGAGGTTCGAGGACCAGAACACGATGTACTGGCCGAGGTTGGGGTCGTAGAACGCCTCGGGCGCCCACACGTTGCCCGCGTGCTCGTCCTCGACCTCGACGAAGCGCGGCTCGGACCAGTTGATGAGGTCGTCCGACTCGTAGATGACGAGGTTGCGGGACCCGCGCGACTGCCGGTACGACCAGGACTGTCCGTCCTGGTAGGTCTTGAGGTCCGTGGCCAGGAGGTAGAAGCGGTCGCCGTCGGCGGACCGGATGAGGGAGGGGTCACGCAGACCGGTCGTCCCGCGGGGCGGGGTCACGGTCTGGAGGATCGGGTCGGAGACGGACGTTCCGTCCTCGTAGTTCACCTCGTACCAGTTGAACGGGTCGTTGCCCTTGGACGCGCTGATCCAGATCTGCTCGCCGTTCCGGCCGCCGTCGTCCCCGCCGTGGAACGACGCGAACAGGTAGCGCTCGTAGACCTTCTCCTCGGGCATCGGCGTCACCGTGACGTCGTAGGTGCAGGTCGCGACGGCGTCGTTGAGGGTCGCCGTCGCCGTCAGCGTCACGTTCGCCGCGGCCTCACCGTTCGCCGGACGAGTCACCCAGCCCGACGTCGAGATGACCTCCGGCGCGCTCGACGCCCAGGCGATGGTCGAGCCCCACTCGCTGCCGACGGTCGGCAGCATGAGGTCGCCGCGCACGTCGGTGAGGTCGGACTGGATCGCCGAGCTGCAGTCGATCTGCGCGTTCTCGTCGTCGGTGGCCAGGGCCGTGACCTCGACCGGAAGCTGGGCCACGGCCGCCGGCGAGGTTGCCAGCATCCCGACGGACAAAGCACCTGCTATCCCGACGGCGAGGAGGCGAGACGAGGCTCTACTTCTGGGTCTCCGGCTCGTCAACGAGGGAGGGTGTGGGAGTTCTGACATCGCATGCTCCTTTGCTCTGCTTTCGCTCACTCGAGGGCCTGTCGCCCTCCGGCGGGACGACCAGGCGGGTGAGTTCGCCTTCGCTCATGGCCACCGATCCCTCCTCGATCACCGGCGACGTCGTTTGTCGCGGGTGGTCGGTGCGGATCTCCAAGCGACTGCGTCCTCGGGACCTGCCGACGTGGTGGGTCAGTAACCGGGTTGGGTCGTTGCGTTGATCGTCTCCTCCTCCCCGCTTGTGCGACTCCCACCCGGGCCGACCGGATGTGCCGCTGTACGTTGCCAAAGAGGGCCGTGCACCAGTCGCTCGCTTGCGTCGTCCACGACCGAGCGCGTGACTGTTAGCGCTAACTCTAGAGCGCGACGCGCGTCATGTCTCCGGGAGACGGGACCGAAGTCGGCCGCCGGCCACCGGGCGCCGGCGCCCGGAGTCGGGAGCCAGGACACCGGCCCCCCTCCCCCTCCCCCTCCCCCTCTCTCGTGATCATGCAGGAGTGCCGCGACACCACGGGAGAGGGCCCGCTGGCTCGGCCAGTTCCGCGCAGCGACGCCGCCCCCGCCCGAGAGCGGGCGGAGGCGGCGTCGTCGTCCTCCGAGAGGCGAGCCCTACGCGGCGCTGCCCGGGTGGAGCAGCACCTTGGTCCAGCCGTCCTCGCGCTTGTCGAAGCGGTCGTAGGCCTCGACGGCCGAGTCGAGGTCGAGCTCGTGGGAGACGATGAACGACGGCTTGGCGCGCCCGGCGATGATGAGGTCGCGCAGCTCGCGGTTGTACGCCTTCACCGGGCACTGACCCCCGGCGATGCTGATCCCCTTCGTGAATGCCTGCCCGTAGTCGAACGCGATCCGCCCTTCCTTGGCCTGCTCCGTGGCCGCGCCCGGGTCCTCGGGCATGTAGACGCCGACGACGCCGATGTGGCCCGTCGCCCGGACCACCGCGACGAGGTTGTCGAGCACCATCTCGGGGTGCTCCTCGCCGCTCGGGTCGTGGGCCTGGTAGCCGACGGCCTCGATGCCGCAGTCGACCCCGAAGCCCTGCGTCGCGTCCATGATCACCTCGGCCGGATCTGCCTTGGAGAAGTCGACCGCGGTGGCGCCGATCTCCTCGGCGAGGCGCAGGCGGTCCGGCTCCTTGTCGACGACGAAGACGCGGGCGGCGCCGCGGAGCATGGCGCTGTAGGCCGCCATGAGCCCGACCGGTCCCGCGCCGAAGACGGCGACCGTCTTGCCCGGACCGACCTTGGCGAGCTCGGCGCCGTGGTACCCAGTGGGGAAGATGTCGGAGAGCATCGTGAAGTCGGCCTCGTTCTCGGTGCCCTCGGGCAGCGTGAGCAGGTTGAAGTCCGCCCACGGCACCCGTAGGTACTCGGCCTGGCCGCCCCAGTACGGGCCCATCGCGGGGTAGCCGTACCCGGCGCCGGGCTGCCCGGAGGGGTTGGCGCGCAGGCACGCGGAGGTGAAGCCGTGGTTGCAGTTGCGGCATGTGCCGCACGCGAGGTTGAACGGGACGGAGACGCGGTCGCCGACCTTGATGCGGTTGACGCCTGAGCCGACCTCCTCGACGATCCCCATGTTCTCGTGGCCGAGGACCATGCCGGCGTCGAGCTCGGCGCGGCCCTCGTAGGGGTGCAGGTCCGACCCGCAGATGTTCGCCGTCGTGATGCGGATGATCGCGTCCAACGGTTCCTCGATCGTGGGCGTGGGCACCTCCTCCACGGCAAGATCGAACGGGCCCTTGAACACGACAGCCTTCATGTGCGTCTCCTCTTGTCCTTCTGCGGGCTGTCCACGCTAGGTCGGGGTCGGGGAGGGCGCCTCTCGGGGTGGTTCGGTACCAGCCGGACTCCGGCGGGACACAGACGGCGAGGGGTGGGGGGGGGGGGGGGGGGTGCCCCCCCTTGTTCCTTGTTTTGTCGGCCCCCCTACGCCCCCCCCCCCCCCCTCCCGGTCGCGCCCCCCCCACCTGTGCCTCCCCCCCCCCACCTCAGCGCGGCTGAGGCCGCCGCCCCGTCGGCGACGCCCGGTGGTACCGCCCGGTACCGGCTGAGCGGTACCGGATGGTCGAGGGCCGTTCGGAGACCTGGCCGCTCGATCCGTGCGTAGAATCCGCCTCAACCTGCGGGGCGGCGCGGATGCCGCCCTGCGCCGTCCGAGCGCTGACGCTGCCGTCGGTGCTCGTCGCACTGCCGAGGAGGGCGGATGCTCGAGCTGGGTGCCACAAGCCTGACCATCGTGGGGGCCATCGCCGTCTTGGCGGTGGTCTCCCTCGTCATAGCGCTGGTGCTCCGGCGCCAGGTGCTGGCTGCCGACGACGGGTCGCCGAAGATGCAGGAGATCGCGCTCGCGATCCAGGAAGGGGCCTCGGCCTACCTCAACCGGCAGTTCCGGACCCTCGCGGTGTTCGCCGCCGTCGTCTGCGCGCTGCTCTTCCTCCTGCCGGGCGAGGCCGACGTCAAGACCGGCCGCGCCATCGCGTTCGTCTTCGGCGCCGGCTTCTCGGCGGCGATCGGCTACCTCGGCATGTGGCTCGCCGTGCGGGCGAACCTGCGGGTGGCGGCCGCCGCCCAGCGGCCTGACGGGCGGACGGAGGGTGCGCGCATCGCCTTCCGCACGGGCGGCGTCGTCGGCATGTCCGTCGTCGGGCTCGGTCTCCTCGGGGCCGCCGGCATCGTCCTCATCTACCGCGGCGACGCCCCCGCCGTCCTCGAGGGCTTCGGATTCGGGGCCGCCCTGCTCGCGATGTTCATGCGCGTGGGCGGTGGGATCTTCACGAAGGCGGCCGACGTCGGCGCCGACCTCGTCGGCAAGGTCGAGAAGGGCATCCCCGAGGACGACCCCCGCAACGCCGCGACCATCGCGGACAACGTCGGGGACAACGTCGGCGACTGCGCCGGCATGGCCGCGGACCTCTTCGAGTCCTACGCCGTCATGCTCGTGGCGTCCCTCCTCCTCGGCAAGGCCGCGATGGGGGAGCAGGGCATCATCTTCCCGCTCATCGTCACGGCCATCGGCGCGATCGTCGCCGTCGTCGGCGTCTTCATCACCCGGGTGCGAGGCAACGAGAACGGCCTGACGGCCATCTACCGCGGCTTCTACATCTCCGCGCTCATGGGTGCGGTGCTCGGGGCGGTCGCGGCGTTCGTCTACCTGCCCTCCTCCTTCGCCGCGATCGAGGGTGTGAGCGACGAGCTCGCCCAGCACAGCGGCGACCCGCGCGTCGTGACCGCAGCCGCCGTGGCCATCGGCGTCCTCCTCGCCGGCGTCATCCTCTGGGTGACCGGGTACTTCACCGGGACGACGTCGAAGCCGACGCTCCACGTCGCGGCGACCTCCCGGACGGGCGCGGCCACGGTCGTCCTGTCGGGGATCGGCGTCGGGTTCGAGTCCGCCGTCTACACGGCCGGCATCATCGCCGCGGCCATCTGCGGCGTCTTCCTCCTCGCGGGCGGCTCGGTGTGGCTGTCCCTCTTCCTCGTCGCCCTCGCCGGGTGCGGGCTCCTGACGACGGTCGGCGTCATCGTCGCCATGGACACCTTCGGGCCCGTCTCGGACAACGCGCAGGGCATCGCCGAGATGTCCGGCGAGGTCAACGAGGAGGGTGCGCAGATCCTCACCGACCTCGACGCCGTCGGGAACACGACGAAGGCCATCACGAAGGGCATCGCCATCGCGACGGCGGTGCTCGCGGCGACCGCCCTGTTCGGCTCGTACGCCGACGCCGTGGGCCAGTCCCTCGCCACGATCGCCGAGACGGGCGACGAGGTGGTGAGCGGCGTCGTCGCGGCCATGCTCAGCTACGAGATAATCTCCCCGGTCACGCTCGTCGGGGTCATCCTCGGCGGCGCCACGGTCTTCCTCTTCTCCGGCCTCGCCATCGACGCCGTCACCCGGGCGGCCGGCGCCATCGTCTTCGAGGTCCGCCGCCAGTTCCGCGAGTACCCCGGGATCATGACCGGCGAGGTCCGCCCGCAGTACGGCAAGGTCGTCGACATCTGCACGCGCGACTCCCTGCGCGAGCTCGCGACACCCGGCCTGCTCGCGGCGTTCGCGCCCATCGCGGTCGGGTTCGGCCTGGGCGTCGGGCCGCTCGCCGGGTTCCTCGCCGGGTCGATCGGCGCCGGTGTCCTCATGGCCGTCTTCCTCTCGAACTCCGGCGGCACGTGGGACAACGCGAAGAAGATCGTCGAGGACGGGCACTACGGGGGCAAGGGCTCGGAGGCGCACGCCGCGGTCGTCATCGGCGACACGGTCGGTGACCCGTTCAAGGACACGGCCGGCCCGGCGATCAACCCGCTCATCAAGGTGATGAACCTCGTGGCGGTGCTCATCGCGCCGGCCGTCGTCCAGATGAGCGTCCCGGCGGACGCGAACCACGTGCTCCGGATCGGCATCGCGCTCGCGGCGGCCGCCGTGGCGTTCGGGGCGGTCATCGCCTCGCGGCTGCGGGCGGCCAAGATCGACGCCGAGAACGAGCTGCGCGCAGACCGCGAGGACGCCCGCGTCGGCTGAGGCTGGCTGCCACGCTCCAACCACCACGGGCCCCACTCCGGGAGGAGCGGGGCCCGTGGTGCGTGCGCGTCAGCCTCAGCCGAGCTGGTGCCGCCTGCGCGCCGTGAGCGCGAGGGCCGCGCCGCCGATGAGCAGGGCTGCAAGGGCACCGAGCGCGGGGCCTGTCGCGGCACCCGTGGCGGGGAGCTGTCCGCCACCACCGGCGGTCGGGGCCGGGCTCGGACCGTCGGTGGACGGTGCGGTGGTGGGCTCGGTCGGCGCCTCCGTCGGGACGGCGGTCGTCGGCTCCTCGGTGGGCGTGGGCGTGGGCGTCGGGACCTGGTCCGGCGCCGTGACGAGCCACCAGTTCTCCTCGTAGAAGTCGGCCGGGTCGATGACCTCCCGCTCGGTGGCCCAGTCGATGAGGAGCTGGCGGATCTCGAGGAGCTCGTCGTAGACGAGCGGTGCCTCGGCGACGTGCGGGAACGCCCCGCCGCCGCTCTGGCGGTAGTTGTTCACCGCCATGACGAAGAGGTCGTCGTCACCGACAGGCGTGCCGTCCGGGTAGGACAGGGCGGCGATCCGCTCACCCACCGGCTGCGAGATGTCGATGTAGTACTCGAGGCCGGAGACGACGTCGTAGTTGTAGTCCGGGACGCCGTCGGGCCGGTCGGGGTAGACGGCGTTGGTGCCGGTCTCCGGGTCGAACGTCGCCCCCTCCTCGACCTCGTTGAAGTACCGCGCCGAGTACTCGAGGTAGTCGCGCAGCTGGGCGCCCGTCAGCTCGACCGCGCGCAGGGTGTTCTCGTAGATGTACAGCCCCGCGATGTCGCGGATCGTCACCTCGCCGCGGGGGAAGACGGCGGTGCGGGAGAACGGCGACGCCTGGGAGATGACGTACCGGTCGGCGTGCTCGCCGCCGGCGAGCGCCGCCCGGACCGTCTCGGCCTGGACGTGGTTGATGAAGTCGATGATCGGGGTGTCCTCGTACCGCGACGTCGCGGCCGGGAGGTCGGTCACCGACTCGGCCACCGGGGTGTTGACGTAGTCGATCGTCGTCTCGTGCGCGTCGAGGAGCGCAGCGGCCAGCTCCGGGTCCTCGTCCGTCTCGTGGCCGTAGTGGGGGACGGCGGCGGGGGCGTTGCCCTCCGACCAGTCGACCTGCCACCCGTCGTCGTCCGGGACGAGGTTGAGGGTGGTCTCGGTGACCCCGCGGGCCCAGTAGGCGGGCTGCGTCATGAGGACCGGGTCGCCCTCGATGTTCGTGTACACCTGCTGGGGCACGTCCTGGTGGGAGTGGCCGGCGACGAGGACGTCGATGCCCGGCGCGAGGTAGGCGATGTTGTTGATGACGTCCTCGGGCAGCAGCTCCGGGTCGTAGGCGTCGTTGGGCACGTTGCCCTCGCCGGTGTGGGCGATGACGACGACGACGTCGGCCTGCTCCTCGACCACCGGCACCCACTCCTGCGCGGCGGTGACCATGTCCTGGAACTCGAGGATGCCCTCGACGTGCTGCTTGTCCCAGTAGCGAACGCCCGGGGTGACGAGGCCGAGGACGCCGATCGTCACCTCCTCGCCGTCGATCGTGCGCTCGATGAGCTCGTAGGGCTGGTGGTAGGGCTCGCCCGTGGCGACCTCGATGACGTTCGCGCCGAGGAGCGGTGCGTCCAGGTCGGCGGTGTAGGCGCCGAGCATGTCGAGCCCGTAGTTGTACTCGTGGTTACCGACCACCTGGGCGTCGTAGCCGATGAGGTTGAACGCCTCCGCCATGGGGTGGGTGATGGCGCCCGAGAGCACCTCGTCCGCCCCCTCGCCCATGCCGTAGTAGTACGTGAGGGGCGTGCCCTGGATGGCGTCACCGTTGTCGAGGACGACGACGGACTCCTCACCCTTGGCCGCGCGCACGTCGTCGACGACCGTCGCGACCCGGGTGAGACCGAGGACGTCGTCCTCCTCGTACGGGGCGTTTGCGAAGTAGTCCCAGTTGAAGACGTGGCCGTGGGAGTCGGTCGTGGCGAGGAGGGTGAGCTCAAGGCTCTCGTCCTCCACGGCGGCCCCGGCGGGGGCGGCGAGGCCGACGAGCAGGAGCGAGGCGGTTGCGGCTGGGATGACGCGGCGAGGAGCTCGTCCTCGGTCAGCGGAGATCATCAGGTGGTGTGGTCCTTCGAGGCAGGCCCGTGGTCCGGGCGGAGAGCGGGACGCGTCGAGGCTACGGCCACCGGTACGGCGACGGGAAGGGGGCCGGCGTGCGCGGTCTCGCGGGTCGGGCGCCCACGGTGAACGCGCGGCGGCGGCGCGGTGGCCGGGGGGTGTCGGACGGTGGGCGGGGTGCGCGCGGGGCGGCGCGCACGGTGCCGCACCCTCCGTTACGTTGGCCGCCATGGGTGCAACCGAGCTGCTTCTTGTCCGCCACGGGGAGAGCACGGGGAACGTCGCCGCGGCCCGCGCCTACCGCACGGGCGCGGAGACGATCGAGGTGCCGGCCCGGGACGCCGACGTCGAGCTCTCCCCGACCGGCATCGAGCAGGCGCGGGCGCTCGGCCGTTGGCTCGAGGGCCTCGCGCCCGGCGAGCGCCCCGACGCCGTGTGGTCCTCCCCGTACCGCCGGGCGCTCGGCACCGCCCGCGCCGCCCTCGAGGTGGCCGGCCTCGAGCTGCCCCTGCGGGTGGACGAGCGGCTCCGGGACCGCGACCTCGGGATCACCGACACGCTCACGGGCGCGGGGATCCGCCGGCGCTACCCCGAGGAGGCCGAGCGCCGTGACTGGCTCGGCAAGTTCTACTACCGGCCGCCGGGCGGTGAGTCGTGGGCGGACATCGCCCTGCGGGTGCGGACCGTCCTCGCCGACCTCGAGCGCCAGCGCCACCACGAGCGCGTGCTCATCGCGTGCCACGACGCCGTCGTCCTCGTCTTCCGCTACGTCTGCGAGGGGATGGACGAGGAGAGCGTCCTCGAGGTGGGCCGGACGTCGGGGGTCCGCAACGCCTCGGTGACCCGCCTCGTGCGGGACGAGGACGACCAGGTGTGGACCCTCGCGGACTACAACCTCACCGACCACCTCCGCGACGAGGGAGCCCCTGTGACCGACCAGCCGGCGACGACCGATGACCGCTGACCCGACCGGGTGCCCCGCCGACGGCGCCCCGCGCCTCATCACGCCGGCCGCGCTGCGCGCCTGGCCGCTGCCCGAGCCGGGCGCCTCGAAGTACGAGCGCGGGCAGGTCGTCGTCGTCGGTGGCGCGCGCGGCACGCCGGGGGCGGCGATGCTCGCGGGCCTCGCCGCCCTGCGCGTGGGGGCCGGGAAGCTGTCCTTTGGGGTGGCGCGGTCCGTCGCCGCGCCCGTCGCCGTGGCGATCCCCGAGTCGGGGGTCGTCGGGCTCGACGAGGAGGACTCCGGGTCCCTCACCGGTGCCGGGCTCGAGGCGCTCGGGTCACGGCTCGGACGGGCGGCGGCGGTCCTCGTCGGCCCGGGCCTCGACGAGCCGGAGGGCACCGAGCGGCTCCTGCGCGGCGTCGTCGAGCGGCTCGCGCCCGGCACGCCCGTGGCCCTCGACGCCTTCGCCGTCGGCGTCCTGCCCGAGCTCGAGGAGGATCTCCTCGCGCAGCTGCGCGGGCGGCTCGTCCTCACCCCGAACACCTCGGAGGCGGCCCGGCTCCTCGGCGTCGACGAGATCGAGGAGGGCGGCCTGGCCGAGGCCGCCGGCACCATCGCCGAGCGGTACGGCGCCGTCGTCGCGTGCGGAAGCCTCGTCGTCGGCGGCGGGCAGGTCTGGGAGAAGACGAGCGGCGACCGGGGCCTGGGCACCTCCGGGAGCGGTGACGTCCTCGCCGGCGTCGTCGTGGGCCTCCTCGCCCGCGGTGTCGAGCCGGTGCAGGCCGCGTCCTGGGCCGTGCACGTCCACGGCGCGGCCGGGGACCGCCTCGCCGCGCGCGTGGGCCGGGTCGGCTTCCTCGCCCGCGAGCTCCTCGACGAGCTGCCCGGCGTGCTCGGCGAGCTCGGGGGCACGTGATGGACGCCCCCGGCACCGATCCCGGTCTCGTCGCCGCCCTCCGCGCCGACCTCGTCTCCGGCGACCTCACCGTCGAGGGGCTCGACGCGCTCGTCGGCCCGCTCGCGGCCGCCGCGCTCCACCGCGAGCAGCGGGTCCCGGCGCTGCGGGCGGCCCGTGCCGCCGGCAGCGAGCCCGCCGCCGTCCTCGCCCGCGTCTTCATGCTCGGTGACACCGTCCCGCGCCGGGAGCTCGACACCGCCCTGCCGGCGCTCGGGGCCGAGGGGGCGCAGCGGCTCGGGATCGTCCGCGTGGCCGGCGAGGCGCCTGACGACGAGACGGTCGCCGCCGTCGACCTCCGGCCGTACGCGGCGGTCGACGCCGGCGGCACGGCTCGGTGGTGGGTGGCGTCCGACCTCGGTGAGGCCGCGAGCGGTGACGCGCTGCGCGCGGACCACGTCCTCGGGATCGGCGGGGCGTCGCTCACCCTCGCCCAGATCACGATGCGCGAGGCCCGGGGGCGTGCCCTCGACCTCGGCACCGGTTGCGGCGTCCAGGCCCTCCACGCCAGCCGCCACTGCGCGTCGGTCACCGCCACCGACATCTCCGCGCGCGCCCTGCGCTTCACCGCCTTCAACGCCGCGCTCGCGGACACCCGCCTCGACCTGCGTGCCGGGTCGATGCTCGAGCCCGTCGCCGGCGAGCGCTTCGACCTCGTCGTGTCCAACCCGCCGTTCGTCATCACCCCGCCCGCCGCGTACGCCGCGGGCCTGCCCGTCATGGAGTACCGGGACGGACGCCGCGGCGGTGACGACCTCGTGCGGGACCTCGTCACGGGCGTCGGGGCGCACCTCGCCCCCGGCGGCGTCGCCCAGCTCCTCGGGAACTGGGAGCACCACGCGGGCGAGGACTGGCGCGAGCGGGTCGGGGCGTGGCTCGCCGCCGCCGGGCTCGACGGGTGGGTCGTCCAGCGCGAGGTGCAGGACCCGGCGGAGTACGCCGAGACGTGGCTGCGGGACGGAGGACTACGCGCCGGGCTCGACCGCGGTACGTACGAGGCGGCCTACGCCGCGTGGCTCGGGGACTTCGAGGCGCGCGGCGTCGAGGGCGTCGGGTTCGGCTACCTCACCCTGCGCCGGCCGGCCGACGGTGCGGCCCGGCCGCCGTGGCACCGGGTCGAGGACGTCACCGGCCCGGCCCGCCAGCCGCTCGGCGGGCACGTGAGCGCGGTCCTCGCCGCCCATGACTGGCTCGCCGCGCACGACGACGCCGCGCTCGCCGCGCAGCGCCTCGTCACCGCGCCGGACGTGACCGAGGAGCGTCACCTGCGCCCGGGCGCAGTCGACCCGCGCATCCTCATCCTGCGGCAGGGCGGGGGCCTGGGCCGGTTCGTCCAGCCCGGGACGCTCGTCGCCGGGGCGGTCGGCGCCTGCGACGGCGAGCTCACCCTCGGCCAGATCGTCGCCGGGCTGGCCGCCCTCCTCGAGGTCCCGGCCGACGACGTCGCCGCCGAGGTCCTGCCCGCCGTGCGCGAACTCGTCCTCGACGGGTTCCTCGCACCCGCCTGAGCCGCCGGGGTCGTCGCGCGCGCCACACCCGTGACAGGAGTGACGCATGGGGCGTTGCCGTCGTCCCGTCCGTCACACCCGTCACGAGTGTGGCGCGGACCGGCATGGAACCCTCGTCCCGACGTGCGCGCGAGCCCCGTGCTTTGCACCATTGAGCATGAGCACAGACACCCCAGACATCCCAGCCCAGACCCAGGAGTGGCCTGGCGCCACGCCCGCCCTCGACCCGACCCCCGATCACGGTGAGGAGAGCTACACCGGCCGCGAGCGCCTCGTCGGCAAGAAGGCGCTCATCACCGGTGGTGACTCCGGCATCGGCCGCGCGACGGCGATCGCCTACGCCAAGGAGGGTGCCGACGTCGCGATCTCCTACCTCCCGCAGGAGCAGGCCGACGCGGAGGAGACGAAGCGTCAGGTCGAGCGCGCCGGCCTCACCTGCGTGCTCCTGCCAACGGACCAGCGCACCGAGCCGGCCAACGCCGAGCTCGCGCGGCAGGCGATCGAGGCCCTCGGGCAGGTCGACATCCTCGTGAGCAACGCGGCCTTCCAGATGGCCCACCCCGGCGGCATCGAGGACTTCCCGCCGGAGCAGATCGAGCGGACCTTCGCCACGAACGTCTTCGCGACGTTCTGGCTCGTCAAGGCGCTCTCGCCGCACCTCACCGATGGGGCGAGCATCATCGTGACGACGTCGATCCAGGCGTTCCAGCCGTCCGAGCCGCTCCTCGACTACGCCGCGACGAAGGCCGCCCTCAACAACCTCGTCGTCAACCTCGCCGCCGAGCTCGGCCCGCGGGGCATCCGCGTCAACGCTGTCGCACCGGGCCCGATCTGGACCCCGCTCATCCCGGCGACCATGCCGCCGGAGAAGGTCGAGGACTTCGGCGCGCAGACACCGCTCGGCCGCGCCGGGCAGCCGATCGAGGTGGCGACGGCGTTCGTGTACCTCGGCAGCGACGAGGCGAGCTACGTGTCCGGCACCGTCCTCGGCGTCACGGGCGGCCAGCCGGTCTTCTGACGCGCCGGCGGAGGGAGGAGCGCGTGGTGCCGGCCCAGGACCCGCCGCACAGGGTGGGCCTGGCCGCGAACGTCCAGGGGTGGGAGGACATCACCTTCCTCCACTGGAGCTTTCCCGTCACGACCGTCCAGGCGCTCCTCCCGCCCGGCCTGAGAGTCCATGACCTCGACGGCCGGGCGTGGGTGGGCGTGACGCCGTTCCGGATGCGCGACGTCCGTCTTCCCCGCGTGCCGCCCCTCCCGCACCTGTCGACCTTCCCGGAGGTCAACGTCCGGACGTACGTCCGCGACCGGGACGGGACGGCCGGGATCTGGTTCTTCTCCCTCGACTGCCCCCGCCTGCCCGTCATCGGTGCGCTCCGGGTCCTCGGTCTGCCGTACATGTGGGCGGCCATGGCCCTGCAGACCGATCGCGAGCGCGGCAGGGTGGCCTACGCCAGCTCGCGCCGAGCGGGCCCGGGGCCGCGCGGCGCCGGCGTCCGGGCCCTCGTCGAGGCGGGCCCGCGCATCGCGGACCCCGACGACCTCGTCGTCGAGCTCACCGCCCGGTGGTGGGCGTTCAGCCGGCGCGCCGGGCGGGTGTGGCGCGTCCCGGCCGAGCACCCGCCGTGGCCGCTGCACGAGGCGACGGCACGCGTCGATGCCGGCGGCCTCCTCGTCGCCGCCGGGCTGCCGCTCCCGGGCGAGCCGCCGATGGTGCACTTCTCACCGGGCGTCGAGACCCGGCTCGGCCTGCCCCGCCCCGCCTGACCCCGGCTCCCGGCGTGGGCTCCTCGCGTCCTCGGCGGGATATGGGCTCGGGGCGGCAGCGGCGGCCGTCATGGGCACCGTGGCCCTCGTCATCGACCGGACTCGACGGCGCTACCCCGTCGAGGAGGTGCTCCCGGCCCGCGGGGAGACGCTCCCGGCCCGCGGGGGAACGCCCCCGGGGGCACGATGGGGGCATGGGTGACCTTCTCGAGCGCTGGCGCCGGCGCCGTCCCGGCTGGCTCGGGCGCACGTGGGCGCGGCACCCGCGCCTCGCCATGGCGGTGCGCGCCGCCGTCGCCGCGGCGATCGCCTGGTACGTCGGGCTCGCCATGCCGGACCCGCTGGGTGACTACCCCTACTACGCGCCGATGGGCGCCGTCGTCGCGACGTCCTTCACGCTCGCGGGGTCGGTGCGCGAGAGCGTGCAGGCGGTCGCCAGCATCGCCCTCGGCGCGGTGATCGCCCTCGTCATCGACAGCGTGGGCGAGCCGAACGTCCTGGGCGTGGCGCTGGTCGTGGCCCTCGGGGTCCTCGTCGCGGGGTGGCGCGTCCTCGGCTCGATGGGCAGCTGGGTCGTCACCGGTGCGCTCTTCACGCTTGTGTTCGGCCAGACCGACCCGGCTGGCTACGTCGGGGCTTTCGCCGGCCTCACGGCGGTGGGTGCCGCCATCGGTCTGGGCGTCACGTGGGTGTTCCCCGCGCTCCCGCTGGCCCCGGCGCAGGAGGCCGTCATGCGCGTGCGGGCGATGCTCGTGGCGCAGCTGCGCGACCTCGCGGACGGCCTCGACCGCGACACCCCGCCCGACGCGGACGAGTGGGCGGCGCACCGGCGCACCCTCGAGCCCCTCATCGCCACGATGCGCACAGCCGTGCGGGAGGCGGAGGAGGCCGGCCGCGGGAACCGGCGCGCCCGCCACTACGCCGAGCCTCTCGCCCACAGCGTGCAGCAGGCGCGCTCGCTCGACCAGGCCGCGTTCCTCGTCGAGAACCTCACCGAGATCCTCATCTCCGAGGAGCGCGCGGAGAACGAACGCGTCGCGCTCGGGCCCGAGCTGCGGCCGGCGGCGGCCCGCGCGCTGGCGGCGCTCGCGACCGCGCTCGAGACCGTGCGCCACGCCCAGACCTCGGGTGCGGGAGACGACGGTGACGACGACTACGCCGCGGCGGCCGACGCGCTCGAGGGTCTGGTCGCCGAGATGCAGCGGGTGCGCGGGCACTACCCGGACGACGCGTTCCTCCCGGCGAGCGCCGTCGCGTCGAGCATCCGGCGCTGCCTCGACGCGCTGCGCCCGGTCGTCTCGCAGGGGACGGCGTCCTCCAGCAGCCAGGCCGGGCGGGCCGTCCCGGACGGCATCGTCCCGGAGACCTGACATACGGTGGAGGTGACCGAGGCCGACGAGGCGCGCGCCACGCAGCTCCTCCACACACCGCTCCGGCTCCGGCGCGAGGACGATGTACGGTCAGCGCGAGAAACTCTGCCGAGGTCACCCGCCCGGTACCCACGAAGGAAGGTCCCGCGTGACCAGCACCGCCCGCAAGCTCGTCATCGTCGAGTCACCCGCGAAGGCGCGGACCATCGGCGGCTATCTCGGACCCGAGTTCGAGGTCGAGGCGAGCGTCGGGCACATCCGCGACCTGCCCCAGCCGTCCGAGCTCCCCGCGGACATGAAGAAGGGTCCCTTCGGCAAGTTCGCCGTCGACGTCGAGGGGGACTTCGCCCCCTACTACGTCGTCGACGCGGACAAGAAGAAGAAGGTCACCGAGCTCAAGCGGCTGCTCAAGGACGCGGACGAGCTCTACCTCGCCACCGATGAGGACCGCGAGGGCGAGGCCATCGCGTGGCACCTCCTCGACGTCCTCAAGCCGAAGGTCCCCGTCAAGCGGATGGTCTTCCACGAGATCACGAAGGAGGCGATCGCCCGGGCGCTGGAGAACACCCGTGAGCTCGACACGCGCCTCGTCGACGCGCAGGAGACGCGGCGGATCCTCGACCGCCTCGTCGGGTACGAGGTCTCCCCCCTCCTGTGGCGCAAGATCAAGCCCGGCATCTCCGCCGGGCGCGTGCAGTCCGTGGCGACCCGGATGGTCGTCGAGCGGGAGCGTGAGCGCATGGCGTTCCGTGCTGCGTCGTACTGGGACGTCAAGGGCACCTTCACCGGCGGCAGCGAGGAGGCGGCCGAGGGGCGCAAGCCCTTCGTCGCGCGTCTCGTCACGCTCGACGGGAAGAAGGTCGCCACCGGCCGGGACTTCGGCGACGACGGCGCGCTCAAGCCCGCCGCCGTCCGTGCGGAGGCCGTCCACCTCGATGAGACCACGGCGCGCGCGCTCGCGACGGCGCTCGAGACGTCCCCGGCCCGCGTCGTCTCGATGGAGACCAAGCCGTACACGCGTCGGCCCGCCGCGCCGTTCACCACCTCGACCCTGCAGCAGGAGGCCAGCCGCAAGCTGCGCATGAGCGCGCGCGAGGCCATGCGTACAGCCCAGGGGTTGTACGAGAACGGCTACATCACGTACATGCGGACCGACTCCCCGGCGCTGTCCGGGCAGGCGATCTCCGCCGCCCGCCGCCAGGCGGGGGAGCTCTACGGCGCCGAGTACGTCCCCGAGAAGCCGCGGATGTATGCGGACAAGGCCAAGGGCGCCCAGGAGGCGCACGAGGCCATCCGCCCCGCCGGTGACTCCTTCCGCACCCCGGCACAGGTGGCCGGGGAGCTGACCGGCGCCCAGTTCCGCCTGTACGAGCTCATCTGGAAGCGGACCGTCGCCTCGCAGATGGCCGACGCCCGCGGCTCGACCGCCACCCTCCGGGTCGCGGCCACGGCCGAGCTCGCCGACGGCGCGCGCCGCGCCGAGCTGACCGCGTCCGGCACCGTCATCACCTTCCGCGGGTTCCTCGCCGCCTACGAGGAGGGCCGCGACGCCGACCGCTACGGCGAGTCCGGCGGCGACCAGCGCGAGACCCGGCTGCCCGAGGTCCGCGAGGGTGACGCCCTCGACACCGACGAGGTGACCGCCGAGGGGCACGAAACGACGCCACCCCCGCGCTACACCGAGGCCAGCCTCGTCAAGGCGATGGAGGAGCGGGGCATCGGCCGGCCCTCGACGTACGCGGCGACGATCTCGGTCATCACCGACCGCGGGTACGTCGACCGTCGTGGGCAGGCGCTCGTGCCGACGTGGCTCGCGTTCTCGGTGGTCCGCCTCCTCGAGGAGAACCTCCCGCGCCTCGTCGACTACGACTTCACGGCCTCGATGGAGGAGGACCTCGACCGGATCGCCACGGGCACGGAGCAGCGCGTGGCCTGGCTGACGCGATTCTACCGCGGTGACGCCGAGCGTGACGGGCTGCGCACGCTCGTCGAGGGCCTGGGCGACATCGATGCCCGCGCCGTCAACAGCATCGACATCGGCGAGGGCATCACCGTGCGGGTGGGCCGCTACGGCCCCTACCTCGAGCGGGCCGGCGCTGACGGCGGGGCGGACGAGCGCGCGAGCGTCCCTGACGACGTCGCCCCCGACGAGCTGACGCCGGACAAGGCCCGCGAGCTCTTCGCCGCCGGCGCCGAGGACGGCCGCGAGCTCGGTCCCGACCCGGTCTCCGGCAACATGATCATCGCGAAGACGGGACGCTACGGCCCGTACGTCACCGAGGTCCTGCCCGAGGACGAGGATCCCGCGCCGGCCCCGGCCCCCGCGCCCGCCGACGGGCCGGCCGCACCCGCCGCGAAGAAGAAGCCCGCCGCGAAGAAGGCCGCCGCGAAGCCCAAGCCGCGCACGGCGTCGCTGTTCTCCACCATGCAGCTCGAGACGGTCACGCTCGAGGACGCCCTGCGCCTGCTCTCCCTGCCGCGCGAGGTCGGGACCGACCCGGAGTCCGGGGAGGTCATCACGGCCCAGAACGGCCGCTACGGCGCCTACCTCAAGCGCGGCACCGACTCGCGCACCCTGCCGGGCGGTGAGGACCAGATCTTCGACATCACGCTGGCCGAGGCGCTCGAGCTCTACTCCCAGCCCAAGCGCGGGCGCGGCGCGACTGCGAAGCCCCCGCTGCGAGAGCTCGGTGAGGACCCGGTGAGCAAGAAGCCGGTCGTCATCAAGGACGGGCGCTTCGGGGCCTACGTCACCGACGGCGAGACGAACGCGACCCTGCGCAAGGACGACGACATCGAGGAGATCACGCCCGAGCGCGGCTTCGAGCTCCTCGCCGAGAAGAGGGCCAAGGGGCCGGCCAAGAAGAAGCCGACCGTCCGCAAGACGACGACGAAGCGCGCGCCGGCGAAGAAGGCCCCCGCGAAGAAGGCCACGCCCAAGGGGTAGGCCGCCGCTACCCGCCGGGTGGATGACCAGGCGGGCGCCCGTGGCACCATCGGATCCATGGAGACGAACCCGAAGGCCTCGATGCCGCCCCAGACCAAGCAGCTCCTCGCCGTCGCAGCGGTGAGCTCGGTCCTCATCATCGGGCTGGTGGGGCTGTGGCTGGCGGACGTCATCCCGTTCGGGGTCGTCATCGGGGGGATCGCGCTCGTCACGCTCGTCGAGGTCTTCGTCATCCAGCGTGGCCAGCGCCGACGGCGGGAGCGCTCTGCCCGCGCCGAGGCGCTCTCCGCCGGGGCGCCGGCGTCGACGATCGACGCCGGCAGCGCGAACGTGCGCTACGGCTACGACCCCACGAGCGACCTGCCCGGCTCGGGCCGCTAGGTCGGGCGGCCTCGGCCGGACGAAGGCCGGGACACGGTGGTGCCACCCGTGGCAGGGTGGAGTCATGAAGGACTACGTCGACAGTGGCCAGCCGCCCGGCCCGACCAGCTCGAAGGCGTTCCTCTACGTCCCCGTCGGGAGCGCCGTCGTCATCGTCGTCGCCCTCGTCCTCGGCTTCACCGACGTCATCCCGCTCGGGTTCGCGCTCGGCGTCGTCGGCATCGCCGCCACCGCGATGGTCGTCGTCATGTGGTCCTACGCGGAGCGGAGCCCGTACAGCTGGACCCGCACGGGGGTCGCGGACGACGAGGACGACGACGCCCCTCGCCGCTGATCGCGCCGCACGCTGGCCAGCGGCGGGCGCCGGCCCCGACGGCGCCGTGGGCGCACGTCGCCACTAGCCTGGCGCCATGACCTCCGCGCCCACCGCCCTACCTGCCGTGACCGTCCCGGACCCCGCCCAGGCCCCGCCGCTGCGCTGGGGGATCCTCGGCAGCGGCGGCATCGCCGGGCACTTCGTCCGCGAGGTCCGGCCCCGCACGCGCCAGGAGATCGTCGCCGTCGGCTCCCGGACGGCCGATCGCGCGGCGACGTTCGCCGCCGAGCACGAGATCGCCTCCGCGCACGGCAGCTACGCCGAGCTCGTCGCGGACCCCGCCGTCGACGTCGTCTACGTCGCGACCCCGCACAGCGAGCACCGCGACAACGCGCTCCTCGCGATCGGGGCGGGCAAGCACGTCCTCGTCGAGAAGTCGTTCACGCGC
Organism: Georgenia wangjunii; assembly: GCF_036421975.1. Taxonomy (NCBI): domain Bacteria; kingdom Bacillati; phylum Actinomycetota; class Actinomycetes; order Allobogoriellales; family Allobogoriellaceae; genus Georgenia; species Georgenia wangjunii. The sequence goes on along the minus strand of NZ_JAZGON010000003.1, from coordinate 100,282 downwards.
AGCGCCGCCGAGGCTGAGGAGGTCTTCGCCGCGGCGCGCGAGCGGGGCGTCTTCGTCATGGAGGCCATGTGGACGCGCTTCCTGCCCCACATGGCGTCGATCCGCGAGATCGTCCGCTCAGGCCGCCTCGGGCAGATCACCGGGCTGTACGCGGACCACGGGCAGCGGCTCGACTTCGAGCCCGCGCACCGGCTCCTCAACCCCGACCTCGCGGGCGGCGCGCTCCTCGACCTCGCCGTCTACCCGATCTCCTTCGCGCACGACATCCTCGGGGTGCCCGACGAGGTCGTCGCCGTCGGGCAGCTGACGGACACGGGGGTGGACGGCCAGGAGACGGTCGTCCTGCGCTACGGGGCGCGCACCCTCGCCGTGTGCACGGCGAGCCTGTGGGCGACGACGGCGACCACCGCGAGCATCAGCGGCGACGAGGGCCGCATCGAGATCGGGCGGGAGTTCTACCAGCCCGCCCCCTACACCGTCGTCGTCGGCGACGAGCGGACCGAGGTCAGCGAGGTGCCCGACGGCGGGTTCCAGTTCCAGGCCGCCGAGGCGGCTCGCTGCATCGCCGCCGGTGAGCAGGAGTCCGCCGTCATGCCGTGGCAGGGCACGCTCGACGTCATGCGCACGATGGACGAGGTGCGCCGCCAGCTCGGTGTCGTCTACCCGGGGGAGTAGCGGCGGCCTTGGGGAGCGGCGGCGTCCGGCGTCGGCGGGCGTCGTTACGCTGGGCCGGTGACACTCCCCGCCGCTGCCGCCTCGCTCGCCAGCCCCGCCGGCGCGGGGCTCTTCGTCGCCCTCGAGGGCGGCGACGGCGCGGGCAAGACCACGCAGGCGCGTCTGCTCGGGGACTGGCTGGGCACCCGGGGGCGCGAGGTCGTCCTCACCCGCGAGCCGGGCGGCACGGCGCTCGGCCGGGTGCTGCGCGAGGCGCTCCTCCACGGCGAGGACCTCGACGCCCGCACGGAGGCGCTCCTCTTCGCCACCGACCGCGCGCACCACGTCCACTCCCTCGTGCGCCCGGCGCTCGCGCGCGGCGCCGTCGTCGTCACCGACCGCTACATCGACTCCTCGGTCGCCTACCAGGGCGGGGCCCGCGGCCTCGGGGAGCAGGAGGTGCGTGACCTGTCGCTGTGGGCCACCCGCGGGCTCATGCCGCACGTCACGGTCGTGCTCGACCTCGATCCCGCCGCCGCGGCCGCGCGTCGCGCCGGCGCCCCGGACCGGCTCGAGCGCGAGGCCGCGGCCTTCCACGAGCGGGTGCGCGCCCACTTCCTCGCCGCCGCTGGCGCGGAGCCCGCGCGCTACCTCCTCGTCGACGCCGCGCAGGCGCCCGATGACGTCCACGCCGCCATCCGGGCCCGGCTCGCCCCGCTGCTCGCCGGGGGCGCGGCGTGAGCGTGTGGGACGACGTCGTCGGGCAGCCCGAGGTCGTCGCGACGCTGCGGTCGGCGGTCCGGGCCGCCCGGCAGGTCGTCGCCCGCGACCTCGCCGGCGGCGCTCCCGAGCCCGCCGTCACCGGGGACGACGAGGCGGCCGGGTCGATGACCCACGCGTGGCTGCTGACGGGGCCGCCCGGCTCCGGGCGGTCCGTGGCGGCGCGCGCGTTCGCCGCCGCGCTCGAGTGCACCGACCCTGACGAGCCCGGCTGCGGGCGCTGCCACGGGTGCACGACGGCGCTCGCGGGCACCCACGCCGACGTCACGGTCGTGCGCACCGAGCGGGTCATCATCAGCATCGACGAGGTGCGCCCCCTCGTCGCGACGGCGCAGCGCTCGCCGTCGCAGGGACGGTGGCGCGTCGTCCTCGTCGAGGACGCGGACCGCATGGTCGAGCGGACGTCCAACGTCCTGCTCAAGGCGATCGAGGAGCCGCCGCCGCGCACGGTCTGGCTCCTGTGCGCACCGAGCCCGCAGGACGTCATCACGACGATCCGCTCGCGCTGCCGGACGATCTCCCTGCGCGTGCCCGGCGCCCAGGACGTCGCCGACCTCCTCGTCCGCCGCGACGGGATCCACCCCGACGTCGCGCTCACCGCGGCGCGGGCGGCGCAGAGCCACGTGGGCATCGCGCGCCGCCTCGCCCGCGACGACGACGCCCGTGCCCGACGGCGGGCGCTGCTCGCCATCCCGGTGAGCATCCGCGGGGTGGGGGACGCCGTCCTCGCCGCGGCCGACCTCGTCGAGCGCGCGCAGGCGCAGGGCAAGGCCGCGACGGAGGAGCGGGACGCGGCGGAGCGCGCCGAGCTCCTGCGCACGCTCGGCGGAGAGGGCCAGCGCACGCTGCCGCCCGCGCTCCGGTCCCAGGTGCGCCAGCTCGAGGAGGACCAGAAGCGGCGCGCCACGCGCGCCCAGCGCGACGTCCTGGACGGCGCCATGGTGGACCTGCTGTCCCTCTACCGCGACGTCCTCGTCGTCCAGCTCGGCGCCGACGTCGAGCTCGTCAACACCGAGCTCCGCGCGCAGGTGCGCGAGCTCGCTGCGTCCTCCGACCCCGAGCAGACCGTGCGCCGGATGGACGCCGTCGCCACGGCGCGCACCCGGCTCGAGGGGAACGTCGCCCCGCTCCTCGCGGTCGAGGCGATGATGGTCGCCCTGCGCCCCCAGGCCTGACCCTCCCGCCCGGCGAACCCCGCCCTGAGGTGATCATGCAGAAGTGCTGGCGCCCGGCGGCACTTCTGCATGATCACGAGGAGGTGGGTGAGGGCGGGTACCGGGCGCCGCGGGGTGGCGGAGCGGGGGGATGCTGGCGGATGGTCGGGGGAGGTGGTGGGGCCGCGCTTGTACTGTGAGGGCGTGTCACGTACCGCGCGCCCAGCCGCCCTGACCGCGTTCGTGGTCGCCGCCCTCCTCCTGTCCGGCTGCTCGGACGCCGAGCCCGAGGAGAGGTCCGCCGAGACCACCCGCGCGGCGTCGTCCGCCCCGGCCGCGGACCTGCCCGCGCCGCCCCCGGGCCTCGAGGACGTCTACGCCCAGGAGGTCGCTTGGGAGGAGTGCGGCTCGCGGTTCGACTGCACCCGTGTAACCGTGCCCCTCGACTACGACGAGCCCGACGGCGAGCAGATCGAGCTCGCGCTCAAGCGTCACGTCACCGAGGACGCCGATACCCGCCTCGGCTCGCTGCTCGTCAACCCCGGTGGTCCCGGCGGGTCGGGGACGAGCTTCGTCGAGGCGGTCGGCATGCTCTTCAGCGAGGACCTCCTCGCCGGGTACGACGTCGTCGGGTTCGACCCCCGCGGTGTCGGGGAGTCCGACGCCATCGACTGCGTGAGCGACGTCGAGCTCGACGAGATCCGCTCCGCCGAGTACGACCTCGACACGGACGCCGGCCTCGCCGAGTACACCGCCGCCACCGAGGAGCTCGCCGCGAGCTGCGCCGAGAACACCGGCGAGCTCCTCGCCCACGTCGACACCGTCAGCGCCGCCCGCGACCTCGACGTGCTGCGGCACGTCCTCGGTGACCCGCAGCTGGCCTACCTCGGCTACTCCTACGGCACGCTCCTCGGCGCCACGTACGCCGACCTCTTCCCGGAGAACGTCGGCCGGCTCGTCCTCGACGGCGCCGTCGACCCCGCGCTCGACTCGACCGGGCTCGTCATGGGGCAGGCGGTCGGCTTCGAGAACGCGCTGCGCGCCTTCGTCGAGGACTGCCTCGCCGGTGACGACTGCCCCCTGTCCGGTGATGTCGACGACGCCGTCGGGCAGGTCCAGGACCTCCTCGCCATGGCCGAGTCCACGCCCCTGCCCACCGGCACGGACCGCGAGCTCACCGTGAGCCTCATGGCCTCAGGCATCATCCTGCCGCTCTACGAGGACGCCTACTGGCCGCTGCTCAGCTCGGCGCTCCAGGCCGCCATGAAGGACCAGGACGGCTCCCAGCTCCTCCTCCTCGCCGACCTCGGCGCCGAGCGCGAGCTCGACGGCAGCTACAGCTCCAACGCCCAGGAGGCGTTCCCGGCCATCAACTGCCTCGACTACCCCGTCGCCACCGACATCGAGCAGATGCGGGCGGAGGCCGAGACGCTCGCCGAGCTCTCCCCGACCTTCGGGAGCATGCTCGCCTTCGGGGACATCGCGTGCCAGACCTGGCCGCACCCCTCCGACGCGGAGCGCGCGCCGATCGCGGCGGAGGGGGCCGCGCCCGTCGTCGTCATCGGCACGACGGGCGACCCGGCGACGCCGTACGAGTGGTCCGTCAGCATGGCGGACCAGCTCGCCGACGCCGTCCTCGTCACCTACGAGGGGCAGGGGCACACCGCCTACGGACGCTCGAACGACTGCATCACCGAGGCCGTCGACGCCTACCTCCTCGAGGGCACCCTGCCCCCGGACGGGCTCACCTGCTGAGCCGCTTTGGTCCTCGGGCCTCGTCCCGGTACAGTTGTCCGCGCTGTCCTGGTCAGCCCAGGACGCGCCGCCTTAGCTCAGTCGGTAGAGCGTCTCACTCGTAATGAGAAGGTCAAGAGTTCGATTCTCTTAGGCGGCTCCGCACACGAGAGCCCCGCTCCTGCAGACGCAGGAGCGGGGCTCTCGTCATCGGTGCGTCCCGCCGCGCGGGCGAGCGGACCGCACCCCGGCGTCCAGCGCCGGGCAGTGCAGGGGCAGCCCACGGTCGGTTCGCCGGCTCCTGCGCCTGACAGCGCTCAACGGTTCGGCGAGCTCCAGCTCCGGAGCGCGCGGCATGGCCACGCCCAGCCCGAGGACAGTCGCGTGCCCAGGTCGGTCCGGGACAACGCGAAGGCCCCTGGTCAGCCGAAGCTGACCAGGGGCCTCCGTCAGGTGGACTAGCCGCCGACCGTCATACGACGGGTGCGGACGGCGACCACGCCGGCCCCTGCGAGGAGGAGCATCCCCGCGATCGCGAGGAGGCCGATGTCGGCGCCGGTACGCGGCAGCTCAGAGCCGCCGCCGGTGCCGCCGGAACCGGAACCGGAGCCGGAACCGCTGCCGCCCGAACCGGAGCCGCTGCCGCCGGGACGACCGTCGGTGCCGTCCTGGCCGTTGTCGCCAGGCTGACCGGGGGTACCGGGCTCGCCAGGCTCACCGGGCTGGCCGGGCTCACCCGGGGTGCCGGGCTCGCCGGGCTCACCCGGGGTGCCGGGCTCGCCGGGCTCGCCGGGCTCGCCGGGCTCACCCGGGGTGCCGGGCTCGCCGGGCTCACCGGGCTCACCGGGCTCACCGGGCTCGCCAGGCTCACCGGGCTCACCGGGCTCGCCGGGCTCGCCGGGCTCGCCGGGCTCACCGGGCTCACCGGGCTCGCCAGGCTCACCGGGCTCGCCAGGCTCACCGGGCTCACCGGGCTCGCCAGGCTCACCGGGCTCGCCAGGCTCACCGGGCTCACCGGGCTCTTCACCGGGCTCACCATCGACGCGGAAGTAGTCGAACGTGACGGTCTGGTTCTCCGTCGAGGAGGTGCCGAGGGCGAAGAGCCCGACCCGGCCGCTGGCGGCGGCGGGAGCGTTGCTCACCGGCTCGAACGTCGTCCACTCGGTGCCGTCGGCGGAGTAGGAACCCGTGAACGTGTCACCGACCTTCTGCAGGCGCAGGTGCCACACGCCCTGCTCCACGTTCGCCGCAGGCTGCGGGCTCTGGATGGCGCCGCCAACCTCGCTGAGCACCTCCAGCCCGAGCGTCACTGCGCTCCCCGCGGCGTTCCGCGCGGCCACGTCGAACTTGATGTAGTTGTCGTCATCGACATAGACGATCAACCCGCCCTGCTCGTACTGCTGGTTCAGCGCGGAGGCGTCGACGACGGTCTCCACCATCCAGTCGCCGTCGAGCTGCTGGAGCACGAAGTTGCTCGGCGTGCCGTTGTCGGTCCCGTAGATGTCACCGGTGGTGGCATCGAGCTCGAGGTGGCCGTCGACGACCCGAAGGTGCTCGGGGTCGGGACGAACGACGTCCCAGCGGCAGTCGTCGAGGCTCGTGCCGACGAACTCGTCGCTCGGGGTCGACGCGGGCACGCTGTCGTCCGGCGTGATCGTGAAGTAGTCGAACGAGGCGTCGACCGGGGCCTGGGTGCGACCGCCGCCCTGCAGCGAGAGGAGGCCGATCTTCGGGTTCTCGATGCCGTCGAGCGACTTCGTCTCGGGCATGTCGGTGAACTCGACACCGTCAGCGCTGTACGACGAGACGAGGTTCTCCCCGTCGCTGGTGAAGCGCACCCACACCGTGCTGGGGTAGTCCGCGCCCACCGCAGCGGTGAGGGAGTCGCCGACCTCGTTGGGGGCGGCGTTCTCCTCGCGGATCAGCTGGAACACCCGAGAGGCCGGGTTCGGCCCGGCGGTGTCGCGCCCGGAGAAGACCATCTTGGCGTAGTTGTCGTCGTCGCCGTAGATGATGAGGCCGGCCTGCTGGTAGGCCTCAGAACCGGGCATGGTCACCTTGGTGGTGGCCGTGAACGGGCCGGAGGGCAGGTCCTGCAGGACGATGTTCGGCGCCCCGGCGTTGTCCGTGCCGTAGATGTCACTGGCGGCGGTCGGGATGACGAGGTGCCCGTCCTCGACCCGGAGGTCCTGGTTCCCGCGCACGACGGTCGTCCACCGGTCGGTGTCCAGCGCGTCGCCGGTGAAGTCGTCGGACCGGCCGGCGAAGCACTGCCCGGCCGTGGCCCGGACCGTGACGGCGACGGACGCCGTGGCGCTCGCTCCGCGAGCGTCGGTCACGGTGACGGTTGCCGTGTAGGCGCCCGCCGTCGTGTAGGTGTGCGATGCCGCGGCCGTGTCGGCCGTGGCGCCGTCCCCGAAGTCCCACGCGTACGTGAGCGGGGTGTCGTCGTCCGAGTCGGTCGCCGCGGCGGTGAAGTCCACCGTCAGCGGTGCCGGGCCCGTCGTCTCCGAGGTCGAGAGCGTGAGCACCGGGCTGGCGTTGTCCGTCACGCCCCGGCCCATGAACTCGACCCAGTTGATGTTGGCCTGGCCGCTCGTGATGACGAAGTAGAGCGGGCCGCTCTCCGTCGTGACGTCGTCGGGCAGCTCGAGGTCGTAGTTGCCCCACGCCTGCCAGCCGCCCGCCGGGATGGTGACGCTGCCGATCGACTCACCGTCGGGGGCGCCCGTCCGGATGTCGACGACGCCGCCGGGCTCGGAGGCCGCCCGCAGACGGATGCCGTCGATGCCCATGAGGTTGACCGGGTCGAAGGAGAACCAGTCGTCGACCTCGGCGAAGCCGATGTTCTGGCCACCGCCGGAGTCCGTGGTCTCCTCGACCTGCACGCCGGCGTCACCGGTGCTCGTCGAACCGGGCAGACGGCCCGTCTCGGCGAAGAACTCCGCCTCCTTCTGCTTGGGCTGGAGGAGGACGATCTCCTGGCTCGTGAGCGGGTCCACGCCGGGCGCGCCCTCGTCGGTGTAGGTCACCGTGATGATCCCGAAGATGTCGGCACCGATGTGACCGGTGTCGCCGTTGACGGGGATGGTGCCCTCGCACCCGCGGTACTGGGCGTACGGGTGGGCGTGCTCGTCGTGCCCGAGAGCCGGCTGCACGATGACGTTCTCGCAGTCGATCTCCCCGTCCTCGGGGTCGGTCACCGTCACGCTGTAGGCGATGACGTCACCGAAGCTGAAGAAGCCGCCGTTGGGCGGGCCGTTGACCGTGATCGTCGGGGCCGTGTTGCCCGCCGCGATCGGGATCGTGGCCGACGTCGCCGTCCCGGCTTCGTTGGTGACGGTGAGCGTGGCCGTGTAGTTGCCCGCGGTCGTGTAGGTGTGCGTCGGGTTGGCCTCCGTGGAGGTCGTGCCGTCGCCGAAGTCCCAGCTGATGGTGGCCTCGCCGCCGTCGGGGTCGCGCGACCCCTCGGAGCTGAAGCTCACCTCCAGCGGCACCGGGCCGGACGTGACGTCGGCTGCGGCGCTGGCAACGGGTGCACGGGAGCCGGACGTGTAGTCGATCCGGTAGACGCCGGAGTCGGCGTTGTTGCCGCCGAAGCCGGAGCCCCACTCGATCATGTACAGCGCGCCGTCGGCGCCCCACTCGAGGGCGTGCGGCCGGGCGAAGGACGTCGTCGGCAGGATCCGGTTGATGTCGACGACCTCGGTGGTGTCGTCGTTCATCTGGAAGGTGAAGAGCTTGCCGGTGTTCCACTCGGCGAAGGCGGCCTTGCCGTCGTAGTAGGCGGGCCACTTGCGGTCCGAGACGAGGTCCTCGTCGTAGACGTAGACCCCGCCGGCCATCGGTGCTCCGCCGCCGCTGCCGATCTCCGGGGCGTTGTTCCGCTGGCCGTTGTTCTGGTACCAGATGGTCGCGGGCACGGCCGGCGGCAGCTGGGTCATCCCGGTGTTGTGGGGCGAGTCGTTCGTCGCACCGTTCGCGCAGTCGAACGCGGGGCCCGACGTGCCCGTCGCGAAGTCGTACGAGCGATACGGCTCGTTCTCTCCGACGCAGTGGGGCCAACCGTAGTTGCCGGGCTCGTCGACGATGTTCCACTCGACCATGCCGGCCGGCCCACGGTTCGGGTTCGTGGAGCCGGAGTCCGGGCCGTAGTCGGCGACCAGCAGCGTGTCGGTGCGCGGGTCGAGGCCGATCTTGAACGGGTTACGGAAGCCCATCGCGAAGATCTCGGGGCGGGTCAGGTCGGTCCCGGGCGCGAAGAGGTTGCCCTCGGGGATCGTGGCGGTGCCGTCGTCCTGCGGGGTGATCCGCAGGATCTTGCCGCGCAGGTCGTTGGTGTTGCCCGACGTCCGCTGCGCGTCCCAGGCCGAACGGTCCGCACGCTCGTCGATCGGGCTGAAGCCGTCCGAGGCGAACGGGTTGGTGTTGTCACCGGTCGCGACGTAGAGGTTGCCCTCACCGTCGAACTGGAGAGCCCCACCGGCGTGGCAGCACTCGTCACGCTGGACCTCGACCTCGAGCAGGATCTGCTCGGTGGCGAGGTCGAGGGTGTCGCCCTCGAGGGTGAACCTCGAGACACGATCGGAGGTCGACCCCTGCGGGGAGAAGTAGAGGTACACCCAGCCGTTGTCGGCGAAGTCCGGGTCGAGCTCGATGCCCAGCAGGCCGAACTCCTGGACCTGGGTCACCGGGATCGTGGCGGCGGTGGTGGTGCCACCGTTGGGCTGCACGATCTGCACCCGGCCGTCACGCTCGACGAAGATGGTCCGGCCGTCGGGCGTCGGGGCCAGGTCCATCGGGTTCTGGGTGTTGAGGTCGAGGGCGACCTTGTCGAAGCTCGCCTCGAGGGAGGCGTTGCAGTCGGCAGGGACGACGCCGGCCGCGGTCTGCAGGCCCTCGAGGATGTGCTCGAGGAACGCCGGCTCGGCGAACGAGGCGTCGGTGTGCCCGCCACCGGTGTACCAGGAGCGGCCGCCGTCGTAGTCGTGGCACCAGGCGATGGGGTGGTCGTCGCCCATGGCGTTCCCGCCGGCGGTGTACGTGGACTCGTCGAGGGAGGCGAGGACGTGGACGTCACCGCGCGGGTTGTCCTGGAACGAGTACCACTCGTCGGTCCGGTCCCAGCGTGCGGGGAGGTGGTCGGTGGAGGGGTGTGCGGGGTCCTCGACGACGACGGTCGCGGCCGGCGTGCCGGGCGGGTGGCCCGAGAAGTAGGCACCGACGAGGTCGCCGTACCACTGCCAGTCGTACTCCGTGTCGCTCGCGGCGTGGATGCCCGCGTAGCCACCGCCGGCCTGGATGTACTCCTCGAAGGCGCTCTGCTGCGCCGCGTTGAGCACGTCACCCGTCGTGGAGAGCCAGACGACGACCTCGTACTGGGCGAGGTTCTCGGCGGTGAAGGCGCCGGCGTCCTCGGTCGCCGTCACGGTGAAGCCGTGGTCCTCCCCCAGCTGCTCGATCGCCGCGATGCCCGCGGGGATCGAGCTGTGCCGGAAGGCGGCCGTCTTGCTGAAGACGAGGGCGTCGAACTCCTCGGTCTGAACGGGCTCCGGGGGTGGGTCCACGGTGTCCGCGTGCGCGGTGCTCACCGCTACCGGGGCGAGGAGGGTGCTGGCGAGCAGCACTCCCGCGCCTCGGGTCAGCCATCGGCTGACGGGTCTCGAACGTCGAACCATGATTCTCCCTTGAATCTGCTGAACGGTCGGAGGATTGCCCGCCGCCGCTTTCGTCCGGGTGGGCAACGATCCGCGTCGTCGTCGACATCTGCGCCGTCGTCGACGGGCCATACCACCCGTGAGCGCGAGCCTAGGGAGGTTTGTTGCACGGGTCAACCAATGATCCATATCGCGACATGAACGTTCCGTGAGGTTCCGATGGCGCGGAGCAGGGTCCGTCATGACGGCACGCGGGACACGTGGCAGCGTGGCGGGCGTCGCGCGCCTCGGGTGTGCCCGAGCCGGTCGAGTCAGGTCCGCCCGAGCCAGAGTCGGGTCAGGCCCGCCAGGCCCAGATGAGCATCATCGTGACGAGGAACCCGACGGCGTAGTTCGCGCCGAGGAACTGGCGCCAGCCGCGGTTCGTGACGGCGGAGGCGGTGTCGGTCACGCTGCGGTGCGGCCAGAGGATGGCGAGGTAGGGCAGCACGAGCACCGCGGCGACGCGCCAGGGGGTGAGGAGGAGCAGCAGCCCGGCGCCCGCGTACGCCGCCATGGCGAGCCGGACGGTCGCGCGGGCTCCGAGGACGGTCGCGATCGAGGCGATGCCACCCTCGCGGTCCGCGTTGATGTCCTGGACGGCGCCGAACGCCTGGCTCGCCGCCCCCCAGAGGAAGAACGCCGCGAGCACGAGCCACACGTCGCGCCCGATGCCCTGCTCGGCGAGGACGAGGCCGTAGAGGGCAGGGGAGACGAAGTGGGTGCTCGACGTGAGGGAGTCGAGGACGGGCCGCTCCTTGAACCGCAGCCGCGGGGCGGAGTACGCGACGACGGCGAACAGCGAGAACGCGAGCACGAGCCACGACAGCGGTGAGCCGGCCGCGACGAGGTAGGCGACGAACGGGATGGGCAACGTGACCGAGGCGAGGAGGACGAGCCGGTGCCAGCGCTCGTCGAGCAGCGCGCCCTCGACCCCGCCCTTGCGCGGGTTGTTCTTGTCCGACTCGTAGTCGAAGACGTCGTTGATCCCGTACATGAGCAGGTTGTAGGGGATGAGGAAGAAGAGCGCCCCGATGACGAGCCGGACGTCCACCTCCCGCGTGCTCATGAGGTAGGCCGCGCCGAAGGGGAACGCGGTATTGATCCAGCTGAGCGGCCGAGAGGCGGCGGTGAGGCGGCCGACCGCGTCACGCACGCCGGTCATCGGGCACCTCCGGCCGGTCGACGGGCGCTGCCGCGTCCGCCGGCCCCACCGGGGGAACGATCCGCCCGCGCACCGTCGGCACCGTCGGCCCTGCGAGCGCCGACGTCGTCCCCCCGAGCCCCGCGCGGCGCGAGGAGGTGCCACAGAGCCGGCAGCGCGAGGGCCCCGGCGAGGGGGTAGGCGAAGTCCTCGACGGGCGCGCGCCCGACGCTCAGGCCCGACCGGCCCTCCGCGGAGTAGTCGAAGAGGCCGGCAGCGATCATGACGTTGTCGAAGACGGCGGTGAGCACGACGAGGACGACGACGGTCCCCGCCACCGCGGCGAGCCGGAGGCGGCCCGGGCGGCGCCACAGGCACAGGACGACCGCGGCGACGGCGACGGCGAGGAAGACGGCGTTGACGGCCGCGTACGTCATGGCGTGGCTCCCCGGCCCGCGTGGGCGCGGCGTGCCTCGACCAGCAGCGGCAGCCCCGCGTAGAGGTTCATCGTGAGGTAGCTGAGGAACGTGAGGAAGACGAGCTCCTCGACGGGCAGCTCCGGCGCGAGGAGGAGGCCGGTCATGTACGGGGTCTCGCCCCGGAAGAACAGGCCGAGGCTGATGCCCGCGACGTCCCACGCGAGGAAGAACGCCACGCCGGCGACGAGGACGAGCGCGGCTCGCCGCGCCGAGGCGAAGAAGAAGAGCCGGAAGCGCCGGTCGAGGAGCACCATGCACCCGGTCGAGGCGAGGAGGACGAGGAGGTAGACGACGCTCACGGCTCTCCCTCTCGCTCGCTACCGCCACGGGCCCTGAGCGGCTCCGCGAGGGGGCCGGTGGAGGTGTCCCCCCGCAGGCGCTTGAGGAGGATCTCCGCGCTGATGAGGCACATCGGCAGGCCGATGCCGGGGATGACGGTGCTCCCGGCGAAGTACAGCCCCGCCACCCGGCGGGAGGTGTTGCCGGCGCGGAGCATGGCGCTCTGCTGCAGCGTGTGGGCCAGGCCCAGGGCGTTGCCGCGCCACGTGCCGAGGTCGCCCGCGAAGTCCGCCGGCCCGACCGTCTTGCGCACGACGACGCGCTCGGCGAGGTCCGGGACACCCGCCCAGGCCGCGACCTGCGCGACGGCCGCGTCGGCGACCGCCTCGACCCAGGGGTCGCCGGCGCCGTCCTCGCCGCCGCCGCCGAGCCCCGGGTCCGCCGGCACGGGGACGAGGATGAAGACGTTCTCGTGCCCCGGTGGGGCGACGTCCGGGTCCGTGGCGCTGGGCCGGCACACGTAGAGCGACGTCGGGTCCGGGAAGGGCCCGGACGGCGTGCCCGCGCTCGGGAAGACGTGGTCGAACGAGCGCTGCCAGTCCTGGGTGAAGAACAGCGAGTGGTGCTCGAGCTCAGGCAGCGCGCCGGTGACCCCGAGGTAGACGAGGACGGCGCTCGGCCCGGGCGTGCGCCTGCTCCACCACCGGGGCGAGCGCGAGCGCAGCCGCGGCGGCAGGAGCTCCTGCTCGGTGTGGAAGAGGTCGGCGGTGGAGACGACGACGTCTGCCTCCACCCGGTGCACCTGCCCCGCGGCGTCGCGGTACTCCACGCCCGTCGCCCGGGCGCGCGTCCCGGCGCGCCGTAGCCGGCCCGCGAGCCGGTGCGCCGCGCGCGCCGCCGGCCCGGCCCCGGCACGGGCGCCGGGACCGTCGTCGGCGCCGCGCGCACCGTTGCCGGCGCCGCCCGCGGGCGTGGTCCGGACAGCCGTCACCCGCGCCCCGGTGCGCACGTCGACACCCTCGGCGCGCGCGAGGTCGGCGAGAGCCTCGATGAGCCGGGCGAAGCCGCCGCGTGGGTAGAGCACGGCGTCGGTGAGGTCGAGGTGGCTCATGAGGTGGTACATGCTCGGCGTGAGGCGCGGGGAGGACCCGAGGAAGACCGCGGGGTAGCCGAGGACCTGGCGCAGCCGGGTGTCGCGGAAGTCGCGCCCCACGCGCCGCTCGAGGGAGACGAGGAGCAGCCGCGCGAGCTCGGGGCCGCGCTGGAGCACGTCCCGCGTGAGCAGGGGCAGGTAGGAGGCGAAGCTCGTGTAGAGGAAGTACCGCTTGGCCATCTCGTACGTGTCCGCCGCCGAGTCGAGGTAGGCCTCGAGGCGCGCCCCCGCGCCGGGCTCGATCCGCTCGAAGAGCCCGACGGCGTCGGCGCGGTCGGAGCGGACGTCGAGCGGGTCGTGCTCCTCGAAGAACACCCGGTACGCCGGGTCGAGGGCGACGAGGTCGAGCTGTTCGGCCGCGCTCGAGCCGAGCAGCCGGAAGAAGTGGTCGAACACCTCCGGCATGAGGTACCAGGACGGGCCGGTGTCGAAGGCGAAGCCGTCGCTGCGCCACAGGCCCGCGCGCCCGCCGAGCTCCGCGCGCGCCTCGAGGAGGGTGACGGCGTATCCCTCTCGGCCGAGCAGGGCCGCGCTCGCGAGGCCGGCGATTCCGCCGCCGACGACGACGGCGCTGCGCCCGTTCCCGGGGCCGCCCTGGCCGGTTCCCGAGGCCCGGCTCACCGGCCGGCCCCGCCGGACCGCTCGGCGCGCGCGCGGGGGCGCGGCGTGAGAGCGGCGGCAGCGATCCGCGCCTTGACGGGGCCAGGCACCCGGACCCGGGCCCGGGTGAGCTCGGTCGCGGGCGTGTCGCGCAGCCGGCGGGCGAGCTCGGCGAAGAGCCCGTGAGCCACGCGCACGGCGCGCGCGCTCGTGGGCGGCAGGGCCTCCATCCCCGTGGCGGCGAGGACGAGGTCGGCGTCGATGTCCGCGAGGATGCGCTCCTTGTCCGCCTCGGTGAAGGCCCGCAGGTCCACCCCGGGGAAGTAGCTGCGGCCCAGGCGCTCGCCGTCGTCGGCGAGGTCACGAAGGAAGTTGATCTTCTGGAACGCGGCCCCCAGTGCCTGGGCGGACGGCGCGAGCTGGGCGTACCGCTCCTCGCGCCGGAAGGCCGGTTCGCCGGAGAGGAACACCCGCAGGCTCATGAGGCCGACCACCTCGGCGGAACCGTAGACGTAGGTCGCGAAGCTCTCGGCGTCGTGGTCCGCGCGGTCGAGGTCCATGCGCATCGAGGCGAAGAAGGGGGTGAAGAGATCGGCGCCGATGCCGACCTGCCGGGCGGTGAGGGCGAACGCGTGGACGAGGACGTTCGTGCTGTAGCCCGTTGCCACCGCGCTGACGACGTCCTCCTCGAGCAGGTCGAGGGCGCGCCGGCGGTCGCCCCCGGCCTCGGCGGCGGCCCCGTCGACCACCTCGTCGGCGAGGCGGACGAGGCCGTAGACGTTGCGGATGTGGGTGCGCTGGACGGTGGGGAGGGTCCGCGTCGCGAGGCCGAAGCTCGTCGAGTACGCCCGCACGACGGCGTCCGCGCAGCGTTGCGCGAGCGCGTCGTAGATGCCGAGCCGGGTCATCACCGCGTCCTCGGGCGGCCCGGGCCCGGGCACCGGTGCGCCCGTGCGCGGGCCGTGGCGACTTCGGAGATACTCACCGTGCTGAGTGTAGAGATCGGACGCCCGGGCGCTACCGGCGCGGCGGGCGGGACGTCACGGGGGAGGGCTGTGCTCACACTGTCGGTCGTCATCCCCGTCCGGGACGACGCGGTGGCGCTGGAGCGGTGCCTGCGCGCCCTCGGCGCCCAGGGCCATGCCCCGCTCGAGGTCGTCGTCGTCGACAACGCGTCGACCGACGGCAGCGCCGCCGTCGCCCTCCGGTACGGGGCGCGCGTCGTCCCCGAGCCGCGCGTGGGGATCCCCGCGGCCGCCGCCACCGGCTACGACGCCGCCCGCGGGGACGTCATCGTGCGCTGCGACGCGGACTCCGTCCCGCCGTCGGACTGGCTGTGGCGTATCCACCGCACCTTCACCGCCGAGCCCGGCCTGGTGGCGCTCACGGGGACCGGCACCTTCTACGACCTGCCGCCGCTGCGGTCGCGCGTGCTCACCGCGCTCTACCTGGGTTCTTTCTACGCCGCGACCCATCTCGCGCTCGGGCACACCCCGCTGTGGGGGTCGAACATGGCGTTGCGCGCCTCCTGCTGGTGGCGGGTCCGCGACGCCGTGCACCGCGACGACCCCGAGCTCCACGACGACATCGACCTCGCCTTCCAGCTCGCGCCGCAGGACCGTGCCCGCTTCGACCGGACGTTGAGCGTCGGGGTGTCCGCCCGATCGCTCGACCTCCGGGCCATGCCCCGCCGCTTCCGGCGAGCCGGGCGCACCCTCGCGCTCAACTGGCGCACCGCGCCCCCGTGGGAGCGGTGGGCCAGACGATGGCGGCTGGCGTGACCCGGCCGTTCGCCCTCGCCGCCGACGGCGCGCGGCTCGTCGGGGTCGGCAGCGTCGTCGTCGCGCTCATCAGCTTCGACGGGATCGCCGTGGCCGTCTTCGCGCTCGTCCTCCTCGGCCTCGTGCTCGCCCGCGTCATCTCCCTGACGCCGGGCCTCGACCTCGCCGTCGGCGCGAGTGTCCTCGTGGCCGGCTGGAGCAGCGTCCTCGGGCTCTACGAGGCCATCGGCTGGTGGGACCTGGCCGTCCACCTCCTGTGCACCGGCGCGATCGCGGCCCTCGCCGTCGCGGTGAGCGCGCGCACCCTCGGCATGCCGCCGCCCCCCGGCTCGCCGGGCTGGCGCACCGGCGTGGTCGTGCTCGCCACAACGGCCGGACTGGCCCTCAGCGTGCTCTGGGAGATGGGTGAGTGGGCAGGTCACACCTATCTCGACAGCTCCATCAACGTCGGTTATGCCGATACCCTCTCCGACCTTGCGGCGGGTGGGCTCGGGGCGGCCGTGGCCGGTGCAGTAATTGCCGCCCGCGGTTCTCTTCCCGTCCGCGCGCGACCACGACCGCCGGTGCGCGCCGAGGCCCGATCGACCGGCTCTTGATGCGGCACCCAGGTTCATGGTGTATCGCGTCGGCGCCCAGGCGCGTTTTGCGCGCGGCGCACGAAATCCCGGTTGCACGGCACGTAAATCGACAAATGACTATGAACGTGCCCGTGCGCGCGTCGCCGCACCCCGCCGGGACGGGGCTGCGCCGCGGACGAGAACCCTCGGGTGCGGGGCAGGCGGGCGGGGACGGGAAGCGTTGCCGGGTGCGGCTGGCGGGCTGAAGTGGTTCCCCTTCGGCCGGGGTGCGGGTCAGGCGGCGCGTACGATAGCGGGGTGGACAACCTCGTTGCGCTCGTCCCGTCCCTCGGGGTCGGCATTCTCTTCTTCTTCGCTATGCGCGCCATCGTGCACGCCGATCGGAGGGAACGTGAGGCCGTCCGTCGCGCGGAAGCAGAAGAGGCGCGTTCGCGCGTGCCGCGTGACAATTAGCGCCCGAGCATTTAGGCTCATGCTCGATCGCTAATCTGACGGGATTGGAAGGTTGCATGAAGGTCCCGCCGGTGAGGCACACCACAGGAAAGAGGAAGAGCATGGCGCAAAAGGTCCAGGTCACACTTGTCGATGACATCGACGGTACGAAGGCGGACGAGACCATCTCCTTCAGCCTCGACGGAGCCTCCTACGAGATCGACCTGACCCGCGAGCACGCCACGGCGCTGCGCGAGTCCTTCGCCGAGTGGATCGGCCACGCCCGGCGCTCGGGCGGGCGCAAGGCCCCGGCTCGTCGTCGCTCCACCGGCGGCGGCGCCACGGACTCTGACGCGGGCAAGATCCGCGAGTGGGCCCGTGCGAACGGCTACACCGTCTCCGAGCGGGGCCGTATCTCGGCCGAGGTCCGTGAGGCGTACGCGAAGGCGAACTGACGCAGTAACAGCTCTGAGCACGCCCGGGCGGCCGGGGTCCCATGACGGGGCCCCGGCCGTCGGTGCGTGAGGGGCGGGCCGGGCGGGACGCAGAGGTGCCGGCTTGGCTGCCGCGCCGACGATCGGCTCGTGCTCCGAACGTCCCCGTGCCCTCTCGGGGGGATGCGGCAAGATAGGTGCCATGACCTACACCCTCGTACTGCTCCGCCACGGCGAGAGCGAATGGAACGCGAAGAACCTCTTCACCGGATGGGTGGACGTCCCACTCTCGGAGAAGGGCACCGAGGAGGCCAAGCGCGCCGGTCAGCTGCTCATGGACGCGGGGATCAGCCCGGACGTCCTGCACACGTCGCTGCTGCGCCGGGCCATCTCGACGGCGAACCTCGCGCTCGACGCCGCGGACCTGCACTGGCTGCCCGTCAAGCGCCACTGGCGCCTCAACGAGCGCCACTACGGCGCGCTGCAGGGCAAGAACAAGAAGGAGATCCGCGACGAGTACGGCGAGGAGCAGTTCATGCTCTGGCGCCGCTCCTACGACGTCCCGCCGCCCCCCATCGAGCCGGGGTCCGAGTTCTCGCAGGACGCCGATCCCCGCTATGCGGGGGAGCCGATCCCGGCGAGCGAGTGCCTCAAGGACGTCCTCGACCGCGCGCTTCCCTACTGGGACGCCGAGATCGTCCCGGACCTCAAGGCCGGCAAGACCGTCCTCGTCGCGGCGCACGGAAACTCGCTGCGCGCGATCATCAAGCACCTGGACAACATCGACGACGACACGATCTCCGGGCTCAACGTCCCCACGGGCATCCCGCTGCTCTACGAGCTCGACGAGGATCTGCGCCCCACGACCCCCGGTGGCCGCTACCTCGACCCCGAGGCCGCGGAGGCCGCCATCAACGCCGTGGCGAACCAGGGCAAGTAACCGTCTGTACACGACCGACGGCCCCGCGGAGAGATCCGCGGGGCCGTCGCTGCGTCTACGGCTGCAGGAGCGGGCGTGCCGCCTCCCGCTGCGCGGGTTCAGCTGTCGTAGGCGACTGAGTTGCTGAGGTCCCCGGTGACGAGGAAGGAGATGCGCCGCGCGACCGAGACGCCGTGGTCGCCGAACCGCTCGAAGTAGCGGCCGAGGAGCACGCCGTCGATGAGCTCCTGCTTCGTCATCTCTGTCGCCGGGTCGAGCATGATCCGGAACGTCTCGCGGTGGAGGTTGTCGAGGGCGTCGTCGTCGCGCTCGACCCCGGCGGCCTGGGCGAGGTCGCGGGTGCCGAGCAGCTCGGTGACCTGCAGTGCCACCTTCGTGGCCGCCTCACCCATCTGGTCGAAGATCTCGGCCATGTCCGCGCTCGGCGCGGTCTCGGGGTAGCGGCCCCGCGCGATGTAGGCGATGTGGCGGGCGAGGTCGCCCATCCGCTCGAGCGTCGCCGAGAGCCGGAGCGCGGTCACGACGACGCGCAGGTCGGTCGCCACCGGCTGCTGGCGCGCCAGGAGGGAGACACACTGCTCGTCCAGGGTCCGCTCGACCTCGTCGATCTGCTCGTCGGCCTGGATGACCTGCTCCGCCAGCTCGAGGTCCGCCGTGCGCAGCGCCGTGGAGGCGCTGCTGATCGCGTGGTGGACGAGTCGACTCATCTGCTGGAGGTCCTCGCCGATCTGCTCCAGCTCCTGCTTGAAGATCTGCCGCACCGGTGCGCTCCTTGCTGCTCGTCCGCGTGGCCTGTTCCACCTCCACCGTAACGTTCCACAGGTTGATGAACGAGCGGTGACGTGCGGGCGAACGTCCGGGGATCGCCGTGGTCGTCGGTACATACCCGCCGCGCGGACCCTTACCCTCGCAAGTGTGAACGGTTCATGGCCGCTCGTGCTCGCGGCGCTGGTCGGGCTCCTCCTCGGTGCCGGCGCGATGGTGCTGCTCCGCCGCCGGGCGGACGCGCGGGCCACGCCGCAGGCGCCGGACGGTCCCGTCAGCGCGGACGCCGACGCGGTGCTGCGCGCCCTGCGCTCGAGCGTCGTCCTCCTCGACGAGGACGACGCCGCGCTCCGGGCCAGCCCCTCGGCGTTCGGGCTCGGGCTCGTCCGTGGCGGCTACCTCGCGCCCGGCCCCGTCCTCGACATGGTCGCGCGGGTGCGCCGCTCGGGCGACGTCGAGGACCGTGAGCTCACCGTCCCACGGGGGCCACTGCCCGGCTCGGGTGTCCTCATCCTCCAGGTCCGCGTCACCCCGCTCGGCGAGGACCGGGTGCTCGTCGCGGCGGACGACCACACAGCGGCGCGGCGGCTCGACCAGATGCGGCGGGACTTCGTCGCGAACGTCTCCCACGAGCTCAAGACCCCCGTCGGAGCGATCGCGCTCCTCGCGGAGACGGTCCACGACGCCGCTGACGAGCCGGCCACGGTCAAGCACTT
The DNA here is from genome assembly GCF_036421975.1 of Georgenia wangjunii. Taxonomy (NCBI): domain Bacteria; kingdom Bacillati; phylum Actinomycetota; class Actinomycetes; order Allobogoriellales; family Allobogoriellaceae; genus Georgenia; species Georgenia wangjunii. The sequence continues at coordinate 80,963 of NZ_JAZGON010000003.1, read as the reverse complement.
CGCCTCCCGCATGAAGCGCGAGGCGCGCCGTCTCACGACGCTCGTCCAGGAGATCATCGACCTCTCGCGCCTCCAGGAGCCGGACGCCCTCGTCGACTCGGTGCTCGTCGACATCGACGACGTCGTCATCGAGGCCGCGGACCGCGTGCGGGTCGAGGCCGAGGCGAACGAGATCGTCCTGACGGTGGGCGGCCAGAAGGGGCTGCGCGTCTACGGCGACCCGGACCTGCTCACCACGGCCGTGCGCAACCTCCTCGACAACGCCATCCGGCACTCCCGTCCTGCCACCCGGGTCTCGGTGGGGGTCGTCGGTCGCGACGAGAGCGTGCGCATCGCCGTCGTCGACCAGGGCGAGGGGATCTCGAAGGAGAACCAGAGCCGGATCTTCGAGCGGTTCTTCCGGGCGGACCCGGCCCGTGCCCGCAAGACCGGGGGCTCGGGCCTCGGCCTGAGCATCGTCAAGCACATCGCGGCGGACCACGGCGGCGAGGTGTCCGTGTGGTCGCTGCCCGGCAAGGGCTCGACCTTCACGCTCACCATCCCGCGAGCCGCGGAGGAGGACGCCGCCGACCTGGCGCCGCCGTCCGCCGGGGCCGAGCCGGCCCAAGCCGTTCCTGAGGACGAAGGAGATCGACGATGACCACCATCCTGCTGGTCGAGGACGAGGAGTCCTACCGCGAGCCGCTGACGTTCCAGCTCGAGCGCGACGGGTTCGACGTCGTCGCCGTCGACGACGGGCTCGCGGCGCTCGTCGCCTACGACCGGTCCGGCCCGGACCTCGTCCTCCTCGACGTCATGCTCCCCGGGATGTCCGGCACCGAGGTGTGCCGCGCCCTGCGCACGCGGGGGAACGTGCCGGTCATCATGCTCACCGCGAAGGACAGTGAGATCGACAAGGTCGTCGGGCTCGAGCTCGGCGCGGACGACTACGTGACGAAGCCCTACTCCTACCGCGAGCTCGTGGCGCGGGTCCGTGCCGTCCTGCGGCGCGGGAGCAGCGAGGAGGCGGGCGGGGAGACCGGCCAGCTCGTCGTCGGCGACATCCGCATGGACGTCAACCGGCATGAGGTGGAGGTCGGCGGGAGGCCCGTACCGATGCCGCTGCGGGAGTTCGAGCTGCTCGAGGTGTTCCTGCGCAACCCCGACCACGTCCTCACCCGCGGCCAGCTCATCGAACGGGTCTGGGGCGCGGACTACGTCGGGGACACGAAGACCCTCGACGTCCACGTCAAACGCCTGCGCGCGAAGATCGAGGCCGAGCCGTCGAGCCCGACGCTCCTGCTCACGGTGCGCGGGCTCGGCTACCGGCTCGTCACCCCCGCGTAGCCGCGGTGGGGCCGGGTGCCCCTCGACGCTAGCCTGGCGTCTGGACCAGGCTGGACGACGAGGGGAACCCATGAGCGAGAAGCGCGCCGGCACCCGGCGGCTGGGTGCGGTGATGGCGGCGGGGACGGCGGTCCTCGGTCTCGCCTCGTGCGCGTCGGGCACGGCGAGCGTCGCCGGCGCGGGCGCCTCCTCGCAGGAGATCGCGATGCAGGCGTGGATGGCCGGCTTCTACGAGCAGAACCCGGACGTCCTCGTCTCCTACGACCCGACGGGATCGGGAGCGGGGCGCGAGATGTTCATCAACGGTGCCGTGCAGTTCGCCGGGTCCGACGCCGCCCTGGACGACGCCGAGCTCGACGCGGCGACCGAGCGTTGCTCCGGCGGTGACGTCATCGAGCTGCCCCTGTACATCTCCCCGATCGCCGTCGCGTACAACCTTCCCGACCTCGACGTGCCGCACGTCAATCTCACCCCCGAGGTCATCGCCGCGATCTTCAACGGGGAGGTCGAGCGCTGGGACGACCCGGCGATCGCCGCGACGAACCCCGGGGTGGCGCTGCCCGACCTCGCCGTCGTCCCCGTCAACCGCTCCGACGACTCGGGCACGACGGAGAACTTCACGGAGTACCTCGCGGCCGCCGGGGGAGACGCGTGGCCGCACGAGCCGAGCGGGACGTGGCCGCGCTCGGGCACCCAGTCGGGCGCCCAGAACGCCGGTGTCGTCTCGACGCTCGAGGGGGCCGCCGGCACCATCGCCTACGTCGACGCCTCCCAGGTCACCGAAGCCCTCGGGACCGTCGCCGTCGGCGTCGGTGACGAGTTCGTCCCGTTCTCCCCGGAGGCAGCGGCGACCGTCGTCGACGTCTCCCCGCCCGCGGAGGGTGCCACGGACCTGCGGCTGACGATCGACCTCGCGCACGACACGGACGAGGCCGGGGCGTACCCGGTCGTCCTCGTCTCCTACACGATCGCCTGCAGCCGCTACGACGAGGAGCAGGCCGAGGGGATCGCCGCCCTCCTCACCTACATCGCGAGCGAGGAAGGGCAGGCCCTGGCGGCCCGCCCGGACGTCGCCGGCTCGGCGCCGATCTCGCAGGACCTGCGCGAGCGGGTCATGGCGGCGGTCGGTCAGATCTCCGCGGCCACCGACGCCGGCTGAGGCCGGCGCGGGCCCGTCAGGGCACGAACTCCGCGTACCCGGACAGGGTGCCGTCGAGCACGGGGACGGGCGCCGTGACGGCGCCGTGCGTGGCGGTCGAGATCGTCGCCTGCGTCACCGAGCCGGGGGCGTCGGGCACGGCGGCGAGCTCGACGTCGTCGTCGACGCCGAGAGCGACGCGCTCGCGGGCGGGTACGCGGACGCTCACCCGCTCGTCGGCGACGATGAGCGAGAACTCGACGTCCTCCGTGGTGTCGTTGACGAGGGCACCGAGCAGGACCCCCTCGGCGCCCTGCTCCTCCGTGAGGATCATGAGGTTCTCGCCGCGGACGAGCTCGGTGACCTCCACCCGGATGCCGTCGCTGGCCGAGTACGGCTCCAGCGTCTGGACCGGGGTGCCCAGCGCGCACCCGGTGGTGACGAGCGCCGCGGCGCCGAGGACGGCCGCGGCGAGCGGGCGGCGGGCGGTGCGGGTCAAGGCGGGTCTCCTTCGTCGAAGCCGGTGGGCGTCGAGTGCAGGGTACCGGCCCGCGGCGCGCAGCGCCGATGTCGCCGGGGACCGGGCACATACCTCCCCCGGCACCGCGCGGGGGTGGACGCAGCGGCACCCAGCGCGGGACAATGACCTTCACAACCGCAGAATGACGCCATTTTGGCGTGGTAGACTGGGCTCTTCCCGACCAAGGAGTACCCCCACCATGACCTTCAATGTCGGTGAGACTGTCGTCTACCCGCACCACGGAGCAGCCCTTATCGAGGCCGTCTCGAAGAAGGTCATCAGAGGTGAGGAGAAGCTCTACCTCCGCCTCCGTGTGGCACAGGGCGACCTGACGATCGAGGTCCCGGCGGACAACGTCGACCTCGTCGGTGTGCGCGACGTCGTCGGCCGTGAGGGCCTGGAGAAGGTCTTCGACGTGCTCCGTGCGCCGTACACGGAGGAGCCGACCAACTGGTCGCGCCGGTACAAGGCGAACGTCGAGAAGATCGCCTCCGGCGACGTCATCAAGGTCGCCGAGGTCGTCCGTGACCTCTCCCGCCGCGACGCCGACCGCGGCCTGTCCGCCGGTGAGAAGCGCATGCTCGCCAAGGCCCGGCAGATCCTCGTCTCCGAGCTGGCGCTCGCCGAGCACACGGAGGAGGACAAGGCCGAGGCCATCCTCGACAACGTCCTCGCCTCCTGACCGCTCCCCAGGGCCACCGGGCGGTCCGCGTGGTCAGCGGCGCCGTGCTCACGGCGGCTGGCTCGGGCACGCGGCTCGGCCATGCCCGGCCGAAGGCGCTGGTCGAGCTCGACGGTGAGCCGCTCGTCCTCCGTGCCGCCCGTGCGCTGGCGGCCTCCGGCTGCGTGGCGCACGTCGTCGTCACCGCACCGGTCGACCACGCCTGCGACGTCGCCGCCCTCTTCCCGGCGGCGGCCGGTGCTGTTCGCGGTACCGAGACGCCCGGGGTGATCCACTCCGGGACCGTTCCGGGGACGGACGTGCCGGTCACCGTCGTCGTCGGCGGCTCGACGCGCCAGGCCTCGGTCGCCGCGGGGCTGACCGCCCTCCCGGACGACGTCGACGTCGTCCTCGTCCACGACGCGGCCCGGGCGCTCGCCACCCCGGAGCTCGTGCGGCGGGTCGTGGACGCCGTGCGCGCGGGTCACCGGGCCGTCGTGCCCGCCGTGCCCGTGAGCGACACGATCAAGGAGGTCGACGTCGGTTCCGCGGACGGTGGCGGTGCGCCGGTCCGCCGCACCCTCGACCGCGCCGTCCTGCGGGCGGTCCAGACGCCCCAGGGGTTCGACCGCGCCCAGCTCGAGGCCGCCCACGCGGCGGGCCTCGCACGCGCGGCGGACGAGGGGCTCGCCGCCTCCGACGACGCGGGGCTCGTGGAGGCGATGGGGGAGCCGGTGTGGGTCGTCCCCGGCGAGGTCGTCGCCATGAAGATCACGACGCCGCTCGACCTCGCGCTCGCCGAGCTCCTTCTGCGCTGACCCGGGCGCCCGAGCGCCCGGGCGCGGTTCCTGCGACGAGGCGCGGCGCCGGGCCGGACGCCGTGCGCGACGGGCGAGCAGTGACGTCACGGACCGGGGAGGGCCCCACCGCCCGTGGAGGCCCTCGCCGGTCTGCGCGGTCGTCGGTCAGGACGTGCGGACGACCGTCGTGCCTCCGGCGAACCGGTCGTGCCAGCCCTGGCGGCGCGCCGGGTCGTTGTTGATGGTCACAGCGATGAAGATCCCTGCCGCTAGCTGGGCTAGGCCACCGATGAAGCCGCCCACGAACGGGATGACGTTGAGGATGCCCAGCGCCGTCCACGCGTTGCGCTGGAGCGCCTCCTGCATCGTGGGCCGCCCGCCGGCGGCGCCGCGCACCTCGAGGTTCATGACCATCTTGCCGATGGTCTTGCCCTGCTTCGACTCCATGAGCGAGAAGTAGGCGAGGTAGAGCACCGCGGACAGCACGGCACTGACCGCAGTGGCGCCCCAGTTGTCCGTCACGACGACACCGAAGCCACCCTCGGTCCCCATGATGAGGCCGAGGAGAACGACGGTGACGAGGAGCCAGATGACGAGCGCGACGATGATGAAGTCGATGAGGCGTGCGAGGAAGCGCGGCATGAGGTCGGCGGGGCGACCGGCCTGCGCACCGGCGAAGGGTGCCGGCTGGGCGTGGGGAGGCTGCTGGCCGTACGGCTGCTGGCCGTAGCCCGGCTGCTGGCCGTAGCCCTGGGGAGGGGGCGGCGGCTGCTGGCCGTAGCCGGGAGGAGGCGGCGGGTTCGGGTGGCCGTTGTGCTGGGGCGGCCCGCCGGGCCCCGGGCCTGCGGGCCAGTTCTGGTCGCTCATGGTGAGGCCTCTCGTTGGGGGAGTCACTCCCAACGTACTGATGCGCGGGCGGGGCAGGGGCCGATTGCCCGTGTGCGTGCGCGATCGGGCGGCTCGGGTCAGGCGCGCGGCTGGACGAGCGCGGTCGCGAGCGCGGCGACGCCCTCGCCGCGGCCGGTGAGGCCGAGGCCGTCCGTGGTCGTGGCGCTGAGCGCGACCGGAGCCCCGACCGCCGCGGTCATGGCGGCCTGGGCCTCCTCCCGGCGCGGGCCGATCTTCGGTCGCAGCCCGACGACCTGGACGGCGACGTTGCCGATCTGGAAGCCGGCGGCGCGGACGCGGCGGGCCGTCTCGGTGAGGAGGGTGGCCCCGGAGGCCCCCGCCCATCGCGGCTCGGCGGTCCCGAAGTGCGAGCCGAGGTCGCCGAGGCCGGCTGCCGAGAGGAGGGCGTCGCACGCCGCGTGCGCGGCGACGTCGGCGTCGGAGTGACCCGCGAGACCCGTGACGCCCGGCCACTCGAGGCAGGCAAGGTGCATGGCGCGCCCCGACCCCTCGGGGGCGAAGGCGTGGACGTCCGTCCCGATCCCTGTGCGCGGCAGCATCCGGCCAGGCTAGTGCGCGGGCACGGCGGGCACGCCCGCGGCGGGGGCGGCGCCGTCGAGGTCGGCGTCGGCCGCGTCGATGCGCCACTGGGGCACGGCGACCATCGCCTTGACGACGAAGGCAACGCTGAGCGCGACGGCCCCGAGGAACACCGCGCGCAGCCCGAAGAGCTCCCCGACGACGCCGCCGAGCGCCGCCCCGAGCGGCATGGACCCGTAGCTGACCATCCGGGAGACTCCGCCGACCCGGCCGAGGAGCCGGTTCGGGACGAGCCGCTGGCGCATCGAGGCGTTGACGACGTTGCCCACCATGTTCGTCACGCCGATGAGCGCGAGCGACCCAGCGACCGCCCACACCTCGGGCACGAGCACCGGGACGGCGAGCAGGAGGGAGCTGACGAGCCACGAGCCCGTGATGAGGCGTGCCTCGCTCACGCGGACGAGGAGGCGCTCGGCGAGCACCGCGCCGGTGATCGCGCCGGCCGCGAACGCCATGAGGAGCAGGCCGTACATCGCCGCGTCGAGGCCGACGGCGGAGCCGGGTCCCACGACCCAGAGGACGAAGACGGCCATGTACGCCGCGCTCGCGAAGTTGAGGACCGTCCCGGAGACGAGGAGGGGGCGTACGACGCGGTGCCCGCGCAGGAACCGCACGCCCTCGCCGAGCTCGGTCCGCACAGGCGCGCGCACGTGCCCGGCGGCGCGGTACGGGCCGCGGAGACCGCCGAGGACGAGGAGGAGCCCCGCGACGCACAGCGCTGCCGGCACCCCGAAGATCCACCCGGCCCCGGCGGTGACGAGGAGACCGCCGAGCGGGCCGCCGACGAACGCGTTGGCGGCCTGCTGGACGCCGAGGAGGCGGCTGTTCGCGGCCCCGAGGCGGGTGCGGGGCACGACGGAGGGCACGAGCACGGTGGCGCTGGAGTCCGCGACCACCTCCGCGGTGCCGAAGAGCAGGAGGAGGGCGAGGAGGAGCGGCAGCGTGAGGGCGCCGGTCAGCGCCGCCGCCGTGCCCGCCGCGAGGGCGAGGACCCGGACGGCGGTCGCCCACACGAGCATCCGCCGCCGGTCGAGCCGGTCGACGAGCACCCCGACGTGGAGGGCGAAGAGCAGCCACGGGAGCTGTGCCGCCACGGCCACGAGCGAGATCTCGGCGGGGGACTGCGTGAGCGTGAGAGCGAGCAGCGGGACCGCCACGAGGAGGATCCCGTCGGCGAGGTTCGACAGGCCGCTGAACGCGAGGAGGATCGAGAACCGTCGACCGAGGGGCTCGGCGTCGGCGCCCACGTTGGGGTCCGCTGCGGCCGGGGGCGGGGTGCCCACCCGTCGTACCGCGGGCGGTGCCACGACGCCCGCCGCGGTTGCCGTGGGCCTGTGCGGGGATCCCGAGGTGCTCATGGCGGGTGGTCAGCGTCGGCGGCGGCGCACCAGTCGGAGGCGGGGAGCGCGCTGCAGGTAGACGAAGTCGGTGAGAGACAGCCCGACGTTGCGGGCGGAGAAGGCGTCGAGCGGGTACATGACCAGTCCTCTACGATCGAGAGAGGGAACTCTGCAAAGGTTGCTCTGCAAAGATAGGACTGCAAATGTCTCTTGGCAAGGGGTCTGAGGGAGACGACGCCCACACCGGTCCTGCGCCGGCGGTCGGGCGGGTGCTCGACGCCTCGGCGCTCAAGGCGTACGCCCACCCGCTGCGGGTGCGGATGCTGCGCTACCTCGGCGACCACGAGGCCGCGACCGCCACCGAGCTCGCACGCTTCCTGGGGGAGAGCACGGGGCAGACGAGCTACCACCTGCGCCAGCTCGCCAAGCACGGCCTCGTCGAGGACGAGCCCAGTCGCGGCACGGGACGCGAGCGCTGGTGGAAGGCAAGCTCGTTCACGGTCGACGCCGCGACGATGCGTGAGGACCCGGCCACCGAGATGGCTGCGAAGACCCTCCTCTCGGCGATGGTCCAGGACCGCGCCGAGTCGCTCCACGCCTGGGTCACCGGCACGTGGCCTTCGCAGTGGGCTGCCGTCTCGCGGCACGACAAGAGGACGCTCCTCCTCACGCACGACGAGCTCGAGGCGATGAACGCGGCGGTCGAGGAGGTCCTCGACCGCTACGCCGAGATGAGCCGGAAGCGCACGAGCGGCGCGACGAAGGCGCCCGCAGGCGCCGACCGCGTGCGCGCGTACTTCGACGCCTACCCGCTCCTCGCTGCGTCCCCCGGCGCCGGCACCGCCGGGCCGGGAGCGGAGCCGCCCGCGACGGACGACGGCGCCTGAGCGCCGGCCCCGACGGCGCCCTGGGGAACGTGTGCCGGGAGGCCGGGCCGGGGTGCGGGCGACGGGGCCGCGCTTGCGCCGGCGGTGAGGCTCAGACGATCGGGGAGCTCGTGAGAGCGCTGTCGCTGCGGGTGCGCGTGCGGACCGGGAGCAGCAGCGCCAGCCCGACGAGGAGGACGACGACGATCCCGAGGATCCCCCAGTACTGGGCGTCGTCGGAGTCGGCGACACCGGTGACCGAGGCGCCGATGGTGATCGACGTGGCGAAGGCCGCCGGGGCGAGGAAGCTGACCGCCCGGCCCGTCGTCGCGTAGAGGCCGAACACCTCGCCCTCCTTGCCGGCCGGGATGAGCCGGGCGAGGAACGTCCGGGACGCCGACTGGGCGGGCCCGACGAAGATGCACAGGACGAGCCCGAGCGTCCAGAACGCCGTCGTCCCGGCGTCGTGGAGGAAGAAGACACCCGTCCCCGCGACGATCATGGAGACGAGCGCGAGGACGATGACGCGCTTGGGACCGAGGCGGTCGTCGAGCGCACCGAAGGCGATGGTCGCGACGCCGGCGACGACGTTGGCCGCGACGCCGAAGATGATGACGTCCCCGGCGCTGAACCCGAACGTCCCGGCGGCGATGACGCCGCCGAACGTGAACACCCCCGCGAGCCCGTCGCGGAAGATCGCGCTCGCGCCGAGGAAGTAGACGGTGTGGGGCTCGCTGCGCCACAGGTCGCGCACCGAGCGGAACAGCAGCCGGTAGGACGCGATGAGCCCGACGCGCTCGCGCTTGACGCGCGCAGCCTTGTCGTCGCGGATCGTGCGCAGCACGGGGATGGAGAAGATGAGCGTCCACAGCGCGCAGACGAGCATCGTCACGCGCACGTCCATGCCGTCCTCGCCCGTGATCCCGAAGAGTCCGACGTCGGGGTTGATGAGGCCGAAGTAGACGATGAGGAGCAGGACGATCCCGCCGATGTACCCCAGGCCCCAGCCGAGCCCGGAGACGCGGCCGATCGTCGTCGGCGTCGAGATCTCGTTGAGCATCGCGTTGTAGTTGACCGAGGCGAACTCGAAGAAGATGTTGCCCGCCGCGAGGAGCACGAGCCCTAGCCACAGGTAGTCGGGGGAGGGCGCCACGAACGCGAGCGAGGCCGAGATGACGACGACCGCGCCGGTGTTGAACGCGAGCCAGAACGTGCGCCGGCCGGAGCGGTCAGCCCGCTGCCCCAGGACGGGCGCGAAGAGCGCGACGAGCACGCCCGCCGCTGCCAGCGCCCAGCCGAGCTTGGAGTCGGCCCCGGGGCCGAAGGCGTCCGAGGTGATGTAGACGGTGAAGACGAAGGTGGTGATGACGGCGTTGAAGGCCGCCGAGCCCCAGTCCCACAGGCCCCACGCGTAGACCGGCCACCCGAACCGGCCGCGGCGGGCCGGTGCCGGCGCGGTGGCGTGCGCGGCATCCTGGGGTGCACTCTGCGGGGCGTCGTTGCTCACTCGGGCAACTTAGCGCCCGCGCGGGCGGTCGGTGAACCGGTACGCGCCGGTAGCCTGGGCAGGTGAGCCTGCGACTGTACGACTCCGCCACCCGCTCGGTGCGCGACTTCACGCCCGTGGAGCCTGGCAAGGTGGGCATCTACGTGTGCGGGGCGACCGTCCAGGGCGCGCCGCACGTGGGTCACCTCCGCTCGGCGATCGCCTTCGACGTCCTCGCCCGGTGGCTGCGTCGCACGGGCCACGAGGTGACCCTCGTCCGCAACGTCACGGACATCGACGACAAGATCCTCGTCAAGTCCGCCGAGGCCTCGTCGCCCTGGTGGGCGTGGGCCTACCGCTTCGAGCGCGAGTTCCGCGCCGCCTACGACGCGCTCGGCGTCGGGGCCCCCGCGTACGAGCCCCGCGCCACCGGTCACGTCACCGAGATGATCACCCTCATGGAGCGCCTCATCGAGCGCGGCCACGCCTACGTCGGTGAGACGGGCAACGTCTACTTCGACGTCCGGTCCTTCCCGGCCTACGGCGAGCTGACCCGCCAGCGCCTCGACAACCTCACCACCGGCGAGGAGGAGGCCACCGACAAGCGCGACCCGCGCGACTTCGCCCTGTGGAAGCGCCCCCGGCCCGGGGAGCCCGTCAGCGCGGCCTGGCCGACGCCGTTCGGCCCCGGCCGCCCCGGGTGGCACCTCGAGTGCTCGGCGATGGCGCACCGCTACCTCGGCGAGGCCTTCGACATCCACGGCGGCGGCATCGAGCTGCGCTTCCCGCACCACGAGAACGAGCAGGCCCAGTCCCGCGCCGCCGGGTACGGCTTCGCCGGGCTCTGGATGCACAACGCCTGGGTGACCGTGGGCGGGGAGAAGATGAGCAAGTCGCTCGGCAACTCCCTCACGGTCACGGCCGTCCTCGAGCGGACGCCCGCGGTGGTCCTGCGGCTCGCGCTCGGCGCGGTGCACTACCGCTCCACGGTCGAGTTCTCCGACGCGACCGTGGCCGAGGCGGCCGCGAACTGGGACCGGATGAGCGGCTTCGTCGCTCGCTCCGCCGAGCGCGTGGGTGAGGTCGGCGCGGCCGAGCTCGCCACGTGCGAGCTCCCCGCCGCGTTCGTCACCGCGATGGATGACGACGTCAACGTCTCGGCCGCGCTCGCGGCTGTGCACGAGCAGCTCCGGGTGGGCAACACCGCCCTCGCCGAGGGCGACGACGACGGTGCCCGCACCGCGCAGGTCCTCGTGCGCGCCATGCTCGACGTCCTCGGGCTCGACCCGCTCGCGCCGCAGTGGCGCAGCGGGGACGGTGCCGCGGGAGCGGCCAACGAGGCCCTCGACTCGCTCGTCCGCGCGGTGCTCGCCGAGCGTGACGAGGCCCGCCGCACCAAGAACTGGGCACGCGCCGATGCGTTGCGCGACCAGCTGACCAACGCCGGCGTCGTCGTCGAGGACTCCCCCGACGGCGCACGCTGGCAGCTGAAGGGAACGAGCTGATGGCAGGAAACTCATCGCGCCGCGGAGCCGTGCGCAAGCCCGGGTCGAAGAAGGGGGCACGCGTCGGGTCCGGCGGGCAGCGCCGCCAGGGCCTTGAGGGCCGCGGCCCCACGCCCAAGGCGACGGACCGCCCCCATCACCCCGCGGCCGCCCGCAAGGCGGCCGCCGAGCGCCAGGCGCAGCCCGCGCAGAAGCGCCAGGGGTCCCGCGTGGCCGGCCCGCGCGGTGGCTCGTCGGAGAAGGCGTCGGCGGAGATCGTCTCCGGGCGCAACGCCGTCGCCGAGGCGGTGCGCGCGGGCGTACCGATCGAGCACGTCTACGTCGCTACCCGCATCGACATGGATGACCGCGTGCGTGAGGTCATGCGCTACGTCACGGCGAAGCACCTGCCGCTGCTCGAGGTCACCAAGCCCGAGCTCGACCGCCTCACCGACGGCTCCGTCCACCAGGGCCTGGCGATCCAGGTCCCTCCGTACACGTACGCGGAGCCGGCGGACCTGCTCGCGCGCGCCGAGCGCGCCGGGCACCCGCCGCTCATCGTCGCGCTCGACGGCGTGACGGACCCGCACAACCTCGGCGCGGTCCTCCGCTCCGCCGGGGCCTTCGGCGTCGACGGCGTCCTCCTGCCGGAGCGCCGCTCGGCCGGCGTCAACGGCACGGTGTGGAAGGTCTCTGCCGGCGCCGCGGCCCGTGTGCCCGTCGCCCGGGCGACGAACCTCGTGCGCGCCCTCCAGGACCTCCAGAAGGCCGGGTGCTTCGTCGTCGGCCTCGACGGGGCGGGGGCGGGCGACGTCGCCGAGCTCGAGCTCGCGAGCGAGCCGCTCGTGCTCGTCGTCGGGTCCGAGGGCAAGGGCCTGTCCCGACTCGTGCGGGAGACGTGCGACCTCATCGCCCGGATCCCGATCGGCTCGCAGGTGGAGTCCCTCAACGCCGCCGTCGCGACCGGGATCAGCCTGTACGAGGTGGCCCGCCACCGCCGTAGCTGACCGGTGGTCCCGCCGCTGGGCGGGAGGGGTGGCAGGTGCGCCGCCGGGGGCGCGTCCGTGTGCGCCCCACCGGCCTCCCAGGCCCGCGGGCGCTGCTCGCTCTCCCTCCGGTCTGTGCCCCTCGACATGCGCTGTGCCCCTGGTCTACCACCCGCAGGGCGCGTGTCGAGGCGCACAGACCCGGGGCTGCCCCGCGCGGGGCCAGCGCGGGGCCAGCGGGGGCGGCGGCCTCAGTCCTGCGGGTAGCGGGGGATGTCGACGGTGTCCCCGATCGTGATGCCGAGGACGGCCTGCTCGTCGGGCCGGTGGCGCAGGACGCTCTCGACGTAGCTGTCCACGGCCTCGGCCATGGGGACGTCGCGGCGCAGGCGCTCCGCGGTGTACCAGCGGTGCTCGAGCACCTCGTGGAAGATCTCCCCGGGCTCGAGCTTGCCGCGCAGCTCGCGCGGGATGGCGCGCACGGTCGGCTCGAAGACCTCGTTCAACCAGTCGTGGGCGACGAACTCCTCCTCCTCGCCCTGGCGGTCGTGCGCGGCGCGGTAGGCGTCGAGGTCGTTGAGCATCCGCCGGGCCTGGTTCTCCTGCACGTCGAGGCCGGTGAGCCGCATCATGCGGCGGTGGTGGTGCCCGGCGTCGACGACCTTGGGCTGGATCTGCACGGACGTGCCGTCCACGTCGGTGGTGATCGAGAGCTCGCCGACGTCGTACCCGAGCTCGTTGAGCCGGTTGATGCGGGCGGCCACGCGCCACCGCTCGCCGGTGTCGAAGGACTCGGCGTGGGTGAGCTCGGTCCACAGCGAGTCGTAGCGCTCGACGATGCGGTTGCCGATCTGGATCGTGTCGACGTCGTCGTCGAGCATCTCGCCGGCCTGGAGGTCCATGAGCTCGCCGATGATGTTCGTCCGGGCGATCTCGAGGTCGTAGCCGCGCTGGCCGTCGGAGAGGGCGGGGTGGATCTCACCCGTCTCGGCGTCGACGAGGTAGGCGGCGAAGGCGCCGGCGTCGCGGCGGAAGAGGGTGTTCGAGAGCGAGACGTCGCCCCAGTAGAAGCCCAGCAGGTGCAGGCGCACGAGGAGGACGGCGAGCGCGTCGATGAGGCGCGTCGCGGTGTCCGGGCGCAGGTACTGGCTGAAGAGGGCGCGGTAGGGCAACGAGAACTGGAGGTGCTGGGTGACGAGGACGGAGTTGAGCTCCTCGCCCTCGGGCGTCGAGCGTCCGGTGATGACGGCGAGCGGCTGGACGGACGGCGTGCCCATGCGGCTCAGCGACCGGAGCTGCTCGTACTCGTGATAGGCGACGCTCTCGCCGATCTCCTTGACGGCGATGACGCGCCCCGACAGCTTGACGAAGCGCACGACGTGGCGGGAGATGCCTCGGGGCAGCGCCGCGAGGACGGAGGCGGGCCACTCCTCGAGCGGGATCTCCCAGGGCAGGTCGAGCAGCGCGGGGTCGAGGCTCGCCGCGGTGATCTGCAGGGACGGGGACAGCAGGTGTGGTCCCCTGGGGTTGTCACGCGCAGGCGGGGACGGGCCACTGGGCCCGTCCCCGCCAGCGTAGAGGGCCGGTCAGCTGGGCAGACGCTCGCCGGTGGCGGCCGAGAAGTTGTGCTGCTCGTTCGGGCGGATCCGCGCGTAGACCGTCTCGCCCTTGGCGGGGACCTCGCGCGGGTCGATCCGGACGATGATCTGCGCGTCGCCGGCACCGGAGGAGATGTGCTCCGCCAGCTCGCGGTCACCCGCGAGGCGGCCGTAGACGAACGCGTCGGAGCCGAGCTCCTCGACGAGCTCGACGACGACCGGGATGGCGCCGGGCTCGCCGGCGCTGACGCGGTCGAGCGACTCCGGGCGGAACCCGATGACGATCTCGCCGTTGTCCTGGTTCGACAGGGCGGCGAGCGTCGCGCGGGAGAGCGGGACGTTGGCCTCGCCGAGGACGGCGCGGTCGCCGTTGACGTGGAACGTGCCGAGGTTCATCGCGGGGGAGCCGATGAAGCCGGCGACGAACACGTTCGCGGGGGTGTCGTACATGTCGCGCGGGGTGCCGACCTGCTGGAGGAGGCCGTCCTTGAGCACGGCGATGCGGTCACCCATCGTCAGCGCCTCGGTCTGGTCGTGCGTGACGTAGACCGTCGTGACGCCGAGGCGGCGCTGCAGCGAGGCGATCTGCGTACGGGTCTGCACGCGCAGCTTGGCGTCGAGGTTGGAGAGCGGCTCGTCCATGAGGAATACCTGGGGCTGACGGACGATGGCGCGGCCCATGGCCACGCGCTGGCGCTGGCCGCCGGAGAGGGCCTTCGGCTTGCGGTCGAGGTACTCGGACAGGTCGAGGATCTTCGCCGCCTCCTCGACGCGCTGGCGGATCTCGGCCTTGTTCGTGCCGGCGATCTTGAGCGCGAAGCCCATGTTGTCCGCCACCGACATGTGCGGGTACAGCGCGTAGTTCTGGAACACCATCGCGATGTCCCGGTCCTTGGGCTGGACGTCGGTGACGTCACGGTCACCGATGAGGATGCGGCCGGCGTTGACGTCCTCGAGCCCGGCGAGCATGCGCAGGGAGGTGGACTTTCCGCAGCCGGAGGGGCCGACGAGGACGAGGAACTCGCCGTCGGCGACCTCGAGGTTGAGAGCGTCGACTGCTGGGCGCTCCGTCCCCGGGTAGACGCGCGTAGCGCCGTCGAACGTCACTGAAGCCATGATGTGTCCCTTCACCGGCAGGTACGTGCCGGACGATCCGTTGTGAAAGGTGTCAGGTGGTGTCTGCTCTGACACGGCCCGGCCCCGGTGGATTCTCGTCCCCGTGGTCTGGCTGCCGTCATCCTTGCACAGCAGGGGCTGTACCGTACCGCCCGGGCGGTCCGCGGTTTCGTGACGCAGGACACACCACGCGCCCCGACCGCTACGGCAGGTCCGGGACCTCGCCGCGCGCGCTGCCCTCGGTGCGGAGCTGGACGAGGCGCAGGAGGACGGCGGAGAACTCGTCCGGGTCGGCCACGCGGTACCCGGCGGCGGTGCTGCCGTCACCGACCTTGATACCGACGTCACCGGGGAGAAGGATGCTGAAGGCGTCCTCGTCGGTGCGGTCGTCCCCGGCGAAGAGGACGGCGTCCGCCCCCGTCTCGGCGCGGAGCTCGACGACGGCGTCGCCCTTCGTCGTGTGGAGCACCGCCATCTCGACGACCTCCTTGCCCTCCTGCACGCGCAGTCCCGGCAGGCTCCCCGGGCCGTCGAGGATCGCCCGTGTGAGCCGCGCGCCGTCCTCGGGCGCGCACCGCCGGGTGTGGACGACGACGGAGGCGGGCTTCGCCTCGAGCCACGCGTCCGGCACGGGTCCGACGAGGGCCTCGGCGTCCCGCAGGACGCGGGCGTGCAGCGCCGCCTCCTCGGCCGTGAGCTGGAGCGGCTCGGCCTCGAGGGCGGCCTCGCCGAGGGGGGAGAGGCCGGTGCGGCCGTGCTCGCTGCCGTGGCTGCCGACGACGCGCGTGCCGGCCGGTACCTCGGCGAGGGAGACGAGCACCCGCGCCTCGCGGCCGGAGACGAGCGCGAGGGTGACCCCGGGCAGGTCGGCGAGGTCCGCGAGCGCCGCGACGGACGTCGGGACGATCCGCGACTGCGTCGGGTCGAGGACGAGCGGGGCGAGGACGCCGTCGAAGTCGAGGGCCACGAGGATGGTCGGCCGGCTCGCCAGCTCGCGCAGGGCGCCGTCGAGGCCCTCGTCGAGGTGACCGACGAACAACGGGGCGCCGATGCCGGGGCCGGGCACGCCGGCGTCGTCGGACGGCCCGGGCACGGTGGTGCTCTGGCCGTGCTCGTCGGGGCCGGTCGCGGTGGGGTCGTCGGTGCTCATGAGTCCTCCCGGCGGGTGGGCAGGTTCTTCAGGGTGGTGAGGAAGTCGTCGGCCCAGCGCTGCACGTCGTAGTCGAGGACGCGGCGGCGCAGGACCCGCATCCGGCGCCGGCCCTCGGTGCGCTCCATGCCGATCGCGCGCATGATCGCCGCCTTGACGCCGTCGATGTCGTGCGGGTTGATGAGGATCGCCTGGGTGAGCTCGTCGGCGGCGCCGGTGAACTCCGAGAGGACGAGGGCGCCCCCGAGGTCCCGCCGAGCGGCGACGTACTCCTTCGCGACGAGGTTCATGCCGTCGCGCAGGGAGGTGACGAGCATGACGTCGGCGGCCCGGTAGAGCGCCGCCATCTCCTCCATCGGGTAGGAGTGGTGCATGTAGTGGACGGCGGCGCGGCCGAGGGCGCCGAAGTCGCCGTTGATGCGCCCGACCGTCACCTCGACCTCGTCACGCAGCTGGCGGTACTGCTCGACCCGCTCGCGTGAGGGGCTCGCCACCTGGACGAGCGTGGCCTCCGGCGCGGCCAGCCGGCCGTCGGCGAGGAGCTCGCCGAACGCCTTGAGCCGGTGACGGATGCCCTTGGTGTAGTCGAGGCGGTCGACGCCGAGGAGGAGGACGTCCGGGTGCCCCAGCTCCTCGCGGATCTCGACGGCCCGCTTCTGCACGGCCGGGGAGGACGCGAGCTCGTCGAACGCGGCGGCGTCGATCGAGATGGGGAAGACGCCGGCGCGGACCTGCCGCTGCGGCCGGGCCCAGCGCTCGCCGATCGTCACGACGCGGCCCTTGGTGGGCAGGGCGGTGAGCCGGCGCACCGCGCGGAGGAAGTTGGAGGCGTCCGAGGCCCGCTGGAAGCCGACGAGGTCCGCGCCGAGCAGGCCCTCGACCACCTGACGGCGCCAGGGCAGCTGGGAGAAGATCTCGACCGGCGGGAACGGGATGTGGTTGAAGAAGCCGATCTTGACGTCGGGGCGCAGGAGGCGCAGGACGGCCGGGACCAGCTGGAGCTGGTAGTCGTGGATCCACACGGTGCCGCCCTCGGAGACCGCCTCGGCGGCCGCGGCGGCGAAGCGGCGGTTGACGCTGACGTAGGCGTTCCACCAGTGCCGGTGGAACTCGGGCGGGACGATGACGTCGTGGTAGAGCGGCCACAGGGCACCGTTGGAGAAGCCCTCGTAGTAGTTGCCGACCTCGTCCTCGCTCAGGCGGACCGGCCACAGGCGCATGCCGTCGCCGTCGAACGGCTCGTGGTCGACGTCGCTCGTGCCGGACCAGCCCACCCACGCGCCGGCGTTCTTGCGCATGACCGGCGCCAGCGCGGTGACGAGCCCCCCGGGGGAGCGGGTCCAGCTCAGCGAGCCGTCCCCGGCGACGGTGATGTCGACGGGAAGGCGGTTGGCGACGACGACGAAGTCATGCTCACCGGCAGGCATGCGGGTATCAGCTCCTTGCTCAGGTCTTCCCTCGAGGCTACCGGGGTCCCCCCGCCCCCGCCCGGCCGGACCACCCTCGTGATCATGCTGGCGCGTCACCCCCGCTGCCGGCCCTCCGCCCCGCCAGGCCCCCTCTCGTGATCATGCAGAAGTGCCGCCGGAGGCCGCCCGCCCCCGCGCGGACCTCTTGTGATCATGCAGGAGCGCAGCGGCGCGTCTGCATGATCACCAGGGGGTGGCGGGGGGCCGGGGGGTGGGGGCAGGAGGGCGCTGGCGTGGGCGGCCGCTGGGTAGGTTGTGCCCATGGAGGCCATCGGCGGGTACCGCCTCGTGCGGCGCATCGGCGCCGGCGGGATGGGGACCGTCCACGAGGCGGTCGACGCCGAGGGGCGCCACGTCGCGATCAAGGTCCTCCACCCCGCGATCAGCGCGGACCCGGCCGCACGCGAGCGCCTGCGCCGCGAGGTCGCTCTCCTGCACCGGGTGCGCGGCAGCGGCGTGGCGCGGGTGCTCGACGCCGAGGTCGAGGACGTCGACGCCTTCGTCGTCACCGAGCTCATCGACGGCCCCACGCTCGAGGAGGACGTCCGGGAGCACGGGCCGTTCGACGCCGACGCGCTCGCGGACCTCGCGCACGGGCTCGCGGACGGCCTCACCGCGATCCACCGCTGCGGGGTGACGCACCGGGACCTCAAGCCGGGCAACGTCATGCTCGCCGCGGACGGGCCGGTCATCATCGACTTCGGCATCGCCCAGGTCGCCGACGACGTCCGGCTCACCCAGACCGGGCTCGTCACCGGGACCCCCGGCTACCTCGACCCCGAGGTCATCGAGGGCGCCGACCCGGGGCCGGCGGGGGACTGGTGGGCGTGGGCCGCCGTGCTCACCTACGCGGCCACGGGGCGACCGCCCTTCGGCCGCGGCTCGATGGGTGTCGTGCTCGGCCGGGTGAGCACGGGCGCCGTCGACACCGCCGGTCTGCCCGACGTCCTCGCCCAGGCGCTGCGCTCGAGCCTCGACCCGGAACCGGCCCGGCGCCTGCCGCCGGAGGACCTCCTCCAGGTCGTCGACGGCGCGTGGGACCTCCCCGCCCTCGCTCAGGTCCTCACGCTCCTCGACGCCGCGGCCGGCGGCGCGGCCGAGGGCCCCGCCGACGGCGGTGCCGACCGGGCGCACGCGGGCGCGGGCGGGTCGGCCGGCACAACCGGCGCGGGTGCGTGGGGTGCGCCGGTGACCTTCCCCGGTGCCGCCGGCGGCGAGGCCGCGACGACGGCGCTGCCGCCGTCCGGCCCGCCGACGACGTACCTCCCGGACGCGGTCGGTCCCCGCCCGACGCGGGTGCTGCCGGGTGGTGGGGCGGTGGGCGGAGCGCCCGGCGCGGAGGACATCGGGGAGAGTCACAGCGCCCGGGACACAGCGGTGCTCCCCGATGGCGGGGCCGGCCCGGGCCAGCCCGGCCACCCCGGGGCGGGCGCCTTCGAGGGCGAGCGCGCTTACCCGTCGCCCGGCTACCCCGAGCAGCCCGGCTATCCGGCGCAGCCCGGTTACCCGGGGCAGGGCCGCTACCCGGAGCAGCCCGGCTACCCGGGGCAGGTCGGCTACCCGGGGCCCGTTGGTCCCCTCGGGCCGGAGAGCGTGCCGGCCTGGGCGGTGCCGCCCCGCCGGCGGACGGGGACGGTCGTCCTCCTCGGTTCCGGGCTGAGCGCGCTCGCCGCCTCGTGGCCGGGTGCGTGGGCGCTCGTGACGGTCGTGCTGCTCGTCCTCCTCGGCACCCTCGGGCTCATGACCCGCACCGTGCGGGCGACCCGCGTGCGACGAGGCCCCCGCCGGGGCGACGCCGCCCGCGCCGCGGTCGCCACGCCGTGGCACCTTCTGCGCTCGGTGCTCGCCGCGCTCCCCGGGGTGCTCCTCGGCGGGATCGTCGGGGCGCTCGCGTGGTGGACGACGACGGCGGTGCTCGACCCCGACCACGTCGCCCAGCCGCAGCTCCTGTGGTTCAGCGCCGCGCTGGCCACCCTGACCGCGTGGTGCATGCCGACGGCGGGGGGCGCGCGCGAGGGGGCGCGCGCGGTGCTCGGGGTGATCGGTCGCGGCCCGCGCCTCGCGCTCGCCGGCGCGGCGCTCGTCTGCGCGCTCGTCGTCGCGGGCCTGCTCCTCGGGCAGGGCAGCGGTGAGCCGTCATGGGCCCCGTGGCCTACCCCGCCGCTGCCCTGGGTCTGAGGCGGGCGCGGCGCCGAACGGCCGGGCACGTGCCGGTCGCGCCGTACGCTAGGTGCGTGCGTGCGCAGCGACCGACGGTGCGGCCGGGACACGTCCTGGCCGTCAGCCTCGTCCTGCCCGCGCTCGCGGCCTTCCTCGGTGGGCTCGTCCACGTGAGCCGGTGCGTCCCGGTCGCCGGCGGCGTCGCCCAGCTCGGGGTGCACCTCGCGCTGCTCCGGCCCGCGTCGGAGTGCCCCACGGGCACCCTCGCGCTCGGCGGCGAGCAGGAGCAGGTCCTCGCCGTCGCGCTCGTCCTCACCGCCCCCGCGCTCCTTGCCCACGTCGTCGTCCTCCTCGGGGCGCTCGGAGCGGGCACCGCGGTGCGCCGGGTGCTGAGCCGCCTGGCCGGTCTCGCCCCGTGGGGGCGGGTGCCCGGAGCGGCGCCGCGCCTCGTCGTGCCGCGGTTGCACACGAACGCCGTCGTCCGCCGGGTGGTGCGCGGCCTCGCGCCGGTGCGGACCCAGCGGCTGCGCGGTCCGCCCATGCTCGCCCCGGCCTGAGGACCGCACCGCCCGCCCCGCGCGGGCGATGCCGGTGCCCGGACCACACGACCCCTGAGCGCCCCATGGACCCCGCACCGGTGCGGGGCGCGGCGCTCGTCCCACCCAGGACCACCCCAGGAGCACTCATGTCAACGCCGAGCAACATCAAGCAGCAGAACAAGCAGGAGCGGCGCGACGCCGCCCGCGAGCAGGCCCGCAAGCTGCGGGAGGCGCAGCAGCGCCGCGAGAAGCGCAACCGCCTCTTCATCATCGGGGGCGTCATCGCCTTCGTCGCGATCGTCGCCGTCGCCCTCGTCTCGATCCTCTCGCAGAGCGGGGGGCCGTCCCTCGACGGCGCCGAGCGCCCGTCCACGGCGACCGAGGCCGGCGCGATCCCCGTCGGCGCCGACGGCGCCGCCGGCACGGTGAACGAGGACGCCCCCGTGGTGGACGTCTACTACGACTACCAGTGCCCCCACTGCGCGACCTTCGAGCAGACCAACGCCGAGCTCCTCGTCGAGCTGGCGTCCAGCGGGGACGCCACGATCGAGTACCACCCGATCTCCATCCTCGACAACTCCGGCAACAACACCGGGTTCTCCACGCGCGGCGCGCAGGCGGCCGCCGTCGTCGCGGACCAGGCGCCGGAGCTCTTCGTCGACTTCAACACGGCGCTGTTCGACGCGCAGGGCCCGGCGGGCGGTGTCGCGCTGAGCGACGACCAGATCGCCCAGGCCGCCGAGAGCGTCGGCGTCCCGCAGGACGTCATCGACTCCTTCGGCGGGTCGACGTTCCGCGACTGGGTGCGCGGCGCGACGACGCAGGCCGCCGAGGACGGCGTCCAGGCGACGCCGACCATCCACATCGACGGCGAGCCGTGGCAGGGCAACTGGCAGGAGCCTGGCGCCCTCGAGCAGGCGGTCGCGGACGCCGCCTGATCCTCTGGCAGACTCGGGTGCGGGGCTCCGGCCCCGCACCCGAGCCGCGGGGCCCCGGCCCCGCGGCCCCGCCGCCTTAGCTCAGTGGTAGAGCACCCGCCTTGTAAGCGGACGGTCGTCGGTTCAATCCCGACAGGCGGCTCAGCGAACACCCGGCGACCGGGCGCCGGACGACCGGCCGGCGCGTCCACCCCTCGTCGCCTCCCGCGAGGTCCGTTCGAGCGGTCATCCCGTCCAGCCCCTCAGCGCTCCCCGCTCGTCTACGGTGGGAGAGGCACAGAGAGGTGGGGGACGTGCATCCAGCAGCGAAGAAGTGGGCGACGATCGGCGTCTCGATGCTCGTCGTCGGGGGGCTGCTCCTGGCCTTCGGCCCGGACGTCTACTACTGGGCGGCGAACGTGGCCGGTGCCAACGCCGAGCCCGGCCTGTGGGTGCTCTCCGTCCTTCTCAACGTCACCCGGGAGGCCTTCATGCCGCTCGGCGCGGCGCTCGTCGGCGCGGCCGTCGTCATCCAGGCCCTCGCCCCGAGCCCCGGACGCACCGGTGCAGGCGCCGGTCACGTCGCCGCCGAGACGCACGAGACGCCGTAGGCCATCGGTCCCCGCGGCAGTCATGCCCGGGCGCCCTTCCCTGGTCGCCTGGCCGACGGTGCCGGGACCAGCCGGGCGGGGCGCGCAGCGCCGGGTCGTGGCGGGTCTGGCGGGAGCCGCGAGGAACGAGCGGCGGATGGAAGACCGGGCGTGCCCCGCCCGGCGCGCCCCGCCCCGCCCGCCGAGCGCCGCTCGGGGGCTCCCGCCGCCGCGGGGTGGGTCCTCAGTCCCCGGGGATGTAGCCGGCGTCCTGGCCGGAGTCGCCGTGTGCGACCTCCTCCGACGTCTCGGGCCCGGCGCCGACGAGCTGGTCGACCTCGGCCCAGCGGTCGTCGTCCCGCTCGGGGGCGTCCTCCGGGTTGCCACCGGAGCGGACGTCCGCGGTGCGGGCCTCCGGCTCGACGGCGTTGACGCCCTCGGGCTCGACGAGGCTCTCGGCGGGGGCGTCGTCGACGGGGACGTTCGGGCGCAGGGTCGCGTCGTTCTCGCTCATGGTTCAGTCCTACCGCGTGGAGGCGACGCGCGCCCCCGGAGGGGCCGCCGGCACCGCCGACGCGCCGCTGCCTACACCCGGTCCGACGCGAAGGACCGGGCGCAGAGCGCCCTCGCCTCCGCGAGGCAGGCCGGGTGGAGGACGGCCAGGCCCGTCGTCTCCGCGAGCAGCGGCTCGCAGTCGGCTCCGCGGCCGGACTCCGTGCCGGTGAGGATCCACCCGTGGCGGTCGTCCCCACGCGCGGCGGCCTCGGCGTACTGGCACAGCTGGCGTGCCACCCACTCCTCCGCGGGCCGGTCCCACCACGGCTCGGGGTGCGCGGGCCTCGCGCTCAGGCCGGGCAGCAGTGCGCCGCTCTGCTCGTCGCGGCTCTCCTCGCTCGCGTCGGCGCACGGGCCGAGGCTGTAGCGCAGGTAGACCGGCCCGACGGCGCGCTGGAGCCGGACGACGTCCCCCAGGCTGTGGAGGACGGGAAGCCCGTCGAGCCCGGTGACGGCGGCGGCGGCTGGTGACGGCCTGGTCATGCGTCCTCCGTGGTGTGCGGCGACGGGCTACGGACCAAGGGTCGCCGCCCCCGGCGTGACGCGCACGCGGGGAGACCTCCGGGGATGCGCGCACGGCCTGCCCGGCGCAAGGTGGGAGGACCGGGCAGACCACCACGACACGCTGGAGGACACCGTGACTGACACCGTCGCGAAGTACATGACCCCGAACCCCACGACCATCGAGGCGAACCGGAGCGTCCGTGAGGCCGCTGAGCTCATGCGCGCAGGAGACATCGGCGACGTCATCGTCGTCGACGACAGCGAGGTGGTCGGCATCGTCACCGACCGGGACATCGTCGTGCGCGTCATCGGTGCGGGCGGCAGCCCTGAGGATCCCGTGCGCCAGGCGTGCAGCCCCAACCCGGTGACCGTCACCTCCGACGCCCCCGTCTCCGCGGTGCTCGAGGTCATGCGCACCGAGGCCGTGCGTCGGGTGCCGGTGCTGACGGCCGGCGCGCTGGCCGGGATCGTCTCGATCGGAGACCTCGCGGTCGACCGTGACCCGAGCTCCGTGCTCGCCGACATCTCGGCCGAGCAGCCCAACACCTAGGCCTCCGCCCCGACGGAGACGGCGCCCGGCCGTGGGGCCGGGCGTGGAGGAGAGGTGAAGCGATGAAGGTGACCGTCGACTTCTGCGGGGGAGCGACCCCGACGACCGTGACGGTGGACGGGGACCTCGACGTCCGGGCCGGCCCCGAGTTCACCCAGCTCGTCATGGGGCTCCACGACATCCTCGGTCCTGACGTGCGCTACGACCTCGCCGGGTTGGTCGCGCGCGACGACGCCGGGCGCGCGGCCCTGGCGATGGTCGTGCACGAGTTCCGCGAGTACGGGCCGCTGGTCACGCTGCCGGAGCCCGGAGCGGCCGCCGAGGGGCCGACGCCCGGACGGTAGGCCACGTCCTCACGGCTCCCCGGCCCAGGCGCTGCTGAAGAGGTCCGTCCCGCCGAAGTTCCCGGACTTCAGCAGCAGCGCGACCGGCCGTGGACCGGTCGACACGGTCCACGGCACGCCGGGGCTCGCCGAGTCACCCACGAGCAGGGACCGCACGCCGAGCGCCCGCGTCACCGCACCGGACGTCTCGCCGCCGGCGACGACGACCCGGCGCACACCCAGGTCCCGTACCGCGCCTGCGGCGACGCGGGCGAGCGCACGCTCGACCCGCCGGGCCGCCTCCTGCACCCCGAGGCGGCGCTGGGCGGCACCCACCTCCTCCTCGTCGGTCGCGGAGGTGACGAGCACCGGTTCTCCGGGGTGCTCGGCGAAGGCGTGCGCGAGCGCGGCGAGCACCGCGTCCGCGGCGTCGTCGGCCTCCCGGTCGGCGCCCTCGTCGTCCCGGTCCGGGGCCGTCCCCCGGCCGCCGGCCGGCGCGTCGAGCCGGAGGCGCGTCCCGGGGAACGCCGTGCACTGGGCCCGGGTCCGCTCGGAGAGGCTGCCCGCCAGGATCAGCCGCTCGCCGTCGCCGACCGCGGGCAGGGCCTCCCGGGAGCCGGGCGGCCCGCCCCGGCACCGCGCCAGCGCCCCGGCCAGCCCGGCACCTCCCCCGACGACGACGCGGAGCCGGCCCGCGCCGTCGGCGAGTGCGAGCACACCCCGGGCGATGACCCCGAGATCCTCGTCGTCGAGCGCGTCGACGAGGACGTGCGCCCGGGCGCCGCCCCCGCCCGCTCCCGCGGGCGGGTCGACGAGCGCGCGCCGGACCGCGTCCGGCCCCTCGCGCACGACGGCTCGCGGCACGAGCCGGACCCGGGCGGGCGTCTGGGCGCCCAGCACACGCACGAGGTCCGGGTCCCGCATCGGGGTGAGCGGGTGGTCACGCAACGAGGACTCGGACAGGAGCCGGTCACCCACGAAGAGGTGACCCTGGTACTGGGTGCGCCCGGCGGCCGGCGTCGCCGGCGTGCCGACGCTCAGCACGGGGCCGGCCGCGCCCGCTCCGACGACGCCGGCGAGCGCGTCGGCGACCGGCCCGATGTTGCCGTGCGGGGTGGAGTCGAACGTCGAGCAGTACTTCTGGTAGACGACCCGGACGCCGGCCGCCCGCAGCCACCGGGCCACCGTCACCGCCTGTTCCTGGGCTGCTCGCGGCGGGACGGTCCGGATCGTGAGGCCGACGACGACGGCGTCGCACGGCGGCAGCGGCTCGTCGTCCGGCGCACCGAGCCGGAGAACCGTGCTCAGGCCCGCCTCGCGCACGGCTGCCGCGACGTCGCAGGCACCCGTGACGTCGTCGGCGACGATCCCGAGCCAGGGGGCGGTCATCGTGCGGGTCCGACCGTGGCGCCGGCGAGGACGACCCGGGGGCCGGCGAGCCAGGGCGGCGCGGCGTCGGTGACGACGACGTCCACCTCCTCGAGGCGGGCGAACCGGATCGGCGCCCGCGCCTCGGCCTTCGTCGCGTCGACGAGGAGGACGACGCGGCGGGCGCCGACGACGAGCGCTCGCTTGATCTCGGCGTCGAGGGAGCTCGTGCTGTAGAGCCCGCCCTCGTCGTACGCGGCGGCGGCGAGGACGAGGACGTCCACGGCGAGGTCCGCGATGGCCGCGCGCGTCTGGGCGCCGGCGAAGGACCGGGTGGCGGGGACGTACGTGCCGCCGAGCCCGATGAGCTCGAGGTCCGGCCGGCGGGCGCACTCGGCGAGGACGGGGAGGGAGTGGCTGATGACCGTGAGGCCGGCGGGCAGCGACGGCGCGAGCGCCGCGACCGTCGTGCCGGCGTCGAGCGCGACGCTGCGGGCGCCGTCGAGGACGGGGAGGGCGGCCCGGGCGAGGGCGTGCTTGACCACCCCGCTGCGCGCGTCGCGCTCCTCGAACGGGGCGCCGGGCGCGGCGGGCGCCGGCAGGCTCGCCCCGCCCACGACGCGCTGGACCCGCCCCTCGTCGTGGAGGCGGCGCAGGTCCCGGCGGATCGTCATCTCCGAGACGCCGAGCGCGGTGGCGAGCTCGTGCGAGGCGACGTACCCCGTGCCGGCGAGGCGCCGGAGGAGCTCCTCGCGGCGGTGCGGGGCACCGGAGTAACGCACGCCGCGATTGAACCGCCGCCGGCGGCGGGGTGTCAACGGACGCACGAGATCTTGTCAGGATGTTCGAGACCGAACAGACTCGTCCTATGCGCAGTCTCGGTCTCGACGTCGGGAGCACGAACGTCAAGGCCGTCCTCGTCGAGATCGACGCCGACGGCGGGGTCCGCGACGTCGCCTCGGCCTCGGTCCCCACACCGGCGGGCGCGGCGGCCCTCGTGACGGCGGCCCTGCGCCTGGTCGCGGCCGCCGTCGAGGCCGGCGGGGCCCCGGCGTGCGTCGGTGTCGCCTCGATGGCCGAGACGGGCGTCCCGCTCGACGGCGACGGCGTCCCGCTCGGCGACCTCGTGCGGTGGGACCCCCGGCGCGCCGAGGACGAGGCCGCCCGGCTGGCGGCGGAGCTCGGCCGGGGCGAGCTCTTCCGGGCGACCGGGGTGCGGCCCAGCGGCAAGGCGCCCCTCGCGACCTGGGCGTACCTCCGCGCGCGGGAGCCGGACCGGTGGGCGGCCATGGACCGGTGGGCCGGGGCGGCCGACCTCCTCGTCCACGCGCTCACCGGCCGGCTCGTCACCGACCACACCCTCGCCGGCCGGACGATGGCCTACCGCCTCCCGGGGCCCGGGGAGGAGCCGGCCCGCACGTTCGACCGCGACCTCCTCGCCGCCGTCGGCCTGCGGCCCGAGCAGCTGCCCGACGTGGCCGCGCCGGGGGAGGTCGCCGCGCGCGTCGGTGCTGCCGGGTCGGCCGGCCTGGCGCCGGGGACGCCGGTCGTCGTCGCCGGGCACGACCACCCGGTGGGGGCCTGGGCCGGGGGCGTGCGCGCACCCGGGGAGGTGGCCGACTCCCTCGGTACCGCCGAGGCGGTCGTCCGCGTCGTCGCCGCGCGGCCGGACCCGGACGCCGTCGCCGCGGCCGGGATGAGCCTCGTGCGCACGGTCGCCGGCGACCAGGACGCCGTCGTCGCGGGCTCCTCGAGCGCCGGCGCCATGGTCGCGTGGTGGGCGGAGCGCGCCGGCGCGGACCGCCCGTTCAGCGAGGTCCTCGCCGCGGCGGCCGAGCGACCGCGCCACGCCGCCTCGCCGCTCGTGCTGCCCTACCTGCGCGGGCGCCAGACGCCGGCGCCCGACCCCGATGCCCGGGTCCGCGTCGTCGGCCGGACGGACGCGCACGACGCCGTCGACCTCGCCGCGGCGCTCGTCGACGGCCTCGCCCTCCAGGCGCGGTGGATGCTCGTCGAGCAGGCACGCCTCGCCGGCGCCGACCCCGCGGCCGGGGAGGTGCTCGTGCTCGGCGGCGCGGCCGCCGCGAGCCCCGCCTGGCTGCGCGCCAAGGCAGCGGCCGGCCCCGCACCGGTGGGTGTCCTCACCGCCCGGGAGCCCGTCGCGGTCGGCGCCGCGCTCCTCGCCGCGCACCGCGCCGGCCTGGCCCCCGCCGTCGTCCTGCCGCGCACGGCGGGGCCCGTGCCACCCGACCCCGGTTACGACCGGCTCTTCCACCGGTTCGTCGACGCAGCCCGCGAAGGAGAACGATGATCACCCACCCGCCGCCCACGCTCGACGCCGTGGCCCGTGCCTCCGGCGGCCTCGCCATGGTGGCGATGGACCAGCGCGAGAGCCTCCGCACGATGTTCGACGACGCCGGCGCCGGGCGCGTGCCGGACCCACGGCTCGTCGAGTTCAAGCTCGCCGTCGCGCAGGTGCTCGGACCGCTCGCCTCCGGGTTCCTCATCGACCGCCACTACGGGTTCGAGGCGGTCCGCGACGGCGACTACCTCCCGCCGAGCACCGGGCTCATCCTCGCCGCGGACGCCCTCGAGCAGGCCGACGGCGGACCCGTCGAGGAGACGTCCCTCGACGACGCCGTCGTGGCGCCCGAGCTCGATCTCACCGGCGTCGCGGCCATCAAGCTCCTCGTCATCTGGCGGCGGGACGAGCGCCGCGAGCAGCGGGTGGTGCTCGCGCGGGACTTCGTCGCCGCGGCGACGCGGCTCGGTGTCCTTTCCGTCCTCGAGCCGGTCGTGCGCGCGACGCCGGACGAGCTCGCTGCGGGCACCTGGGACGCCGACGCCGCGATCCAGGAGGCGGCCGCCGAGCTCTCCGTCCTCGGCCAGGACCTGTACAAGGTGCAGGTCCCGCGCGCCGGGCGCGGGACACCCGCGCAGCTGCGGGAGGCGTGCGAGGCGCTCGCGCGCGTCGTCACCGGGCCGTGGGTGGTCCTGTCCCAGGGCGTCGACCGCGAGGACTACCTCGGCGCCGTGACGGCCGCGTGCCGGGCCGGCGCGAGCGGCTTCCTGGCCGGCCGGGCCCTGTGGAGCGACGTCGTCGGTGCGCCGGACGTGCGCGCCCGTCTCCACGAGGTCTCGGTGCCGCGCGTCGAGCGCCTCGTCGAGACCGTCGATCGCTACGCCCGCCCGTGGAGCGAGGCGTGAGCGCCCCGCTCCGGCTGGGTCTGCTCCACACGGTGCCGGCGCTCGCGACGACGTTCGACGCCCTCGTCGCCGAGCTCGCCCCGGGCACCGAGACCGTCCACGTCGTCGACGCGTCGCTCCTCGCGCGCGCGGTCGGGGAGGGGGGCGTGAGCGCGGAGGTCTCCGCGCGGGCGGTCGCGCACACCGGGTACCTCGCCGGGCTCGGGGTCGACGCCGTCCTCGTCACGTGCTCCTCGATCGGCGAGTGCGCCGACCTCGCGGCGCGGGACGCCGACGTGCCGGTGCTCCGTGTCGACCGCCCCATGGCCCGGCGGGCCGTCGCGCTCGCGGCCGACGGGTCGGGTCGGCGTGACTCCGGAGGCCGGACCGGAAGGGACGACGGGGCCGGCGGGGCGGCAGGGGGTGACCGTGCCGTGGCAGCGGATGAGGCCAGCGGGCGGATCGCCGTCCTCGCCACGCTCAGCTCGACGCTCGGCCCGACGACGCGGCTCGTCGAGGCGGAGGTGGCCGCGGCCGGCGCGCGCGTCGAGATCGACCCCGTCCTCGTCGTCGGCGCCGCCGAGGCACGCGGACGCGGGGACCAGGCCACCCATGACGAGCTCGTCCGGCGCGCGGTGGGACGGGCCGCCCAGCGTGCCGCCGTCGTCGTCCTCGCCCAGGCCTCGATGGCGGACGCCCTCGCCGGGGCGGACCCCGCCCCCGTGCCGGTGCTCAGCTCGCCGACCACCGGTCTCGAGGCGGCGATCGTCGCCGCCCAGAGGCGCTGACGCCCCCGTCCCGTGATGGTCGCCGGGCTGGTGCGGGGCCGTCAGCGCTTCTGCATGACCACGAGCGGGGTGGTGATGGGCCGTGCCTCCGGCCGACGGGGGGCGGGTCCTGCCGAGAAGTCGATGATCTTCACCGCGCGCAGGGCCCACCTGGGTCGTAGTGTCGGCCCCGACGGTCCGTGGCCGGATCGTTAGCAAGAGGTCGTTGACCGTCTCCGGAGGATGTGGGTACGTTCTCAGGCACGGCAAGGACGCCGTTCGGACATGGCGTGCACGTGTGTGAGGCCGAACTCGTCGTTGTCGTGGCGCACCCGGGGAGGGTTGCGTGGTGCCGCGTTGGGCACCGCCTCACTACGTCGAAGGAGAGGTCCATGAGAACACGAAGCGCACGAGGCGCTGCCGTCGCCGTGGCGGCCGGGCTCACGCTCGCGGCCTGCGCGCAGGGCACCGGCGGGAACAGCGACGACGGCACCGGGGGTGGCGGGGACGGCGGCACCTCCTTCGACTCCGGGGCCGAGCTCGACGGCGAGCTCGAGATCATGGGCTTCGGCCTGGGCGACGACGTCGCCACGTCCCGCTACGAGCTCGCCGAGGAGGCCCTCGGCGACGGCGTGACGATCAACCACATCGAGGGCGCGCTGGACATCCAGCAGTTCCTCACCGCCGTGGCCTCCGGCAACCCGCCGGACGTCATCTACGCCGCCCGTGACCAGATCGGCACGTTCGCCTCCCGCGGCGCGATCATCCCCCTCGAGCAGTGCATCGCCGGTGAGGGCATCGAGATCGACAACTTCCGCGAGCACACGATCGAGCAGGTGACCTTCGCGGACGAGATCTACGGCGTCCCGGAGTTCAACTCCATCCAGATCACCATGGCCAACGCCGACCTCCTCGAGGCGGCCGGGATGTCGATCGAGGACGTCAACGGCTCGGACTGGGAGGCCATCACCGCGGCCAACGAGGCGCTCATGGTCAACGAGGGCGGCAGCCTCTCGGTCATCGGCTACGACTCGAAGCTGCCGGAGTTCCTCCCGCTGTGGGCACGCTCGAACGGGGCGGACCTCATCTCCGAGGACGGCCGCACGGCTCAGATCAACGACCCGGCGGTCGTCGAGGCGCTCGAGTTCGCGCTCGAGATCTACGAGGCCCAGGGCGGGTTCGGCGTCGTCAAGGCACTGCGTGACTCGGCCGACTTCTTCGGCGCCGGCAACCAGTTCGCCGCGGGCACGCTCGGCGCCATGCCGATGGAGCAGTGGTACATCAACGTCCTTAACGACGTCTCTCCTGACGCCCCCATCGCGTTCGACACCCTGCGGGACAAGGAGGGCGAGACCCTCGCCTTCGCCGGCGGGAGCGCGTGGGCGATCACCCAGGGCAGCAGCAACCCCGAGGCGGCGTGCCGCTTCGCCCGGGCGATGACCGAGCTCGACACGTGGACCGCCGCGGCGGAGAACCGCATCGCGCTCCGCGAGGCCGAGGGCGGCACGTTCACCGGCATCCTCACCGGCCGCTCCGACGCGGACGAGGCCATCCGGGAGATGGTCCCCTCGATGGGCGACGAGAAGTGGGACTCGGCGATCGAGGCGATGTACGAGGCCAACGAGAACAGCTTTGCCTACCCGGCCAGCGCGGCCGACAACGAGTTCAAGACCGCGTGGACGGACGCGGTCAACCGTGTGCTCAACGGCCAGGAGGAGCCGCAGGCCGCCCTCGACCGGGCGCAGGAGGAGGCACAGTCCGCCCTCGACACGAACTGGGCGGAATGGGACGAGGGCTAAGCCCTCATGGCCACGATCGCTCGACCGGCTCGGGGCGCGTCGGACAAGATCCCGATGCGTCCCGAGCTGCGCAAGCGCCAGCGGCGCAACCTCCGCGCTGCGCTGCTGTTCATCCTGCCGTGGATCATCGGGGCGGCCGTCTTCACCGTCTGGCCGATCCTCTACAGCGGGTACCTGTCCCTGACGAACTACGACGTCATCAACGCGCCTGAGTTCATCGGCCTCGACAACTACCGCCGCCTCCTCGAGGACCCCCGGATCGTCCTGTCGCTGGCGAACACGGTGTACTACACCGTCCTGCTCGTGCCGCTGCAGATCATCTTCTCGCTCTCCCTGGCCATGCTCCTCAACGAGGCGGGCCGGGCGTCGAGCTTCTTCCGCACCGCGTTCTACCTGCCGAACATGACGCCGCCGGTGGCGGTGGGCATCCTCCTGCTCCTGCTGTTCAACGGGCAGGACGGTCTCGTCAACATGGTGCTCGGGTGGGTCGGGATCGAGGGGCCGAACTGGACGACGGACCCGACGTGGATCAAGCCCGGGCTCGTCGCGATGAGCCTGTGGTCGGTCGGCTCGACGGTCATCATCCTGCTCGCGGCGCTGCGCAACGTGCCGGCGGAGATGTACGACTCCGCCAAGGTGGACGGCGCGAACTGGTGGCAGCGGACGACGAAGATCACCGTGCCCATGATCAGCGGGACGATCTTCTTCCTCGTCATCGTCAACACGATCGCCGGGTTCCAGACCTTCACCGAGGCCTACACCGCGTACCACGGGGCCGGCACGTACAGCAACGAGGCGGCGCTCTTCTACGCCATCTACCTCTTCCAGCAGGCGTTCGAGTTCCTCAACATGGGCTACGCCTCGGCGATGGCCTGGCTGCTCTTCCTCATCATCATGGTGATCACCGGCATCCAGTTCCTCGTGAGCAAACGGCTCGTCTACTACGAGGGGGAGGACAAATGACGTCCATGCCCGGAACCTCGACGCCCGGGACCGCCGCGACGGCCAACCCGGCCGCCGAGGCCGCCACCAAGGCGGCGGCCCAGCCGCCGATGCGCGAGCTGCGCCCGGACCGGTCGAAGCGCCCGCTCGGGCTCAAGATCCTCGTCGTCGCCATGCTCGTCGGCTTCTCGGCGATCTTCATCTACCCCTTCATCTGGCTCATCAGCGCCTCGTTCAAGCCGCGCGGGGAGGTCTTCGACAACAAGCTCATCCCGGAGACCTTCGTCTTCGAGAACTACCTCAACGTGTGGCAGGAGGCGCCGCTCGCGCTGTGGATCTTCAACACCCTCTTCGTCACGGTGCTGGCGGCGGGGACGGTGACGATCTCGAGCGCGATGGTCGCCTGGGGGTTCTCCTACTTCCGGTTCAAGGGCAGGAACGCCCTCTTCGGCGTCGTGCTCGCCACGATGATGCTGCCGGGAGCCGTGACGATGGTGCCGGTGTTCCTCATCTGGAACTCCCTCGGCCAGGTGGGCACGCTCACCCCGCTGTGGGCGGCGAACATCTTCGGCAGCGCGTTCTACATCTTCCTGCTCCGGCAGTTCTTCCTCGGCCTGCCCCGCAGCCTCTTCGAGGCCGCCCGGGTGGACGGGGCGAACAACTGGACGATCTTCACCAAGATCGCGGTGCCGCTGTGCAAGCCGGCGCTCATCGTCACGCTCATCTTCGAGTTCCAGGCGTCGTGGACCAACCTCATGGCGCCGCTCATCTACCTGCGGGACTCGAGCACGTTCACGGTCCCGCGGGGCCTCAAGGCCCTGCTCGACCAGTTCGGCTTCGGTGGCAACTGGAACTGGGAGATCATCGTGACGGCGAGCGTCATCACGACGATCCCGATGATCATCCTGTTCTTCATCGCCCAGCGGCACTTCGTCGAGGGCATCGCCACGACGGGCGTCAAGGGCTGAGGTGCCCGTGACCCCGGCGTCCTCCGGCGCGGGGGGCTCACCGGAGGGTGGGTCCCCCGCCCCGTTCCCGGACGGGTTCCTCTGGGGTGCCGCGACGTCGGCGTTCCAGGTCGAGGGGAGCCTCGACGTCGACGGGCGTGGCAAGTCGGTCTGGGACGTCTTCGCCCGGCGCCCGGGTGCCATCGAGGGGGGCGCCGACGGGTCGCGGGCGTGCGAGTCCTACCGCCGTTGGCGCGAGGACGTCGCCGTGATCGCCGAGCTCGGGCTCGGGGCGTACCGGTTCTCCGTCGCGTGGTCGCGGATCGTCCCTGAGGGGACCGGGCGGGTCGAGGCCCGTGCCCTCGACCACTACGAGAGGTTCGTCGACGCGCTCCTCGAGTGCGGCGTCGCCCCCGTCCTCACCCTCAACCACTGGGACATGCCGCAGGCGCTCATGGCCGACGGCGGGTGGGCGGCGCGGGGTGCCGTCGACGCGTTCGCCGAGCTGACCACCGCCGTCGCCGACCGCCTCGCGGACCGGGTCGAGTGGTGGGTGACGCAGAACGAGCCGTGGATCATCGCGCTGCTCGGCTACCAGCTCGGGCTCCACGCCCCCGGCGTCGCGGACCTGCGCGCCTCGCTGGCCGCGGGGCACCACGTGCTGCTCGGGCACGGCGCGGGCGCCGACGTCCTCCGCTCCTACCCGGGCACGAGGGTGGGGGCCGCGCTGAGCCTCTTCCCGTGCGACCCGGCCACCCCGGACCCGGTGGACGTCGAGGCCGCGTGGGGCTCGGACGGCTACGTCAACCGCTGGTTCCTCGACCCGCTGCTGCGCACCGGCTACCCGCCGGACATGCGAGAGCACTGGGAACGGGCGACCGGCGGGCCGCTCGACGTCATCCGCGACGGCGACGAGGCCGCGATCGGCGGGCGCAGCGACTTCCTCGGCGTCAACTACTACACGCGCCGCGTCATGACCGCGGCCGAGCCAGGCCCCGGCCGGCCCTTCCCGTGGCAGGTCGTCGAGCCGACGGGGAGCGTCGCGCGGACCGACGCCGGCTGGGAGATCGCCCCGGACGCCTTCCGCGACCTCCTCCTGCGGCTCGACCGCGACTACCCCGGAACCCCGCTGCTCGTCACCGAGAACGGTGGGGTCTTCGGCGAGGGACCCACCCACGACGACCTCGTCCACGACGGCCGCCGCACGGAGTTCCTGCGCCGGCACGTGGCCGCCGTCGGTGAGGCGCTCGCCGGCGGCGCGGACGTGCGCGGGTACCTGCACTGGTCGCTGCTCGACAACCTCGAGTGGGCCCTCGGCTACCGGCCCCGCTTCGGGCTCGTCCACGTCGACTACCCCACCGGGCGCCGGACGATCAAGGACTCCGGCCGCTACTACGCCGAGGTGGCCCGGACCGGCACGCTGCCCCCCGTCCCCGTCGTCGCCCCGTTCGGCTAGGGCGTGCCCGTGCGTGTCGAGGAGCGCCCCGGCGCGACGACGATCACCGCCGAGACGTACGTGCTCGAGGTCCGGCCGGGCGCCGCCAAGGCCGTCCTCGCGGCTCCCGACGGACGTCTCTGGTCCCACCTCAGCCTCCTCGCCTCCGTCGACGCGACCGACGGGGTGGACGAGTCCTACGACGTGCTGCCCGCCGTCATCACGCCCGGGCCCGACGCCGTCACCGTCACCGTCACGGCCGCGAGCAGCCGGTGGGCGCACAAGGAGGTGCGGCTCGTCGCCCGTCCCCGCGCCGTCGAGCTGAGCGTCCACGTGCGCGGGCGCGGGTGGCTGGCGGAGGTGAGCGTCCTCGGCGGGCGCGCCGTGCGGGCGAGCGGGGCGTGCGGGACCTTCCGCTCCTCGATCGAGTTCGCCTCGGTCCTCAACCCGACACCGACCGAGCCGGTCCACGTCGTGCGCCCGGCGCACTCGGGTGCCGTCCTCGGGGTCGTCGGGGACGCGCACGCCGGGCGCCTGCACGCCGTCTTCTCCCCGCCGCCCCTGTGCCTCGCCCTCGGCAGGCGCGAGGCGCGGAGCGCCACCGAGCTCCCCGGCGGGGACTGGCTCGCCGTCGCGCTGCGCGCCGGCGCCGCCGACCTTTCCTTCACCGAGCTGCGCTACGACCCGGTCGACGGCGGGTTCCTCGTGCGCCTCGACTACGACGGCCACACCCTCGTCGAGGACGCCTTCACGACGCCGGCGCTCGTCCTCACCCCGACCGACGGTCCCCTCGCGGCCGTCGCCGAGCACCGGCGGGACCTCATTGACCACGGCCTGGCCCCCGCCGGGCCGGTCCACGAGCCCGCGCCGTGGTGGCGGGAGCCGATCTTCTGCGGGTGGGGCGCGCAGTGCACCCGGGCGCCGCTGCCCGGGGCGCCCGCCGCCCACCCGTACTACCTCGCGGACCTGGCGCCCGCCGTCGTGCCCGACGGCGTCCCCGTCGCCGCGGACATGGCCCGCGCCGACCTCTACGACGAGCTCCTCGCCCACCTCGCCGCCGCGGGCGTCGTGCCGGGGACCGTCGTCGTCGACGACCGGTGGCAGGCCGAGTACGGCACCGGTGAGCCGGACCGCAGCCACTTCCCCGACCTGCGCGCGTGGGTCGCGGCCCGGCACGACGCCGGTCAGCGCGTCCTGCTGTGGTGGAAGGCGTGGGACCCGGCGGGCGTGCCGGCGCAGGAGTGCGTGCGCGACGCCGGCGGCCGGCCGGTCGCCGTCGACCCGGGCAACCCCGCCTACCTCGCCCGGCTGCGGCGCACCGCCGCTCACCTCGTCGGCCCGGACGGGCTCGGCGCCGACGGCGTCAAGGTCGACTTCACCCAGCGCGCGCCCGTCGGGCACTCGCTGCGGGCGTGGACCGACGCGTCCGGGCGCCCCGGGGTGTGGGGGATCGCCGCGCTCCACGCCCTGCTCGGGGCGCTGTACTCCGGGATGAAGGAGGCGAAGGCGGACGCGCTCATGATCACCCACACGCCCCACCCGGCCTTCGGTGACGTCACGGACATGGTCCGGCTCAACGACGTCCTCGAGCGGGACACGGCGACGGCGGTGGTCCCGGTCGTCGACCAGCTCCGGTTCCGCCACGCCGTCGTGACGGCGGCGATGCCCGGGCACCTCGTCGACACCGACCAGTGGCCCATGCCGGACCGGGCGCAGTGGCGCGCCTACGTCGGCGCCCAGGCGGCCCTCGGCGTCCCCGCGCTCTACTACGCCGAGGGGATAGACCGGTCCGGCGAGGCGCTCAGCACCGAGGACCTCGCCCTTGTCGCGCGGACCTGGACGGACTACCGCGCGGCCCTCCTTGCCACCCCGCCCCCGGGGGGTGCCGCATGCCCCCCGGGGAGCGCCGCGGCCCCCCACGGCTCGTGATGATGCAGACGTGCCGGACGGCAGGGCCCGCCGGAACGCGCCGGACGGCGGGGCCGTGCCGTGAGGTGGCGGGAGCTCGCCCTCGGAGCGGCCGTGCGCCTCGACACGCGCTGTGCCCCTGGTCTACCAGGGGCACGCGGCGTGTCGAGGCGCACGGCCGGGGTGGGCGCCGGGACCGGTACTTGTGCATGATCACGAGGGGGACGGTGGGGAGCGGGGGCGCGGGGGTGCGGCGATGACGGGCGTCGGCGTGAGCGGAGATGGCGCGGCTCTGGAGACCGGGGCGGACGTCGTCGTCTACGCGGCCACGTCGGCCGGGGTGTGCGCGGCGGTCGCGGCCGCGGAGGCCGGGGCGAGCGTCGTCCTCGTCGAGCCGGGCCGGCACGTCGGGGGCATGACGAGCGGCGGCCTCGGCTACACCGACGTCGGCGACCTCCGCGTCGTCGGCGGCATGGCGGCCCGGCTGCGGCACGCCGTCGCCGAGCACTACGGCGTCCCGCCCGGCACCTTCGCGGGCCCCGAGCCGCACGTGGCCGAGGCCATCTACCGGCGCTGGCTCGAGGAGGCGGGCGTCGAGGTCGTGCTCGGGCACCGCCTCACCGGCGTCGACGTCGGAGGCGACGCCCGCATCACCGGCATGACGGCGGGGGGCCGGCGGTTCACCGCCGCCGTGCTCGTCGACGCCAGCTACGAGGGTGACCTCCTCGCGCTCGCGGGCGTGCCCTACGCCGTCGGGCGCGAGGACCGCGCCCTCCACGGGGAGCGGTTCGCCGGGCGTCAGGAGCTCGCGCCCGGCAAGCACGCGATGCCGCCGTGGGTCTCGCCGTTCGCGGGGGACCCCGACGGGCTCGTCGAGGGTCCCCTCCTCGACCAGGTCCGGCCGGGGCCGATGGCCGAGGTCGGCCAGGGCGACGGCGGGGTCATGTCCTACGGCTACCGCGTGTGCCTCACCCCCGCGGCGGACCGCATCCCGTTCGAGCGGCGGCCCGGGTACGACGAGGGCCACTGGGAGCTCGGCCGGCGCCTCTTCGCGCTGTGGAGGCGGGAGGGGCGCGAGGTGCGGGCCCGGGACCTCGTCGGTCTGGTCCCCAACCTGCCCGGCGGCAAGTGCGACGCGAACTCGATCGGCCCGTTCTCCCTCAGCGTCCTCGACGGCGCCGCGTGGGAGTACCCCGACGCGGGCGCCGCGCGCCGTGAGGAGATCCGCCTGCACCACCTCCACCACGCGCAGGACCTCCTGTGGTTCCTCACGCACGACCCCGCCGTGCCCGCGCCCGTGCGCGCCGAGATGCGCGGGTGGGGACTGCCGCCCGAGGAGTTCGCCGACACCGCCCACCTGCCCCACCAGCTCTACGTCCGGGAGGCGCGGCGGATGGTGGGCGAGTACGTCCTCACCGAGCACGACGCCCTCGGCGGGCGCCGTCACGACGACGTCGTCGCGCTCGGCTCCTACCACCTCGACGTCCGCGAGGTGCAGCGCACGTGGCGCTGGGTCTACGAGCACCCCCGGCCGGTCGCCATGGTCGTGACGGAGGGGTACCTGTCCGTGCCGGTGCCCCCGTACGCCGTCCCGTACCGGAGCCTCGTCCCGCGGCGGGCGGACTGCACGAACCTCCTCGTGCCCGTGTGCCTCGCCGCCTCGCACGTCGCGTTCTCCTCGGTGCGCATGGAGGTGCAGTACCAGATGCTCGGTCACGCCGCCGGGATCGCGGCGGCCATGGCCGCGCGAGCGGGGTGCGGCGTCCACGACGTCGATGTCGGCGCCCTCCAGGACACGCTGCGTGCGCAGGGCCAGGTGCTCGCGCTCTGAGTGCTTGTAGCGCCCCTGTGGGATCGATACCATGGTTCGATGACCGGCACAGTGCGCGAGGTCGCGCCAGGGGTCTTCCGGGTGCGGGACACCTGCAACGTCTACGTCGTGCGGGCCGAGGGCGCCCGCACCGGCGTCGCGATCGACTTCGGCTCCGGCGCCGTCCTCGACCACCTCGCGGAGATGGGGATCGACCGGCTCACCCACGTCGTCATGACCCACCACCACCGTGACCAGGCACAGGGCCTGCCGCGCGCGGTCGCGGCCGGCATCGAGATCCACGTCCCGCCGGTCGAGCGCGACCTCTTCGAGCGGGTCGACGACATGTGGGCGACGCGCCCGATCATCAACGACTACAACCTCCGCGAGGACCGGTTCTCCCTCCTCGAGCCCGTGCCGGTCGCGGGGCTCGTCCCCGAGTACCGGGTCGGCCGCTACGGCGGCGTCGAGCTCGGCGTGCGCCCCACGCCCGGGCACACGACCGGCTCGGTCACCTACGTCCTCGACCGCGGCGGCCGGCGGCTCGCGTTCTCCGGCGACCTCATCTACGCCCCCGGCAAGGTGTGGTCGCTCGCCGCCACTCAGTGGACGTACACCGAGAGCGAGGGGGCAGCCATGGTGGTCCTGTCCTGCTACCTCCTGCTCCGCGAGGGCATCGACGTGCTGCTGCCCTCCCACGGCGAGCCGATGGACGACGCCGACGGCGCGCTCGCGCTCCTCGCCGAGCGCATGCAGGCCTACGTCAACTCCCGGCGGAACCACCCCTGGGACCTCGAGACGCGGCTCGTCCACCCGTACGCGCGACTGACGCCGCACCTGCTCATCAACCGCTCGAGCGTCTCGTGCGGCTACGTCCTGCTCTCGGACAGCGGCGCCGCGCTGCTCATCGACTACGGCTACGACATGACGACGGGCCTGCCGGCCGGGCGCGACCGCGCCTCCCGCCGGCCGTGGCTCGCCTCCCTCGACGCGCTGCGGGGCGGGTTCGGGGTCACCGACATCGAGGTGGCGATCCCCACCCACTTCCACGACGACCACGTGGCCGGCCTCAACCTCCTGCGCGACGTCGAGGGGACGCAGGTGTGGGCCCCCGAGAACGTCGCGCCGATCCTCGCCAACCCCATGCACCACGACCTGCCCTGCCAGTGGTACGACCCCATCCCGGTGGACCGCGAGCTCGCGCTCGGGGAGACGGTCCGGTGGCGCGAGTACGAGATCACGGTGCACGAGCTGCCCGGCCACACCCTGTACGCCGCGGCGTTCGAGCTCGAGGTCGACGGGCACCGGGTGCTCGTCACCGGCGACCAGCAGGACGGCCAGGGCGTGGCCAACCAGCGGCGGGAGATCCTCAACTATCAGTACCGCAACCTCTTCCGGATCGACGACTACGTCGACAGCGCCGCCCTCTACCAGCGGGTCGCACCCGGGCTCATGGTGAGCGGGCACTGGGAGCCGCGCTGGGTGGAGGACGGCTACCTCGACATGCTCGGCGCGGCCGGGGAGGAGGTCGCGCGGATCCACCGCGAGCTGCTCCCCCTCGAGGACGTCGACGCCGGGGCGTCCGGGGTCCTCGCACGGCTCACGCCCTACCGCTCCCACCCGCTGGCGGGGGAGCGGGTCGAGCTGACGGCCACGGTGCGCAACCCGCACGCCCGACCCGCGCAGGCGGTGCTCCACCTCGCCCTGCCCGAGGGCTGGACGGCGGAGCCGCCCCTCGCTCGCCGCGACCTCGGGCCGGGGGAGACCGGCACCGTGACGTTCGTCGTCCAGCCGGCGCTGCACGAGCAGCGGCGCGCCCGCTGCGCCGTCGACGTCACGATCGGCGACCTCGCGCTCGGTCAGCACGCCGAGGCGCTCGTCGACGTCCACGCAGCGCCGAGAGCGGGCGCCGGTGCTGGCTCGAGGGGTGAGGCTGGCGGTGCCAGTGACGGAGCGGGGGCTGCGGCGGCGAGAGATCTCGTCGACCCGGCGGGCGAGGCCGTCGACCCGGCCGGTGACGCCGCCGGCCGGGTCGGTGACGCCGGCGGGCGCGCGGGGGGCCCGGGCGACGGGCGCCGATACGATGACGCCGGCGTCCGGTAGGCCGGGCCTCCCGTGACCGGGACGACAGCTCATGAGACAGGTGACGCGGCCATGCCGACACGCCGCGCGACGATCAAGGACGTCGCCGAGGCCGCCGCCGTCTCCCGCTCGACCGCCTCGCGCGCGCTCACCGGCAACGGCTACGTCGCCGCGGGCGTGCGCCTGCGGGTCGAAGAGGCCGCCCGCGCGATGGGCTACGTCCCCAACGCCGCCGCCCAGCACCTGCGCCGCCGCCAGACGAGCTCCCTCGGGCTCCTCGTCTCGGACCTGACGAACTCCTTCTACGCCGAGCTCGCGGCCGGCGCGACGCAGCAGGCCCGCCGTCGCGGCTACACCGTCATGCTCACCGACGACGCCGCGACGGGGGAGGACGGCACGACGCCCGCGCAGGCGTTCGTCCAGCTGCGCGTCGCCGGCGTCATCGCCACCCCGACGACCGCCGGGACCGGGGCGTACCTGCGGGAGCACCGCATCCCGGTCGTGGAGGTGGACCGGCAGTTCGCCGAGGGCGCCTCCGACGCCGTCGTGGTCGACAACGCCGCCGGCGCCCACCGCGTGACGGCCCAGCTCATCGAGGAGGGCCACCGCCGGATCGCCCTCTTCATCGACGAGACGCTGTGGACCACGGGCCGGGACCGCTACGCCGGCTACCGGCGCGCGCTCGCCGACGCCCACCTTCCGCTCGACCCCGACCTCGTCGTCTCCGCCGGGTGGGACGTCGGTGCCGCGCGGTTGACCGCGGCGCGGATGCTCGCCGGCCCCGGGCGGCCGACAGCGGTCTTCGCCGCCAACAACCTCCTCGCCGAGGGCGTGTGGCGCGCCGCGGCCGACCTCGCCCTCGACGTCCCGCGCGACCTCAGCCTCGTCTCGTTCGACGACGCGCCGTGGATGTCCATGGTCACGCCGGGCATCACCGCCGTCGCGCAGGACGTCCTCGAGCTCGG
This sequence comes from Georgenia wangjunii, assembly GCF_036421975.1. NCBI lineage: Bacteria > Bacillati > Actinomycetota > Actinomycetes > Allobogoriellales > Allobogoriellaceae > Georgenia > Georgenia wangjunii. Next base: position 40,188 of record NZ_JAZGON010000003.1, on the reverse strand, counting down.
CCGGACGGCGGTGGACGTGCTCCTCGACCGCCTCGCCGAGCCCGACGCGCCGGTGCGGACGGTCGTCGTCCCGGCGCACGTCGTCGAGCGCGGCTCGGTGGCGCCGCCCGCGGGCTGAGACGCGGCCCCGGTGCGGCGGACCGTCCGCCGGGCGCTGCTCTCCCGCCGGGGCCGTTGACCTCTCCGAGAAGCACGTGGTTGCGTATGGGTACGTTCCCACACGCTCACGCGGGAGCGGCGACCGGCCTGCCGACGACGGAGTGGCTCATGCACCGGACCCTGTACGACCTCACCCAGCGGATCGAGCGGACGCTCACCGAGCGCCTCGTGCCGGCCGTCTACAGCGCGACGGCCCCGGTGGAGGTGAGCGCCGTCGACCTGCCCGGTGAGCCCGTCCCGTTCGCCGAGGCGGCCGCGCTGCCGTACACGCCGTTCGCCGTCGGGCAGCCGTGGGGGCGGCCGTGGGGCACGACGTGGTTCCACCTCACCGGTGAGGTCCCCGCGGCGATGCGGGGGCGCCGCGTCGAGCTGCTCGTCGACCTCGGGTTCGAGCGCTCCGGCCCCGGCTTCCGTTCCGAGGGGCTCGCGTACACCCCCGACGGCGTGCCGATCAAGGGGATCGAGCCGCGGACGGCGTACGTGCCGGTCGCGCGGGCGGCGCGCGGCGGCGAGCGCGTCGACGTCTACGTCGAGGCCGCCGCGAACCCGCGGTTCCCGGGCACCGCGGAATCCGCCCTCGGGGACCTCGACACCGCCCCGCGGACGCCGCTCTACCGTCTCGACCAGGCCGAGCTCGCCGTCCTCGAGGAGGAGGTCCACGCCCTCGTCCTCGACGTCCGGGTGCTCCACGGGCTCGCGCTGGAGCTGGGCGAGGCCGACCCGCGGCGGCACGAGATCCGGCGCGCGCTCGAGGACATGCTCGACGGGCTCGACGTCGCGGACGTCGTCGGCGGGGCGGGCGCCGCCCGGGCGCGGCTCGCGCCCGTGCTCGCCGCGCCCGCCGCCGCCAGCGCGCACCGCGTCTCCGGCGTCGGGCACGCCCACATCGACTCCGCCTGGCTGTGGCCGGTGCGCGAGACGATCCGCAAGTGCGCGCGGACGTTCTCCAACGTCGTCGCGCTCGCCGAGGACTACCCCGACCTCGTCTTCGCGTGCTCCTCCGCCCAGCAGTACGCGTGGATGCGCGACCACCACCCGCACGTCTGGGCGCGCGTGCGGGAGAAGGTCGCCACCGGCCAGTTCCTCCCGGTCGGCGGGATGTGGGTGGAGTCGGACACGAACATGCCCGGCGGTGAGGCGACGGTCCGCCAGTTCACGCGCGGCAAGCGCTTCTTCGCCGACGAGCTCGGTGCCGAGCCGCGCGAGGTCTGGCTGCCCGACTCCTTCGGCTACTCCGGGGCGCTGCCCCAGCTCGCGCGCCTCGCGGGCTTCCGGTGGTTCCTCTCCCAGAAGATGTCGTGGAACGCCACGAACCCCTTCCCCCACCACACGTTCTGGTGGGAGGGCATCGACGGCACGCGAGTCTTCACCCACTTCCCGCCGGCGGACACGTACAGCGCCGAGCTCACCGCCCGCGAGCTCGCCCACGGCGTGGAGAACTTCGCCGAGCACGGCCGGTCCACCCGCTCGCTCCTGCCGTTCGGCTACGGCGACGGCGGGGGCGGACCCACGCGGGAGATCGTCGAGACGGCCCACCGGCTGGCCGACCTCGAGGGCTCCCCGCGGGTGCGGATCGAGACACCCGCGGCGTTCTTCGCCGCGGCCGAGGAGGAGTACCCCGACGCGCCGGTGTGGTCGGGGGAGATGTACCTCGAGCTCCACCGTGGCACGTACACCAGTCAGCACGAGATGAAGCGCGGGAACCGGCGCACCGAGCACCTCCTGCGCGAGGCCGAGCTGTGGGCCGCGACGGCGGCGGTGCGCGGCGGGCACGCGTACCCGTACGAGCGGTTCGACCGCGCGTGGGAGGAGACGCTCCTCCTCCAGTTCCACGACATCCTGCCGGGCAGCTCCATCGCCTGGGTCCACCGCGAGGCGCGGGGGACCTACGCCCGGCTCGCTGCCGGGCTCGAGGAGATCATCGACGGCGCGCTCGGTGCGCTCGCGGGCCCCGGCACGGAGCCGCTCGCCTTCAACGCGGCGCCGCACGAGCGGGCGGGCGTGCCGGCGCTCGGCGCGGCGGTGGCGGATGGCGAGCCGCTCGACGGCGGCCCGTCCCCGGCCGGCGGGGGACGGCCCGGGCAGACCCGCTGGGGCGTCGTCCCGGACCGCACGGGCGTCGCCGTCGAGGTCACCGAGGACGACGGCGGGACCGTCCTCGACAACGGGCTCGTGCGCGTGCGGGTGGGACCCGACGGCACGCTCACCGGCGTCCGGGACCTCGCCGCGGGCCGCGAGGTGCTCGCCCCGGGCGCCGCGGCCAACGTCCTCCAGCTCCACCCCGACACCCCCAACCGCTTCGACGCGTGGGACGTCGACGAGTTCTACCGCCGTCGCCGGCGCGACCTCACCACGGCGCTCGCGGTCGAGGTCGACCGCTCCGACGCCGCCCGGCCCGTCGTGCGCGTCCGCCGCGCCGACGGCGCGTCCACGTACGTGCAGACCCTCGCCCTGGCCGCCGGCTCCCGGGTGGTCGAGATGGTGGCCGACGTCGACTGGCACGAGAGCGAGACGCTCCTCAAGGTCGCGTTCCCCCTCGACGTCCACGCGGAGCGCTCGACGGCGGAGATCCAGTTCGGTCACGTCCACCGGCCCACGCACACGAACACCTCGTGGGACGCCGCGAGGTTCGAGGTCTGCGCCCACCGCTGGGTCCACGTCGCCGAGCCGGGATACGGCGTCGCCCTCGTCAACGACTCGACGTACGGCCACGACGTCACCCGCGCCGGGCCGGGGGACGCCCACGGCGCGGGCCCCACGACGGTCCGGCTCTCCCTCCTGCGCGCGCCCCGCTACCCCGACCCGCAGACCGACCAGGGGCACCACCGGCTCGCGTACTCCCTCGTCGTCGGCGCCGCGGTCGCCGACGCCGTCCGCGAGGGGTACTGGGCCAACCTCCCCGTGCGCCGGCGGACCGGCGCCGGCCCGGTCGCGCCGCTCGTCACGGTGAGCTCGCCGGCCGTCGTCGTCGAGTCCGTCAAGCTTGCCGACGACCGCTCCGGCGACGTCGTCGTGCGGCTGTACGAGTCGCTCGGCGGCCGGGCACGCACGCGCGTGGAGGCGGGGTTCGCCGTCGACCGGGCGTGGGTGTGCGACCTCCTCGAGCGCGAGGACGACGAGATCGCGGCGCTCGCCCCGCTCGCCGGGGAGGGCGACCGGCTCGAGCTGACGCTGCGGCCCTTCCAGGTCGTCACGCTGCGGCTGCGCCCGACGGGGTAGCGCCCGGTCGGCCAGGGCCGTCGCGACCGCGCCGTCGGGGTGGGCCGTCACCGCGCCCGGCGGCGCTCCGGTCGGGCGTCAGGCGCTGCGCGTCGGGGCGTCCGGCGCGGTGCCCCGGGCGTCGACCGCCACGGACCCGTCCGCCTCGAGGATCTCGACGATCTCCTCGATGTGGGTCACCTCGAGGAGGAAGCGCACGAGGTCCGGCGGGTTGATGAACTGCACCGGGTGGGGGTGGCGGTTCGCCAGGTGGGCGATGAGCGCGATGACCGTGGAGTCCATGAACGTGACGGCGCGGGTGTCGACCTCGACGGGCGAGGCGTGGCCCTTGGCGACGCGGACAGCCTCGGCGAGCTCGGCGTTCATGCTCGCGTCGACCTGCCCGCACATCGTCATCCGCACGCGCTGCGGGGAGACGAGCACGGAGACAGACCCGGCCCCCTCCGCTGCCGAGGTGCTGAGCGGGTCACCGGTTCCGGGCATGATCACGCGGTCCTTCGCAGTCGTCGAGCTGGCCGTGCCTCGGGGAGGTGACGACCACCGAGGTGGGCACCGCTCGCCGTGAGCGCTGACCTACATTACCGGCGGCGCGGGCCAGGGGGCGGCGAGCGCCCGCGGCCGCCCGCCCGGGTGGGCGTTGACCTCTCCGGGGGCCGCTCCCTAGGATCGTGTGGGAACGATGTCACACGCGCAGCGCGGCGCTGGGAGGGTCTGTGGACAGGTCGACGCCGGACCCGCGCGCGCCGGTCGCGAACGCCCCGTCCGGCGCGCAACCACCCGGACTCGACCGGCACGAGCGCCCCGTCGCGACGCCGGACCGCACCCTGCACATGGTGGGCCACGCCCACCTCGACCCGGTGTGGCTGTGGCCCTGGCAGGAGGGCTACCAGGAGGCGCGGGCGACGTTCTGGTCCGCGATCCACCGGATGGAGGAGTACCCGGACTTCGTCTTCACGAGCGACCAGGTGGTCCTCCTGTCGTGGGTGGAGGAGTCCGACCCGGAGCTGTTCGCGCGGATCCGCGCGCGGGTCGCCGAGGGGCGCTGGCAGGTCGCCGGCGGGTGGTGGGTGGAGCCTGACTGCAACATGCCCACCGGGGAGTCGTTCGTGCGCCAGGGGCTGTACGGCCAGCGCTACCTCGACGAGAAGTTCGGCGTGCACGCCACGGTGGGGATGAACGTCGACCCGTTCGGCCACAACGCGATGCTCCCGCAGATCCTGCGCGGGCAGGGAATGGACTCCTACTGCTTCCTGCGCCCCGGCCCGCACGAGACCACGCTCGCCGCGACGATGTTCTGGTGGCAGGCCCCGGACGGCTCCCGCGTGCTCGGCTACCGGATCCCTTACGAGTACTGCAGCTCCCCCGGTGAGGTGTCCGGGCAGACGGAGAAGGCGCTGGGGCAGGTCGGTGACCCGCGCACCGACGCGATGGTCTTCTACGGCGTCGGCAACCACGGGGGCGGGCCCACGCGGGCGAACATCGACTCCATCTACCGCTACGACCGCATGGGCACGTTCGGGAGGATGACGATGTCGTCACCGCGGCGCTTCTTCGACGAGCTGGCCGCCCGGCGCGGACCGGCCGGGATGGCCGAGCTGCCCGTCTGGCGTGACGATCTCCAGCACCACGCGCCGGGCTGCTACTCCGCGCACTCGGGCATCAAGGCGTGGCAGCGTCGGGCGCAGGCCGCCGTCCTGTCCGCCGAGCGCTGGGCGGCGGTGGGGGCGCTCGCGGGCGGGCTGGACTACCCCCGCGCGGACCTCGGCCGGGCGTGGAAGCAGGTGCTGTTCAACCAGTTCCACGACGTCATGCCGGGTTCGGCGATCGAGTCCGCCTACGACGACGCCCGCGACCAGCTCGGCGAGGCCGTCGCCATCTCGAAGCGGATCATCACCCGCACGCACAACGTCATCGCCTCCCACGTCGCGGTCCCCCTCGAGGAGTCGACGCAGCCGGTCCTCGTCTTCAACCCCCACCCGTGGCCGGTGACGACCGCCGTCGAGCTGCAGTACGGCGTGCAGCCGACGGGCGTGCACGTCGTCGACGGCGACGGCGCCCAGACCCCGTCCCAGCGGATCCAGTCGACGGCGACGACGAGCGACAAGGGCCGCGGCGCGACGGCCTTCCAGGCGGAGGTGCCCGCTCTCGGGTACCGGCTCTACCGGCTGCGCGGGGGCCCGGCGCCGGCCGGCACCCCGTGGAGCACGGCGGCACCGGGCGCGCTGCGTGCGAGCGGGACCGTGCTGGAGAACGACCACCTGCGCGTCGAGGTGGACCCGGGCACCGGGTGGCTCAGCTCGCTGCTCGACAAGCGGACCGGCATCGACGTCGTCGGCGGGGCGGGCGCGGGCCGCGGGGTCCGCGACGGCGCGGCGGAGGGCGCCGGTGACGAGGCGGGTGCCGCCGCCAGGAGGCGCGGGCCGCACACCCAGGTGTGCGAGGACCCGACGGACACGTGGGGCCACCGCGTCGTCTCCTACGCCTGGCCGGGGGAGGAGATGCGCGTGCGGCGCGTGCTCCTGCGGGAGGAGGGGCCGCTGCGGGCGCGCCTGCGCGTCGAGCGGGAGTGGGGCCGCTCGACGCTGACGGAGGAGCTCGTCCTCGGGCACGACTCCGACGCGCTCGAGGTGCGCGTGACCATCGACTGGCGGGAGAAGGCGCACCTGCTCAAGATCCGGTTCCCGACGGCGCTCGCGGACCCGCGCGCGACGTACGAGATCCCCTTCGGCGCGATCGAGCGCCCGGTCGACGGCGCGGAGGAGCCCGCCCAGACGTGGGTCGACCTGAGCGGGACCGTCGGTGGCAGGCGTGCCGGCCTCGCCGTCGTCAACGACGCCAAGCACGCCTTCGACGTCTCGCCGGGGGAGGCGCCGAGCATCGGCATGACCGCCGTGCGCAGCCCCGTCTACTCCTGGCACGACCCGCGCGAGCTCGACCCCGACGGCCTGTACGCCTACCAGGACCAGGGCGTGCAGACCTTCCGCTACCTGCTCGTGCCGCACGGCGGCGCCTGGCGCGAGGCGGGCCTGGCGCGGCGCTCCGCCGAGCTGGGCTCGCCCGTGCGGGCGATGCTCGAGAGCTTCCACGCGGGTCCGCTCCCGGACCGGCTCAGCTTCGCAGCCGACGACGGCGGGCAGGTCATGATCACCGCCGTCAAGGGCAGCGAGGACGACGGCGTGCACGGGCCCGACCTCGTCGTGCGGGCCGTCGAGACGACCGGGCGACCGGCGCGGGCGCGGCTCGACCTCCCGGTGGCCGGGCGTGCGCTCGAGACCGACTTCGGCGCGAGCCAGGTGCGGACGTTCCGCGTGCCGGCGGACCCGGCGGAGCCGGTACGCGAGGTCGACCTCGTCGAGTGGCCGCTCGAGGGCGAGCCCGACCGGCCGCGTGGGCAGGGGGCGGCCGGAGCGCCGGAGGCGCCGGTGGCGGAAGCGCCGGACGCGGGAGCGGCGGGGGCGCGCGCGACGGGCACGCCGGACGGAGGGACGACGAGCGGCGGGGTCGCGCGAGAGCGCGCGCCAGCCGAGCTGCACGTCGAGCCGCTGCGCCAGGGGCCGCTCAAGCTCCGGGCGAGCGAGCAGGCGGACGACCACCCGGCGTCGGACGCGACGGAGCCGGCCGAGCGGCTCGCCCCTGAGCAGGGGGAGCTGCCCGCCGATGGCTGACGGCGGCATCGACGTCGGAGGGGCCTGCCTCTCGGTGGAGGTCCTCCTCCCCGGTGCCCATGCAGAAGTGCAGACGGTGCCGCTGGTCCCGGGGCGCTCCCCCGCGGCGTCCCCTGCCCGCGATCGCCGCTCCGCCCTCCCCTGTCGTGATCATGCAGAAGTGCAGGCGGGCTCGGTCCGTCCCGCCGCGTTCGGTGCCGCGGACGTCGACGCCTGCGACGGGACCGACCGTGATCCCCGTCCTCAGCCCGCGCGCGAGGGTGGTGCCGGGAAAGGTGGCCCGGCACTTCTGCATGATCACGTTGGGGTGCGGGGCGGCGCGGCGGGCGTTGAGGGTGCGGGCGAGAATCACGACGGCGGGTGGGTGGGGGAGACGGGTGGGTTGCGTGTCCGGGTCGTCCTCTCGCCGGGCGAGCGCCTCGGGGGTGGCGGGGGTGGCCGGGCCGTGCGGCTCGACGTCGCGTGCGTCGCGGGAACCCCGCTCGAGGCGACGGTCCGGCTGCGCGTCGACCTCCCGGGCGTCGACGCGCCGGAGTGGCTCATCCCCGGCCTCTTCTACGGCGAGAACCGCCCGGCGGGCAACGACCGCCCCTTCCCGCGCTTCGGCGTCGACGCCGACGACCCGGCCGGCATGACGAGCCCGACGTGGGAGTTCCGGGCGGACCGGGCCGCCACGCCGGCCGTCTTCGTCTGGGGCGGCGCGGGCGGCATCGCGCTCCGCACGGGCGAGACGAGCGCCGTCGGCCTGACGGGCGTCGGCTTCGCCCACGCCGACCGGACGGCGAGCGTGTGGCTGAGCTACCCCTTCCGCGAGACGCCCGTCTCGTACGACGGCTCGGCCGACGCCCTCCCGCCCGTCACGGCCGGGCACCGCTGGGAGCCGGGCGAGGAGGCGACGCTCACCGCGGCCCTCCACGACGTCGGCACCGATCGGCACGCCTACGCCCCCGTCCTCCGTGCGGTCGCCGAGGCCGCGCGCGCGAGCGACCCGGTGGAGCCGTGGGTGAGCGTGAGCGAGGCCGCCGACATCGCCGCCGAGGGGCTCCTGCGCTGGCACTACGACCCGGACCCCGGCGTGCTGCTCGAGACGGTCGGCTTCGACCGGGGCATCGGCGGGCAGGACGGGCGCGCCGTCGACCGGCAGGCGATGCACGTCGGCTGGGTCTCGGGCGTCCCCTGGGCGTACGCGCTCCTCGCGCACGGGCTCCGGACCGGGCGGCGCGACGAGGTCGTGGCCGCCCGCGCCGTCATCGACTTCGTCTGCTCCGAGCTCTCGCCGTCGGGCACGTTCTGGGGCGTCTGGTACCGCGAGCACGGGTGGCGCGCGAGCTGGAGCCCCCTGCCGGCCGGGCTCCACGCGCGCACGCTGGGGGAGGCCACGCTCTTCCTCCTGCGTGCCCTCGACCTGGCCGGGGGCGCTGGGAGCGGTCGCGGCACGGGAGCGGGCGCGGGTCCACCGGGCGGGTACCTCGACGCGGACGAGGACGACGACGCCCGCTGCACCCGGTGGCGCGCGGTCGCCCGCTCGAACCTCGACGCGCTCGTCCGCCGGCAGCGGCCCGACGGCAACCTCGGCGCCATCCACCACGCGCGCACGGGTGAGGTGCTCGCGTGGGAGGGCACGGCCGGGCTCACGTGGGTCGCGGCCTTCGCCGAGGCGCACGCCCTCGACGACGACGGCCGCTACCTCGCCGCGGCGCAGCGGGCGGGGGAGTACTACGCGCGGTTCGTCGAGGCGGAGCTCATCCACGGCGCACCCGAGGACGTCGGCCTCGCGCCGACGTCGGAGGACGGGTACGCGGCGGTCATGGCCTACGTCGCGCTCCACCGGCGGACGGGAGCACGCCGCTGGCTCGACCTCGCGCGCCGGGCGGCGGACTGGATGCTCACCTTCCGTTACACGTACAACGTCGACTTCCCGCCCCGCACGCCGCTCGGCGTCTACGGGTTCGCCTCGCGCGGCGCGGACCAGGCCTCGCCGTCCAACCAGCACCTGCACGCCTACGGCCTCGTGTGCACCGAGGAGCTGCTCACGCTCGCGGACGCGCTCGGCGACGACCACTACGCCGAGCGCGCCCGGGAGACGCTCGCGTGCTTCCGCCAGCTCCTGCCCGTGGCCGACGGCGACGTCAACGCCTACCGCGGCATGATCACCGAGCGGTACTACCAGACGGCGTGCTTCCAGCCGAAGGGGATGGTGCTCGGGCTCTCGCACGCGTGGAGCGTGGGGGTGCTGCTCCTCGCCTGCGAGCAGGTCATCGCGCGCGGCCCGACGACGTAGGCCCGACGGCGCCGTCAGTGGCCCGGACGGGCGTCGTCTGGACCGGGCCGGGCGGTCGACAGCCCGCCGCGGCGGTGGGAGTGTGAGCCGACAGGCAGTGGCGGCGTCGCCGGGCCCGCGGTGGCGCGCCTCGGCGCCCCGCCGGTGCACGCCGACCAGGCAGGCGCCGTGCTCGCGAAGGAGACCTCGTGGTGGAGGAGGCGGCATGACCGTCCCGGAGCGCGCCCGATGACCGGCACCGTCGTCGTCGTCGGCAGCGCCAACGTCGACCTCGTCGTCGACGTCCCGCGCCACCCCGCGGCGGGGGAGACGGTCCTCGGGGGCGCCCTGCGCCGCAGCCCCGGCGGCAAGGGTGCCAACCAGGCCGTCGCCGCGGCTCGGGCGGGCGGCGCGCGCACGAGCTTCCTCGGAGCGGTGGGCCGGGACGAGGGCGCGGACCTCCTGCTCGCCTCCCTCGAGCGAGCGGGTGTGCGCACCGACCTCGTCCGGCGCAGCGACGCCGCTACCGGCACGGCCCTCATCAGCGTGAGCGCCGACGGAGAGAACACGATCATCGTCGCCCCCGGCGCCAACGACGACGTCGCCGTCGACGCCGCCGCCCGGGCACGCCTGGGCGAGGCTGACGTCGTCCTCGCCCAGCTCGAGATCCCGCTCGAGACGGTCCTCGCGGCCGCCCGCGCCCGCCGGCCCGGTGCCCTCTTCGCGCTCAACGCCGCACCCTCGCGCGACCTCCCCGACGAGGTGTGGCACGCCGTCGACGTCCTCCTCGTCAACGAGCACGAGGCGCGCGACCTCACGGGGGCGGTCAGCCAGGAGACCGCCCTGACGTCGCTGCTCGCCCGGGTCCCGGCTGTCGTCATCACGCTCGGGCCGGCGGGGTGCCTCGTCGCCGAGCGCGGCGGGGTGCCGGTCATGGCGCCCAGCCCCCGCGTGGCCGCCGTCGACACGACGGGGGCCGGCGACACGTTCTCCGGCGTGCTCGCCGCGGCGCTGGCCGACGGCGAGCCCCTCCTCGTGGCGTCGCGCCGGGCCGTGGCCGCCGGCGCCCTCGCCGTCACCCGCCCCGGCGCCCAGGACGCCGTGCCCACCGCGGCCGAGACCGTGGCGCTCGCGCGGGCCACGTGCCCGGCGGGCTGAGCGCAGCCGCCCGGGCGGGACGCCGGTCCCCGCCAGCGGGGGCTCGTCCACCCCGGCGGCACGGAGCACTAAGGTCGTGCACGTGAGCGGGCGAACGGACGAGGACCAGGCGGCGCCCTCCCTCGGTGCCGCCTACAGCCAGGGGTCCCTGCGCACCCAGAACCTCGCGCTCGTGGCCGCCCACGCCTTCCGCAGCGAGCAGCGGCTCTCTCGCGCCGGCCTCGCCGAGGCGACCGGACTGACCCGCTCCACGGTGTCCCGGCTCGTGGGCGAGCTCGTCGAGGCCCGCATCCTCGACGAGCTGTCTCCCCACGAGGGACGCCAGGGCCGCCCCGCCATCCCGCTCGCCCCCGCCGCACGTTCGATCGTCGGCATCGGGCTCGAGGTGAGCGGCGGGTACCTCGCGGGGCGCGCCGTCGACCTGCGGGGAGCCGTGCTCACCGAGAGCATCGTCCACGGGCGGTTCGAGCACTCCGCTCCCGGGCCGGTCCTCGCCCGCCTGGGGGACCTTCTCCGCGGCATGAGCACGGGCGGCGCCCTGGACGGCGCGCGCATCGCCGGGGTCAACCTCGCCCTGCCCGGCCTCGTCGACCCCGCCGCCGGACGGTTGCTGCGGGCGCCGAACCTCGGCTGGGACGAGCTCCACCCCGAGGAGTACCTCGGGGAGGGAGCCATGCCGGAGGGGGTGTCGCTCCTCGTGCGGAACGAGGCGGACCTCGCGGCGTTCGCCCACTCGCGCAGCGCGCCCGGACGGCCGGAGCCCGCCTCGACGTTCTTCTACGTCTCCGGAGAGATCGGCGTCGGTGCTGCCACCGTCGTCAACGGTGCCGTCTCGGCGGGCATGCGGGGCTGGGCCGGGGAGATCGGGCACACGCTCGTCGACCCCGCCGGGCCTGGCTGCGGGTGCGGCGCCCGCGGGTGCCTCGAGCAGTACACCGGGCGGGACGTGCTCCTCGAGCGGGCGGGCCTGCCGGCGGGGACGACACCCGGCGAGCTCGCGGACGCCGCCCTCGCCGGCAGCGCCCCGGCGCTCCAGGCCGTCGAGCGCGCCGGCTGGGCCCTCGGGATCGCCCTGTCGGGCGCGGTCAACCTCCTCGACGTCCACGACGTCGTCCTCGGTGGGTCCTTCGCGCCCCTGTTCGACCTCCTCCGGCCGCCGGTCGAGGAGCAGCTGCGCACGCGCGTCCTCGCCTCGCCGTGGGCGGAGGTGCACCTGCGCCCCGCGGGTGACGACTCGTTCCCCGCGGTCACCGGCGGCGCCGTCGCCGCCCTCGAGACGGTCATCAGCGCGCCGGCGACCTGGATGCGCGCGCCGTCCACGGTGGCGCCACCGACGATGGCCTGGCAAGGCTGATGCGCTGACGCGTCGCCCCGCGACCGGTCGGGCTGCGCTCAGATCTCGCGCATGCCGGGGAGCGGGAGCGGTTGCGGCCGCTTGGGCACCCGCGCGTCGCCCGACGACGTGCGCCGGAGCCGCCGCTGCGCCCAGGGGTAGGCGAACTCGCGCACCCAGCGGACGTCGCTGCGCACCCGGTCGGCGCGCGCGACGGGCGGCAGGGGCGTGAGCGGGTCGTCCCACGCGGCGTCGTCCGGCGCGAGGCCGAGCGCGACGAGCGCGGCCTGGGCCACCCGCTCGTGCCCCTCGGTGGTGAGGTGGATCCGGTCCGGGGCCCACATGCGCCAGTCCCGCAGGGAGCGCATGCCCCACAGGTCGACGACGTGCGCGCCGTGGCGGTGGGCGATCGACCACACGTGCGAGTTGAAGACGGCCACGCGCGAGCGGGTGAGCCGGATGACGGCGGAGTCGGCCGGGTCGATGCCGGTGGCCATGAGGACGTCGACCCCGGCCTCGCGCAGCCGCACGACGGCGGTCTCGAGCCGGGTGGCGAGGGCGTCGGAGTCGGCGCCGGGGCGGAGGATGTCGTTCCCGCCCCCGACGAGGGAGACGAGGTCCGGCTGCGCGGCGAGCGCGACCGGCAGCTGCTCGTCGACGATCCGGCCCAGGAGACGCCCGCGGATGGCGAGGTTGGCGTACTCCAGCGGCTCGCGGCCGGCGGCCACGCGCCGGGCCGAGAGCGTGCCCGCGAGGAGGTCGGCCCACCCGCGGGTGTGCTCGGGGTCGTCCGGGTCGGTGTCCCACAGGCCCTCGGTGAAGGAGTCACCGAGCGCGACGTAGCGGCCCCAGCGGGGGGCCGGCGCGCCGTCGTCGTCTGCAGGAGCGGGCGGGATGCTCTCGTTGGTCACCGGTCGATGGTGCCACCAGCGCCCGCGCCGGACCAGGTCGGGCGGGAGCCGCCCCTAGGGCAGGGTCCAGTCGACGGGCTCGCCGCCCTGCTCGCGCAGGAGCGCGTTGGCGCGGGAGAACGGGCGTGAGCCGAAGAACCCGCGTGAGGCCGAGAGAGGGCTCGGGTGCGCGGAGGCCACGACCGGCGTCGTCCCGAGGAGCGGGGTGAGGGTCTGCGCGTCGCGGCCCCAGAGGATGGCGACGAGCGGGGTGCCGCGCGCCACGAGCGCGGTGATGGCGTGGTCGGTCACCGCCTCCCAGCCCTTGCCCCGGTGGGAGGCGGCGGCCCCGGGCGCGACGGTGAGGACCCGGTTGAGGAGCATGACGCCCTGCTCGGTCCAGGCGGAGAGGTCACCGGTGCTCGGAGGCGGGGCGCCGACGTCGTCCCCGAGCTCGCGGACGATGTTGACGAGGCTGCGCGGCAGCGGACGCACGTCCGGCTGGACCGAGAACGAGAGCCCCATGGCGTGGCCCGGCGTGGGGTACGGGTCCTGCCCGACGATGAGCACCCGGACGGCCGTGAACGGGGTCGTGAAGGCACGCAGGACGTCCGCGCCCGCCGGCAGGTAGCTCCGGCCGGCCGCCACCTCCGCGCGGAGGAAGTCGCCCATGGCGTGGACCTGCGGCTCGACCGGGGCGAGGGCCTTGGCCCAGCCGGGATCGACCAGCGCGCTCAGCGGGGCCGGTGGCGTGCCCGCCGGGGTGCGGGCGGTGGACGGAGGCGGGCTCACGGGGGCGAGGCTACCGCCCGTACCCCGCCCCCTCTTGGCGCGGCTGCGGCCGGGCCCCTGCCGGTGCGCGGCTGCGGCCGGGTCCCCTGCCCTGCGTCCGGCCGGCGCCTGGCGGCGTGGCGGCGCGCGGCCGGCGCCTGGCGGCCCACGGCGCGCGGCGACGACACGCGCAGAGAATGACACCGGTGTCGTTCGTCCCTTAGCATGGCGGGGCGCCGGGCGATCGGCCGGCACGCCGGAGCAGTGGAGGAGACATGGACGCAGCGCACGCGATCGACGCTGGTACCGCCGACGCCGCCGCCGCCCTGAGCGACACCGAGCGCGAGATCCTCGCCTTCGAGCGCCAGTGGTGGAAGTACGCCGGCGCCAAGGAGACGGCCGTGCGCGATCTCTTCGGCATGAGCGCCACCCGCTACTACCAGGTGCTCAACGCCCTCATCGACTCCGAGGCCGCCCTCGCTGCGGACCCGATGCTCGTCAAGCGGCTGCGCCGGATGCGCCAGGCGCGTCAGCGCGAGCGCTCCGCCCGCCGTCTCGGCTCCACCCTGTAGCCACCCAGCGGTTAGCCTGCTGGGGTGAGCACCCAGTACCCCGAGGACGAGTTCGACGTCGCCGGCCGCGAGCGCGGGCCGGAGGGGGTGCACCGCGCGCCGCGCTCGACGCTGGCGGCGGTCCTGCCGTTCGTCCTCGTCCTCGTCCTCGTCCCGCTCCTCGCGTGGGGGGCGGTCAGCTTCCTCTCGGGCGCGAACGAGGGCGGTGACGACCCCGTCGCAACGGCTTCCGCCACGACGGACGACGGCGCCACCCCGGCTCCGACCGACGGCGCGACCGACGGCGGCACGGCTGAGCCCGAGCCCACCGACCCCGCCACCGACGAGCCCGAGCCGGCGGAGGAGACGACCGAGCCCGAGGAGGAGACCGAGACCCCTGACGCGGATGTCGACACGTCGGTGTCGATCTCGGTCCTCAACGGCGCGGGCATCACCGGCCTCGCCGGCGACGCTGCTGCCGAGCTCGTCGATGCCGGCTTCGGGAGCACGGTCGCCGCCGACTACGCCTCCGGCTCCCCGGACACGACGACGCTGTACTACCGCGACGGCTCCCTCGCCTCCACCGCCGAGGCGATCGGGGAGATCCTCGGCATCACGAACCTCGTCGAGGCGCCGAGCGCCACGCAGAACGTCCAGATCGCGATCGTCCTGCGCGCGGACTACGCATGAGCCGCGAGGCCCGGGACGTCGTCGTCGTCGGGGCGGGCCCGAACGGGCTCGCCGGCGCGGTCACGATGGCCAGGGCCGGGCTCGACGTCCTCGTCCTCGAGGCGGAGTCGACGATCGGCGGGGGAGCCCGCACGCACGCGCTCGGGCTCGCCCCGGACGTCGTCCACGACATCTGCTCCGCCGTCCACCCCATGGCGGTCGCGAGCCCCTTCCTGCGCCAGTTCGACGTCGCCGCCCGCGGCGTCGAGCTCCGCACCCCCGACCTCTCCTACGCCCAGCCGCTCGACGGCGGCCGCGCCGGCCTCGCCTACCGCGACCTCGAGCGCACCGTCGAGAGTCTCGGCGCCGACGGCCCGGCCTGGCGCTCGCTCATGGCGCCCCTGGCTGCCGAGCCGGAGGCCGTCACGGCGCTCGCGCTCGGGGACAAGAGGTCCGTCCCGGCCGAGCTGCGCTCCGTCGCCGGCGTGCGGACCGCCGTCGCGTACGCCCTGCGCGCGCTCGAGCAGGGCACCCGCGCCTGGGACGCGCGCTTCACCGGCCCCGAGGCTCCCGCGCTGCTCACCGGCGTCGCCACGCACGCGATCTCGCCGCTGCCGACCCTCGCCACCGCCGGGGTGGCCCTCCTCCTCGGGTCCCTCGCGCACGGGACGGGCTGGCCCGTGCCGGTGGGCGGCTCGCAGGCGATCGTCGACGCCCTCGCGGCCGACCTCCTCGCCCACGGGGGCGAGATCCGGACCGGCACCCCGGTGACCACGTGGCGTGAGCTGCCGCGGGCCCGGGCCTACCTGTTCGACACGACGCCGCGCGCGCTCGCCGCGATCTGGGGCGAGCGGATGCCGTCCCGGGTCCGCAGCGCCTTCGAGGACTTCCGCTACGGCAACGCCGCGGCGAAGGTCGACTTCGTGCTCTCCGGCCCCGTCCCCTGGCGCCACCCCGAGGTCGGCCGGGCCGGCACCGTCCACCTCGGTGGCACGCGCGGCGAGATGGTCGCGGCCGAGGCCGCGATCAGCGCCGGACGGCACGCCGAGCACCCCATGGTCCTCGTGAGCGACCCGGCCGTCACCGTGCCTGAGCGGATCGTCGGCGGGCTGCGCCCGCTGTGGACGTACGCGCACGTCCCCGCAGGCTCCCCGCGGGACGTCACCGAGGACATCACGGCCGAGATAGAGCGGTTCGCCCCCGGCTTCCGCGACGTCGTCGTCGCCTCGCGCTGCGTGCCCGCCTCGCGGATGAGCGACGAGAACGCCAACTACGTCGGCGGAGACATCGCGGCCGGGGCGATCACGTTCTGGCGCATGTTCGCCCGTCCCCGCGCCGCGCTCGACCCGTTCTCCGGCGGCATCCCCGGGGTCTACCTGTGCTCGTCCTCCGTGCCCCCGGGGCCCGGGGTCCACGGCCTCGGTGGCTGGTACGCCGCCGGCCGGGCGCTGCGCTCCCGCTTCGGCATCGACGCCCTCCCCAGCCTCGCTCCCTGAGGACGGTCGCCGCCCTCGTCGCTGGGCGCCCACGGGCCGGACCGCGCATTGACTGTGGCCGGGGCCACACCTATGGTCGGCTCAAAGGTCCACAGCGTCGTGGGTGCCTCGGGCCAGTGGCCGGTACGACCGGCCGCTGGCCCGTTCCATCCCGGGCTGGCCGCGCCGCGGCCGGCCGGCGGCGCGCGCCCGTCGGAGGTTCCCCGTGTCTCGCGCCACCACCCCCGCCCGCACCGCGGTCATCGCTCTCGCCGCCGTGCTGGCGCTCCTCGCTTCGATGGTGGCCGGGCTCGTCGTCGCGCCGGCCGGTGCGGCCGTCGACGAGGAGGGGGTCGCGGTCATCGAGGACTTCGAGGGCGCGGACCCCGTCACCGTGAACGGTCCCGTGGGGATCTACCCGTGGAACTACGAGGGCGAGAGCCCGGAGCTGAGCGTCGCCGAGCTCGCCGGCGGCAACCACGTCCTGCGCGGGGACTACACCGCCGTCGGCGGCCGCGGCTTCATCCACGACCTCGAGCAGCCGGACGACTGGTCCGCGTTCGCGGGCATCCGCTTCCGCTGGGACAGCGCGGGTGCGGGGAGCTCCCCGACGGCTCCCCCGGCCTTCGCCATCGAGCTCCGCCTCGGCGGGGACAGCGGTGCCAACGCGGGACTGTGGACGACGACGGTCACCCCGCCTTCCGGCGGTGGGCTCCAGCCGGTCAGCATCCCGTTCTCCAGCTTCGTCTGGCGCGGGGACTACCAGCCGCCCGGCGCCGTGCAGACGGAGGAGCCACCGCTCGACCACGCGTGGGGGTACGCGATCACGCTGCCGGTCGGGGCGTCCGGCTCGTTCTACATGGACGACGTCGAGCTCTACGGCGCCGCCCAGGTGGGCACCGGCGTCGACGTGAGCGCGACGCCCGTCGTCGCCGTCGACGGGGGCGAGGTGGCCGACGTCGTCCTCACGGTGACGACGCCCGACGGCGAGCCCCTCGCCGACGACGTGACGCTCACCTACTCCACGGGTGGCGGCACGGCCGTCGCCGGGACGCACTACGAGGCGGTGACGGAGGAGGTGGTGACGTTCGCGGCGGGCACGGCCTCCGGAGCGACGCGGACCGTCTCGGTGACGACGCTCGCGCCGGCCGCGGAGGAGGACGTCGCCCGGACCATCGCGGGCACCCTCGAGGTCGACGGTGCGGAGCTCGAGGGCGATGCCCCCGTCGTCGTCGTCAACGCCTACGGGATGGCCTATCTCGACGCGGCCCTGTCCGCGCAGGAGCGCGCGGCGGACCTGCTCGCGCGGATGGACCTCGCCGAGAAGGTCGGGCAGATGGCGCAGGGCGAGCGGGCCTCGCTCGCCGGCGACCCCGCGCAGGTGGCCGAGCTCCGGCTCGGCTCGATCCTCTCGGGCGGCGGGTCGACGCCGACGCCGAACACGCCCGAGGCGTGGGCGGACATGGTCGACGGCTTCCAGCTGTGGACACGGCTGACGCCGCACCAGATCCCGCTCATCTACGGCGTCGACGCCGTCCACGGGCACAACAACCTGCCCCAGGCGACGATCTTCCCGCACAACATCGGCCTCGGTGCGAGCCGCGACCCCGTGCTCGCACGGCTGGCCGCCGAGGTGACGGCCACGGAGACCCGGGCCACCGGCGTGCCGTGGACGTTCGCCCCGTGCCTGTGCGTCACCCGCGACGAGCGGTGGGGCCGCAGCTACGAGTCCTTCGGCGAGGACCCGGGCCTCGTGTCTGCGTTCACGACCGTCGTCGAGGGGCTCCAGGGCACGGACGAGGACATGTCCGCACCCGACGAGGTCCTCGCGACGATCAAGCACTGGGTGGGTGACGGCGGCACGAGCTACGTCGACACCCCCGGCGACGCCTACAAGATCGACCAGGGCGTCACCGAGGTCACCGAGGACGAGCTGCGGGAGGTCCACATCGCCCCGTACGTCCCGGCGATCGCGCGCGGCGCCGGCTCCCTCATGCCCTCCTACTCGAGCGTCGACCTCACCGACGACGACGAGGGCCCGGTCAAGATGCACGGCCACGACTACCTCAACAACGAGGTGCTGCGCGGTGAGCTGGGCTTCGACGGCTTCACGATCTCGGACTACAACGGCATCGACCAGCTCCCCGGCTCCTACCCGGAGCAGGTGCGCGCCGCCGTCAACGCGAGCGTCGACATGGCGATGGAGCCCGCCGACTTCGCGGCATTCATCACCACGCTCACGGACGAGGTCGGCTCCGGCGGGGTGACGCAGGCCCGGGTCGACGAGGCCGTCACGCGGATCCTCGTCGCGAAGTTCCGGCTCGGGCTCTTCGACGAGCCGTGGGCGGACCGGACGAACGTCGACGCCGTCGGCTCGGCCGGGCACCGCGCCGTAGCCCGGGAGGCCGCGGCGGCCTCGCAGGTGCTCCTCGCGAACGAGGACGGCCTGCTCCCGCTCGACCCGGCGGCCTCGCTCTACGTCGCCGGCAGCAACGCCGACGACGTCGGCAACCAGTCCGGCGGCTGGACGGTCTCGTGGCAGGGCATGTCCGGCGACGTCCTCGCGGGCGCCACGTCCATCTTCGAGGGCATCCGGGAGGTCGCGCCGGACGCCGCCGTGACGTTCAGCGAGGACGCCACGGCGCCCATGGCCGGCCACGACGTCGGCCTCGTCGTCGTCGGGGAGACCCCGTACGCCGAGGGGCAGGGCGACGTCGGCGTCGGCGGCCACGACCTCGAGCTGAGCGCCGGGGACCGCGCGGCGGTCGACGCGGTGTGCGCGGCCATGGACTGCGTCGTGCTCGTCGTCTCCGGGCGGCCGCAGGTCGTCACCGACCTCGTGGGCGTCGACGCCCTCGTCGCCTCGTGGCTGCCGGGCTCGGAGGGGGCCGGTGTCGCCGACGTGCTCTTCGGTGCCCGGCCGTTCACCGGCCGGCTGCCGGTGAGCTGGCCCGCCGCCGCGGCAGACGTGCCGGTCAACGTCGGTGACGAGGACTACGTGCCGCTGTACGGGTTCGGCTGGGGGCTGCGGACCGACGCGGCGCAGGACCGGCTGGTCGACCTGCTCGACCGGGTGCCGGCGGGCCACCCCCCGCGCGCGGCCCTCGAGGTGCTCGCCGAGTCCCCGGTGTGGTCCGAGGAGGGGCGGGTCGACGAGCCGGAGCGCGCGCTCGACCTGCTGCTCACCGCGGCGCAGTACCTGGCCGTGGCGCCGCAGGACACCACCGCCGGCGCCGACGTCGACCGGGCGATCGCCGACGTCGTCGTCTCCCTCGCCCGCGACCTCGCCCAGGCGGCGATGGTGGCCGACGACGACGTCCCGGAGGATGCCGTCGCGGTCGCGGCGGACGCCGAGCACGAGCTCCACGCAGGCGACCCGGAGGCGGCGGTCGTCCTGCTGGCGAGCATCCTCGGGCTGAGCCCGACGGCGCTCGAGCTGCCAGGTGCACCGACCGACGTCGTCGCCGTGGCGGGGGACGGCCGGGCGACGACCACGTGGAGCGCCCCGGGGGACGACGGCGGGTCGGCGCTCGTGGGCTACCTCGTCACCGCGTGGGTCGACGGCGTCGCGCAGAGCTCGACAGGCGCCGACGGGGCCGCGACGGAGGCGACGGTGACCGGCCTGCGGAACGGGACGACGTACACGTTCACCGTCGCGGCGGTCAACGCGCTGGGGGTGGGGGCGGACTCCGCGCCGTCGAACGCGGTGACGCCGCAGGGCGCCACGCCGACGCCGACGGACCCGACGCCGACGGACCCGACGCCGACGCCGACGGACCCGGGAACGACCCCGCCGGGTGGTACCCCGCCCGGCGGCACGCCGCCCGGGGGGACCCCGCCAGGTGACGGGGCCCTGCCAGACACGGGCGCCACGGTGACCGGGCTCGCCCTGCTCGCGACGGTGATGCTCGGAGCAGGTGCGCTCGCGCTGGTGCGGCGGCGCGCGCTCGCGGGCTGACAGCCAGCGGCGGTTGGGGGACGGGCGTCCTCCGGTCGCCTGCGCGCGTCGGCACGGCTCCCGCGGCGCACCCCGACCTTGCACTCGGCACCCGAGAGTGCCAAGATCGGGGTTAGCACTCTCGGCATGAGAGTGACAAGAACGACGAGCCAGGCAGTGAGGCTCGGGCACCGGCGGGATGTGACCGCGGGCTCGCCCGGGTCGTCCGTCGCGGGCACTGCCCTGGCCCACCACGCCACAAGCGGAGGTTCAACCCCAATGGCAAAGCAGATTGCCTTTGACGAGGAGGCCCGTCGCGGTATGGAGCGAGGGCTCAACATCCTCGCCGACACCGTCAAGGTCACCCTCGGCCCCAAGGGCCGCAACGTCGTCCTCGAGAAGAAGTGGGGCGCTCCCACGATCACCAACGACGGCGTCTCCATCGCCAAGGAGATCGACCTCGAGGAGCCCTACGAGAAGATCGGCGCCGAGCTCGTCAAGGAGGTCGCCAAGAAGACCGACGACGTCGCGGGCGACGGCACCACCACGGCCACCGTCCTGGCCCAGGCGCTCGTGCGCGAGGGCCTGCGCAACGTCGCCGCCGGCGCCAACCCGATCGCGCTCCGTCGCGGTATCGACAAGGCCGTCGCGGCCATCACCGAGCAGCTCCTCGCCTCGGCCATCGACATCGAGACGCGCGAGCAGATCGCGGCCACCGCCTCGATCTCCGCCGGCGACCCGGCGATCGGCGAGATGATCGCCGAGGCCATGGACAAGGTCAAGGCCGAGGGCGTCATCACCGTCGAGGAGTCGCAGACCTTCGGCCTCGAGCTCGAGCTCACCGAGGGCATGCGTTTCGACAAGGGCTACATCTCGCCCTACTTCGTCACGGACCCCGAGCGCCAGGAGGCCGTCCTCGAGGACGCCTACGTCCTGCTCGTCGAGTCCAAGATCTCGAACGTCAAGGACCTGCTCCCCCTCCTGGAGAAGGTCATCCAGGCCGGCAAGCCGCTCGTCATCATCTCCGAGGACGTCGAGGGCGAGGCGCTCGCCACCCTCGTCGTCAACAAGATCCGCGGCACGTTCAAGTCCGTCGCCGTCAAGGCCCCGGGCTTCGGCGACCGCCGCAAGGCGATGCTGCAGGACATGGCCATCCTCACCGGTGGTCAGGTCATCTCCGAGACCGTCGGCCTCAAGCTCGAGACCGCTGACCTGGAGCTCCTCGGCCAGGCCCGCAAGGTCGTCGTGACGAAGGACGAGACGACGATCGTCGAGGGCGCCGGCGAGGCGGACCAGATCGCGGCCCGCGTCTCGCAGATCCGCGCCGAGATCGAGAACTCCGACTCGGACTACGACCGCGAGAAGCTCCAGGAGCGCCTCGCCAAGCTGGCCGGTGGCGTCGCCGTCATCAAGGCCGGCGCGGCCACCGAGGTCGAGCTCAAGGAGCGCAAGCACCGCATCGAGGACGCCGTCCGCAACGCCAAGGCCGCTCAGGAGGAGGGGATCGTCGCCGGTGGTGGCGTCGCCCTCATCCAGGCCGCCAAGGACGTCTTCGAGACCCTCGAGCTCGAGGGCGACGAGGCGACGGGCGCGAACATCGTCCGCGTCGCGGTCGACGCACCGCTCAAGCAGATCGCCGTCAACGCGGGGCTCGAGGGCGGCGTCGTCGCCGAGCGCGTCCGCAACCTGCCCACGGGTCACGGCCTCAACGCCGCGACCGGTGAGTACGAGGACCTCCTCAAGGCGGGCATCAACGACCCGGTCAAGGTGACGCGCTCCGCGCTGCAGAACGCGGCGTCGATCGCGGGCCTGTTCCTCACCACCGAGGCCATCGTGGCCGACAAGCCGGAGAAGAACCACGCTCCGGCCGGCGGCGGCGGCGGCGACGACATGGGCGGCATGGGCTTCTGACCCAGCCTCACCCGCACGTCTGATCGGACCGAAGGGCGGTACCCCACCAGGGGTGCCGCCCTTCGGCGTCCCAGGTGCCGCCGGCCGGATCGCGGCGGCGGCCACGCAGCGGGACGATGATCACCGTGTGGGACCTGACGAGCGAGACGACGACGAGCCTGCAGCTGCTCGCGCTCGCCTTCCTGCTCTCCGGGGTCATCGGCGCCGAGCGGGAGTTCCAGCAGAAGGCGGCCGGCCTGCGCACCCACATCCTCGTGGGCACGGGTTCCGCGACGTTCACGCTCGTCTCCGTGTACGGCTTCACGGCCATGGCCGCCGACGGCACCCCGCACGACCCCGGCCGGATCGCGGCGCAGGTCGTCACCGGCGTGGGGTTCCTCGGCGCCGGCGTCATCTTCACCCGCAGCAACGTCGTGCGCGGCCTGACGACGGCGGCGACCATCTGGGTCGTGGCAGCCGTCGGCATGGCCGCCGGAGCCGGGCTCCCCGTCCTCGCGATCGCGGCGACCGCCCTTCATCTCGTCGCGGCCCTCGTCCTCGCCCCGATCGCTCGGCACATGCCGACGGTGGACCGCGACCGCGTCCTCGAGCTGCGCTACACGGACGGACACGGCGTGCTGCGCACGATCCTCGAGACCGCGACGGAGCAGGGGTTCACCGCCGCGATCCTGTCCTCGACGGTCGGCGACGACGACGTCACCGGTGCCGACGGCGGCGCCGGGCGCGTGGTCCACCTGCGCGCGAGCTTCACCGGCAAGCCGCCGCAGCACGACCTCATCCGCGCGCTCGCCGGCCTCGACGGCGTCCTCCACGTCGAGGGCCGCCACGACGACGACCGCGACTGACGGCGCCGACTGACGACTCGGACTGACGACCTGGATGCCTGGACGAGGAGACCCCCGGTAGCGGAAGGGCTCCGGGGGTCTCCTCGATCGCGCGAGTGCTAGGGCTGGTGCTGCGCCCGCGTCCTCCGTGCCATGAGGGCGAGGCCCGCACCCAGCAGGACGAGGGCACCGAGGGCGCCCGCGGCGACGGGCGCGCCGGTGGCCGGCAGCTCGCCCCCGGGCGCGGGGTGGCCCGGGGCCGGCGGGGTGGTCGCGCCGTCGTCGTCCGCGGGAGGCGTGGTGCCTCCCGGAGCGGGCTCGGTCGGCGTCGGGCTCGGCTCCTCGCCGGTGGGCTCCTCCGTGGGCTCCGGGTCCGGCGGGTAGCTGAGCCCGGCGCCGTAGGCGTAGACGTCACCGACCGTGACCGGCAGGCGGCCACCCGGCGCGGCGTCGCCGACGAGGACGTTGGCGAGCCCCTCGAGGACCGGGGTGGAGGAGACGGCGTTGACGTTGAGCGCGTACGTGGCCACGGCGGCGTCGGCACCCGCCGCCCCGGCGAGGTCGTACGGGATGCCGAGCGAGACGACGACGACCGGCTTGCCGGTCGCGAGAAGCCCGTCGACGAGCGCCTGCTGCTCGGTGGGCATCGTCGAGAACGTGTAGGTCGTCGCGATGACGACGTCGGCGTCGGCGGCGGCCTCGACGGCCGCGGCGATCTCCGTGGCCTCCGGGCGGCGCGGCGTCTGCGTGGACGTGGCGTCGACCCCGCGCTCGGCGAGGTCCGTCGCAAGGACGTCGGCGCGCTCGGGACCCGCGACGTGGACGCTGGTGCCCGCGTCGAGCGGCAGGACGTCGCCGTCGTTCTTGAGGAGGGTGATGCTGTCCTCGCCGATGCGTGTGGCCTCGGCGACGAAGTCGTCGCTGCCGACGATCTCGTCGGCAGCGACCGGGTCGACCGTGGCGTCGTCGAAGAGCCCGTAGTCGCACTTCGTCTCGAGGATCCGCAGCACGGACTCGTCGATGCGCTCCTCGGTGACGTCACCGGCGAGGACCGCGTCGTGCAGGGCCTGTGCGGCTTCCTCGGCGGTGTTGCCCGAGAGCAGGACGTCCGCCCCGGCCTGCACCGCCATGACGCCGGCTTCGCCCGTGCCCCACCGGTCGCTGATCGCTTGCATTCCCATGCCGTCGGTGATGACGAGGCCGTCGAAGCCCATCTCCTCGCGGAGCAGTCCCGTAAGGACGGCGGGGGACAGCGTCGCCGGCAGCTCGTCGTCGATGGCCTCGACGACGATGTGCGCCGTCATGATGGAGTCGGCGCCGGCGTCGATGGCCGCCTGGAACGGCTTGAGGTGGACGGTCTCGAGGGTCTCGCGGTCGAAGCCCACGGACGGGAGACCGAGGTGGGAGTCCGACTCGGTGTCGCCGTGCCCGGGGAAGTGCTTCGCCGAGGTCAGCACGTCCTGTGCCTGCTGCGCCGCGGTGTACGCGGCGACGTGCTCGGCGACGAGGTCGGCGTCCTCACCGAAGGAACGGACCCCGATGACGGGGTTCGCCGGGTTCGTGTTGACGTCGGCGACCGCCATGAAGTTCCAGTTGATCCCGATGGCCGCCGCCTCGGCGCCGGTGATCGCGCCGGCGAGCGCGCTGTCCTCGACCTCACGGGTCGCACCGAGACCCATGGGGTAGGCGAGCCCGGTGGCGTCGGGGACCTGCTGCTCGACCCCGTTCTCCATGTCGGCGCCGATGAGGAGCGGGACCCCGCCGTACTCGTCGGCCCACGCCTGCATCTGGTTCGTGTAGCGCGCGACGTTGGCGGCCGCTCCGCCGCGGTTCTGGATGATCCACGTGCCGAAGCCCCACTCCTCGAGCTGCGCGCGGACCTCCTCGCCCGGCATCGGCGCTTCGCCCTCGGAGCGTCCGGGCTGTGACATGACG
Organism: Georgenia wangjunii; assembly: GCF_036421975.1. Classification (NCBI taxonomy): domain Bacteria; kingdom Bacillati; phylum Actinomycetota; class Actinomycetes; order Allobogoriellales; family Allobogoriellaceae; genus Georgenia; species Georgenia wangjunii. The sequence continues at coordinate 15,431 of NZ_JAZGON010000003.1, read as the reverse complement.
AGCTGGCCGATCTTGTGCTTGAGGCTCATGCCCTCGAGGGTCGAGGCGGCTGTCGCCTCGCACGCGGGTGCTGGGGCGGCCAGGGGCGCGGCGCTCTGCGGGAGCGCCTGGGCGGGGCCCGCTACGCCGGCGCCCGCGACGAGCGCGGTAAGTGCGGTGGTGGTCAGGACTGATCGGGTTCTCACGCGGTCTCCTCGAGTCCTAGCCCGGGCAGGGAACAGGACGCGACATGTGGGCTAGACCACTGAGCCTCCCCTCCGAGCGAGGTCGGTGTCAACGGTCCGACGCCGGAGCCCGCGACCGGCGGGTGGTCGCGCCGCCGTCGTCCGCGAGGAGTGGTGCCTCCGGCGGCCCGGGCGACGGCGGGGCCCGGTCAGCCGAACACCCCGAGGGCCTCCCACCCGACGAGCCACCTGGCTCGCCAGGCCACGGTGATGACGATGCCGACAGCACCGAGGGTGACCACCGCGAACAGTGCGTCGCGGTGGTCGAGCGGGACGGGCCGGAAGACCGTGCGTCTACCGGCTCCGAGGCCTCGCGTCTCGAGCGCGATCGACATGCGTTCGCCACGCCGCAGGGTGGTGACGAGGGTCGTGAAGGCAGCTCTCCGCAGCGCGCGCACCGAGCGCGGCAGCCGCCGCGCCGTGCCGGCGTGGTGCGGCTCGCGCGCCGCCTGGGCCAGGCGGATGGTCTGCCACTGCTCCGGCAGCTGCTCGAGCAGGCGGTAGCCGGCGAGGACGGCGTAGGTCAGCTGGGGACTCAGGCGCACGTGCTGGTGCAGGCTCGCCATGAGGCGCGCGCCGTCAGTGCTGAGGACGAACGCGACCGAGAGCGTGCCTATGAGGAGCGTCCGGGCGGCGAGGGAGGCCCCGACGCTCAGCCCTTGGGCGCTGAGGTCGAAGGGGCCGACCCACGCGACCGCCGTACCGGGCCGGGTCACGGCGTTGACCATGAACAGGCTCAGCGCGAAGAACGCGAACGGCAGCTGGGCCAGGGCGACCGTGCGCCAGGGCACCTTGCCCGCGTACCGCACAGCAGGCAGCGCGGCGACGTAGAGGACGGTTGGCGTCCAGGGGTCGAAGATCGCCATGAGCAACGCCGAGATCACGAGCAGCACACCGAACTTCACGCTGGGGTTGCGCCGGTGCAGGTAGGAGTCGACGGCCAGCGGCCGTCCGAACGCCGGGATGAGCTCGTTCACCGGACCGCCGCCCCCGGAGCCGCGGCGCGGAGCGCCGTGTCGAGCATGGTGAGCACGCCCCGCAGGTCGAGCCCCGAGCCGTGCCACGCCCGCAGCGACGGGGGCAGGCGGAGCCCGGCGCGGGAGAGCAGTGCCGTGTCGGACAGGACGAGCTCGGCCGGGCCGTGCGCCACGACGGCGCCGCCGTCCATGACGGCGACGTCGTCGGCTATGCCCGCGACGAGGCGCAGGTCGTGGCTGACGAGCACCACCCCGCGGCCCTCCGCCGCGAGGCCCCGCAGGGCGCTCGCGACGGCATGGGTCGTGGTTCGGTCCTGCCCGAAGGTGGGCTCGTCGGCGAGGAGGACGTCGTCGTCGAGCACCGCCATGGCCGCCAGTGACAGCCGGCGCTGCTGGCCGCCGGAGAGGCGGAAGGGGTCCCGGTCCGCCAGGCCACGGAGCTCGAACCGGTCGAGCACCTCGTCCACCGTGGAGAGTCCGCCGGCGCCCCCGCGGCCGTACCCGATCTCCTCGCGCACCGAGCGGGTGAGGAACTGGTGCTCGGGCTCCTGGAAGACCATGCCGATGCGCCCGCCGTCGAGCCGGCCGGTGACGGGCGCGAGCCCGGCCAGCCCCAGCAGCAGCGAGCTCTTCCCCGAGCCGTTGCGCCCGAGGACGGCGGTGATCCGCCCGCGCCGCACGGCGAGGTCCACCCCACCCACGACCGGGCGCCCCCCGCGACGCACACCGAGACCGACGGCACGCAGCACGACGTCACCGTCTGTCGTCGCGGGAGGCCGGAGGGGCACGCCACCGGTGCGGTCGGCGAGCTCCCGGACGGCCTCGCGTGCCACCTGCGCTCCGGCGCCGACGGGTCGCCGGAGCGCGGCCGACAGCTCCGCGCGCAGCGGTAGCCACGAGCCCTGCGCGGCGAGCCGGGCGCCGTCCGCGAGGAGCACCTCTTCCGTCGCACCGCGCGCCGCGACCGTCCCGTCAGCATCGAGGACGACGACGCGAGAGGGGAGCCAGGGGAGCTCGTCGAGCCGGTGCTCGATGAGCACCGAGGAGCGGGCGCCCTCGTCATCGCGGGTCTGGCCCGCCGCGAACGCCCGGCCGACCTGCTCGACCCCGACCGGGTCGAGGAGGGCCGTCGGCTCGTCCAGCAGGAGCACCCGCGGATCCGCCACGAGGGCGGCAGCGAGGGCGACGCGCTGGCCCTCGCCGCCGGAGAGCTCGCTCGTCCGGCGGTCGACGAGGTGCGCCGCGCCCACCGTCTGCAGCGCCCGGGCGACCCGAGCTCCGATCTCGTCGCGGTCCACGCCGCGGTTCTCGCACGCGAACGCGACCTCGTCGAGGACGGTCGGCAGGCACAGCTGGTCGGCGGGGTTCTGCGTCAGCGTCGCCACCTGGCCGGCGAGGACCGCCACAGGCGTATCGCGCGGGTCCAGGCCGGAGACGCTCAGCTCGCCGGTGACCTCGGCGTCGACGGTCTGGGGGACGATGCCGGCCAGCACGCGCAGGAGCGTGCTCTTGCCGGAGCCGGAGGCTCCCATGAGGAGCAGCTGCTCGCCCGGTGCGAGATCGAGGTCGACCTCGCGCAGCACCGCGTCCGCCGCGTGCGGGTAGCGCACGCCCAGCCCCCGCGCGCGGAGACCACCGGCGTACGCGCCCGTCGCGCCCCGGTCGCCGCCGGCGGGGCTCGTCATCGCGAGCCGGCCTGCGCTGCCCGCTGCGCCCGGCCGATGGCGTAGTTGTCGAGGACGCCGGTGCGAAGCAGCGCGTCACCGATGACCTTGGCGAGCAGCCCGCACAGGACGACCCCGCTCACCACCTGGAAGCCCACCCGGAGGGCGAAGTAGTCCTGCCCGAGCCAACCGAAGCGGACCATCCCCAGCACGAGGTTGAACGCGGCGGCGCTGATCCCGGACAGGACGAAGACGGTCCAGCCGTAGCGGCGGTAGCGGGTGAGGGCGAACGGCAGCTCCGCGCCGGCACCCTGGACGAGCCCGACGAGGAGCAGCATCGGCCCGACCGGTGAGGCGAGGAAGACGACCTCGACGACGGAGGCGATGATCTCCACGACGATGCCGACACCGGGCTTGCGCACGATGTACAGCGCGAGCGGTGCGACCACCATCCAGCCACCGATGAGGACGTTCTGAGCGAGGTCACCGAATGGGCCCATCGCCACCTGAAGCGGTCCCCACGCCTGGACGAGCAGCCAGTAGAGGAATCCGAACACGACGGAGAGGGCGGCGAGGAGGACGAGGTCGTGCAGGCTCAGGCCGCGCCTTCCCGGACGACCGTCGGCCCGCGCGCTCATCGCGCACCTGCCGTGGTGCTCGGGGAGTTGAGGGAGATCGTGGCGTGGCTCGTCACGTGGCGGACGACCCGGCCGGCGGCCAGCCATCCGTCGCCGACGGTGGTGAGGACGTCGGCGAGGTCCCCGTCGAGCCGCGTGGCGAAGTGCTCGGCGCGGGTGAACGTCCCCAGCTCCTTGGCGCGCTCGATGACCGCGTAGATGGCGGCCATGTGGTCACCGCGGCCGGTGGTGGCGTCGCCGTCGTCGAGCGGGTAGAGCGACCAGTGGGCGGCAGCGCGCAGCCCCGTGGGAGCGAGGGCGGGCACGCCCGCCGGTGCGTAGGGGTCACCGTCTCGGAGCTCGCACGTCACCTCGCCGGGGCACCCGCGGGAGAGGAGGACGTGGGCCACGGTGTGCACGCCGGTGCTCGCCGCGGCGGCGATAACGGCGCGCAGGTAGGTGAGCACGTCGATCTCGGAGCCCTGGACGAAGGTGGAGACGTCGTCGGTGGTGACCTCGAGGGCGGAGGCGTCACCGGCGGCGAGGGCGTCGAGGATGACCGGGACGAAGTCCGTGGTCATCGGGTGGAGCGAGAAGCGGGCGCCGACGCCGTAGGAGCGCGGGTCGGGTGGCGCGGGGCTCGCCGTGGCGGTCTGCTGCGGCTGGATGGTCTCGGGCATGGCAGGGTCCTCTCTGTGCCGGACCCCGGTGAGCGCACGACGCCGTCTCGTACGTCCCGCATCGCGCGCGGGTGCACGGATGCGGGGGTACGGCGACAGATGCCCTACTCCCTACGCTGGTACTAACCAGTTCAGGTTCCTCGGGTCTGCGGGTAGGACGGGTGTCCATCCGCACTCTCAGCGCCAGTGCGCTCCCCGGGGGCTGTCGTGAGCAAGCCTAGCCTCCTCGGTGGGCGAGCGGGGCCCTAGGCTCGTCGGGTGGCCATCCTCATCGACGAGCCCCGGTGGCCGGCGCACGGCACCCTGTGGGCGCACCTCGTCTCCGACGCGAGCGAGGCCGAGCTCCACGCGTTCGCCCGAGCAGCCGGCCTGCCGCCGCGGTCCTTCGACCTCGACCACTACGACGTGCCGGCCGCACGCCACGCCGACCTCGTCGCTGCCGGTGCGGAGCGCGTCTCCGCCCGCGAGCTCATCACCCGGCTGCGCGCGAGCGGCCTGCGCGTGCCGGCCGTCGACCGGCACGGCAGGCGGGTGGCGCTCCTGCGCCAGCGGTGGGACGGCGTCATGCCCGGTGCCGCGGCCGTCGGTGCCGCGCTCCTCGAGCGGTGGCAGGAGCCGCACCGGACGTACCACTCGCTCGCGCACCTCCGGGCCGTCCTCGACCACCTCGACGCGCTGCGGTCCGACGGCACGCCGGTGAGCCGCGTCGTCGTCGTCGCCGCCTGGTTCCACGACGCCATCCACGGCGGTACGTCCCCGGCGGACGAGGAGGCCTCGGCGGCGCTGGCCGAGCGGCTCCTGCCCGGCACCGGCATGGACGTTGGTGAGGTCGGCGAGGTCGCCCGGCTCGTGCGGCTGACCGCGACGCACGACCCGGCATCCGGCGACGACGCGGGTGCCGCCCTGTGCGACGCCGACCTCGCCGTCCTCGGCGGCCCGCCGCAGAGCTACGCCCGGTACACCGCGGCCGTGCGGCGCGAGTACGCCGACGTCCCCGACGACGCCTTCCGCCGCGGCCGGGCCGCCGTGCTCAGGCAGATCCTCCGCATGCCGAGGATCTACCGCACCGCCGCCGGCCGGGCGCGCTGGGAGGCGCAGGCGCGGGCGAACATCGCCGCCGAGCTCGCGTCGCTGGGGGCGCCGCCCGCCCCGCCGTGACCCCTGCGGCTCAGCGTGCGCGAAGTACGTACTGGGCATCGATCCCGTCCTCCGAGTACACAGCGTCCTCGATGGCGAAGCCGCTGCGCTCGATCGTCGGCTCGAGCAACCAGGTGAAGGTGGAGTGCTCGTCGCGGACGTGCTCCTCGAGCTCTTCCCGGCTCCACTCACCCTCGACCTGCGTCCCTGCGGTGGCGCACCACGCGTCGATGCGCTCGGTCGCCTCTCCGGGTCCGAAGTTCCATACGACGTCCGACAGCCGCAGCAGCCCACCCGCGCGCAGCATCGCGCGGATCCTCGTGAGGGCGACGGCCTTCCAGAAGTCGGGGAGGTGGTGCAGCGCGTAACGGGAGTAGACGACGTCGGCTGGGGCGCCCGTGTGGCTGTAGGTGAGGAACCCGGCACGGACGACATCGACGTTGGTGAGCCGGGCCTCGTCGACGCGCGCCCGCAGGCGCGCGAGCATGACGGGCGAGATGTCGACGGCGACCACGCGGCCCCACGCGGCTGCGGCGGCGAGCGTGAACTGGCCCGTCCCCGCCCCGAGGTCGACGACGACCGACTCCGCCACCACTCCGAGGCGCTGGAGGAGTGTCACCTCGTCGGCGGCGCCGGCGTCCATCTTCGCGTCGTAGCGCGCTACGTGGGCAGGATCGAGGTTCTCCCGACCCGCGCTGGACAGTTCGTCGAAGACCCAACCGGGGGCCCCTGTGACCGGCTGCGCGGCCATCTCATGGCTCATGCCTGATCGTCGCAGGCGAACCGCCGGCCCGTCGACACGTGGGCCCCTCCTCGGTTCCCGCGCGTGCATCGGCGGTGGCTCGCGGTGCTCACGAGCCCGCACGAGCGTGCCTACCGGGCGAAGAGGCTGTGGGCGCTGGCCTCAGCGTCGGAGTAGGTCTGCGCCGCGGCGTCGAGCGCGACCGTGATCTGGCTCAGCGACGCCTCGACGAGCTGCTGCGTGCGCCGCCACTCCTCGACCACCGCGGTGAAGCTGCTCGCCGCACCACCCGTCCACGTCGACTGCAGATTGACGAGCTGCGCCATCATCGACGCCACCTCGGCATGGACAGCGGCTGCGCTCTGCCGGGCGAGTGCGGCGGCGCGGGCCACCTCCGCGCTGTCGACCTCGTAGCGGGTCATCGTGGGCTCCCTCCGTCGGTCCGCGCCGGGGCGGCGCGGTGATGGCCCGACGCTAGGAGCGCGGGAGCGTCGGCGGGGGACGGAAGAGCGAACCGGTGGAGTCGACGTCATCCGGGGCGGGTGTGCGGGACGCCGCGTCCTTCTCGCCCCGCCGGCCCCTCCAGCCCCGGCGCTCGGAGCCGCGGCGCGGCGGGCGCACAGGCTCGGGCTCCCGCTCGATGCCGTGGACCGGGCGCGCCGAGGTCTCGCCCACGGCGTCGTCCTCGGCGTAGCCGTCCGCGTCGTCCTCTGCCGCCGCGCTCGCGTCGTCCTCCGGCGCGCGGGCGTCGGTCGTGCCGGTGCCGGGCCCGTCCCCGCCGCTGTCGCCGCGGGCGCGTTGCGCGCGTTCGGTGGTGTCCGCGCGCTCCTCGCCGTCCGCCTGCGCCCCGGCGGCCGCGCGTCCGGCGCTGCCCCCCTGCGTGCCGGCCCCCCTGGCCACGGCACGCGCGGGCTCGACCGGTCGGCCGGGGGCGGGACGCGGCACGGACTCGTCGGCAGGCGCGTCCGCGGCGCTCGCGGCCTCGGCGGGTGTCGCCGCGCTCGGCGCGCTCGCACCGCTCGGCGGGACGAACTCCCCGGTCGACGCCGGGGCGAGCCGCCCGTCCGTGGTCTCCGGTGCGCTCGGGGCGCTGGGCGCGCTCGGCGTGCTCCCGGCGCTGCCCGCCGTCGGCGTCGCACGGGGGTGGACGACGATGGTCGGGCGCGTCCTGGAGGTGCCGTCCGGGGCGAACGAACGTGCTCCGGGGCGGGGGCCGCGGGAGTCGTCGTCCGCCGGCCGTGCGTCCTGCGCCCCCCGCCGCGGCTGGGACGAGGTCGTCTGCCCTGCCGGGCGGTCCGGCCGTGTCGCGGCGCGGACGGGGACGCAGCGCACCTGGGCCGCTGCGCCGTCGTCCGCTGCACGAGCCCCACTCCCGACCGCGCCCGCGTCAGCGGCACTGCCTGCGCCGCCGTCGGCGTCCCCCGCGCACAGCTTGGCCAGCTCGGCCTTGAGCCGCTGGAGCTCGGCGCTGAGGTTCTCGCGCGCCGGCTCCTCCCACATGGCGCCGAACGGGCTGCCGTACAACCGCCGCCGCGCGAGGAGCTTCGTGATGATCGCGACGCGCGCCTCGAGGTAGTCCCGCAGGGGCAGGTGCGCGTACTCGGCGCGCACGGCGGCCCGGTAGGCGGCGTAGCGCTGGGGCTCGACGGCGAGCGTGGCGAGGTCGGCGTCCGAGAGGGCGAGGCAGTCGGCGTCGGCCGGGTCCGCGTCGTGCCGCTTGAGGTTGCGGATGAGCGTGGCGACCCGGCCGGTCACCTTCTCGGGGATGCCCAGCGCGGCGAGCTCGTCGCGGGCGAGGGCGGCGCTGGCCTCCTCGTCCTCCCCACCGCGGCGCGCGTAGGCGATCGCTGCTGCCGAGTTGAAGACGGCACCGTGGTACCAGGCCGCGAGGCGGACGACGTCGGGGTGGTGCGTCTCCTCCGCGAGCTCGTCGACACGGGCGAGGACGTCGATGACGTGGCGGAGGTTGTGGAAGGTGCGCTCGGGCTCCTGCCACCGGCTGATGAGCCGGCGCGCGCAGTCCTCGAGCTCCTCCCGGTCCACGGTCGCCCCGACGGCGCGGGCGCTGCGGACGAACGCGGACAACAACCACTGAGGTGCGTCGGTGACGCCCATGTATCTCTGGTCCCCTGGTGCTCGAGGTCGTGCTGGCCCTCGATCGTAGACCCGCTACGGGGTGGGCTCCACGGGCGGCGCCGGCGGCAGCTCGAGGCGCACGGTGGTGCCCCCGCCGGGCGTGGCCAGCACCCGCACCGTGCCGCCGTGGGCGGCGACGACGGCCGCGACGATCGCGAGCCCGAGGCCGGAGCCGCCGGAGGCGCGGGTCCGCGAGTCGTCGAGGCGGTAGAACCGCTCGAAGACACGCTCGGCGTGCTCGGGCGCGATGCCGGGACCGTGGTCGCGGACCTCGAGGACGACGGCGGACCAGCCCTGCACCGGGTCGACGCGGGTGCCGAGCGCGAGCTCGACCGGGGTCCCGGCGGGCGTGTGCTGGACGACGTTGCCGAGAAGGTTGGCGAGGACCTGGCGCAGGGCGTCCTCGTCACCGAGGACGGTGACGGCCGGCGACGCCGGCTCCGACGGGTCGAGGGGGACGACGTGGGCCCGGCGGCTCGGGTCGCGGGCGTAGAGGTCGGCGGCGGCGTCCGCGGCGAGGACGCGCAGGTCCACGGGGAGACGCTCGGGCGGGCGGCCCTCGTCCATCCGGGCGAGCTGGAGCAGGTCCGCGACGAGCGTGCCCATGCGGGTGGCCTCGCCCTCGATGCGACGCATGGCGTTGGGCAGCTCCTCGGGCGGGATGGCGCCCATCCGGTACAGCTCGCCGTAGCCGCGCACCGTCGCGAGCGGGGTGCGCAGCTCGTGGCTGGCGTCGGAGACGAACCGGCGCATCCGCGCCTCGGAGGCGGCCTGGGCGGCGAAGGCCCGCTCGATGTGGGCGAGCATCGCGTTGAGCGACGTCGACAGGCGCCCGACCTCCGTGCTCGACGGCGACGGCGGCACCCGCCGGGACAGGTCCCCGGCCGCGATGGCGCCCGCCGTCGCCTCGATCTCCCGCAGGGGGCGCAGGGCGCGGCGTACGCCCACCCACGCCCCGAGCGACCCGAGCCCGATGATGAGGAGCCCGGAGACGAGGATGAAGCGGGTGATCCGGGCGACGGTCTCCTCGACGGAGGCGAGGGGGAGCGCGAGGGTGAGTGCGCCGAGCCGTTCGGTCTCCCACGGCACACGGGCGGGGACGGTCAGCGCTCGCCACGGCGAGCCGTGTGCGTCGCTGTCCACGGTGACCGGCTCGTTGTCGCTGGCGACGAGGGTGGAGAGGTCAGGCAGGGCGACCTGAGGGGTGCCGTACAGCTCGACGGTGCGCCGCGTGACGAGCGGGACCGGGCCGCGCGAGCTGGAGACGATGCGGACGTAGTAGTCGCTCGGGAACCCGATCTCCTCGGCCTCGGTGCCGCCGGCGAGCTGGTTGAGCGTCTGCCAGTTGAGCGTGCGGGCGGTGGCCTCGAGCTGGCTGTCGACCTGCTCGACGAGGCGCGAGCGCAGCACCGTCGCCGTCATCGTGCCCGCGAGCGCGAGCCCGACGGCGAGGAGGGCCGCGAGGAGCGCGACGATCCGGCCGCGCAGCGGGACGCTCCGCCACCGCGCGCGGAGCTTCTCGCGCACGTCAGCTCTCCGGCGGGAGCCGGAGCATGTACCCGACGCCGCGCCGGGTGTGGATGAGCGGGGCGGGGGAGTCGCCGTCGTTCGTCCCGCGGCCGTCGATCTTGCGCCGCAGGTAGGAGATGTAGGACTCGACGATGGCGCCGTCGCCGTCCCAGCCGTACTCCCACACGTGGTCGAGGATCTGTGCCTTCGACAGGACCCGTCCCGCGTTGATCATGAGGTAGCGCAGGAGCTTGAACTCGGTGGGGGAGACGTCGATGACGCGCCCGGCACGGCGGACCTCGTGCGAGTCCTCGTCGAGCTCGAGGTCGGCGTAGCGCAGGACGGCGTCCGAGGTGTCCTCGGGGTGCGTGCGCCGCAGGATGGCGCGGATGCGCGCGACGACCTCCTCGAGGCTGAACGGCTTCGTCACGTAGTCGTCCCCGCCGACGGTGAGGCCGGTGACCTTGTCAGCCATGTCGTCGCGGGCCGTGAGGAAGAGGACGGGCGTGTGCTGGCCCTTCTCCCGCAGACGGCGGGTCACGGTGAACCCGTCCATGTCCGGGAGCATGACGTCGAGGACGACGAGGTCCGGGGCGTGCTCGAGCGCCGCCCGGAGCGCGCCGTTGCCGTCCTCGGCGGTCTCGACCTCGAAGCCGGCGAAGCGCAGGCTCGTCGAGAGCAGCTCGCGGATGTTCGGCTCGTCGTCGACGACGAGGAGCCGTGCCTGTCCCTCGGTCATGGCACCAGTGTGCGCGCCGGGCCTGGACGTTTCCTGGACGCCTCGCCCCCTCTCGTGATCATGCAGAAGCGCAGCCCCCTCCTCCGGCCGCGCAGAACCCCACCTCCGGCAGCGCGGCCCCGCCTCCCGTAAGTGCGAAAGCTCCCTTCTGGTGATCATGCAGAAGTGCCCGGCACCTCTGCATGATCACGGGGGAGAGGGGGCGGCCCGGCACCTCCGCATGATCACGGGGGGAGAGGGGGCGGCCGGGCACTTCTGCATGGTCACGAGGGGGAGAGGGGGGTGTGGGCCGGCGTCAGAGGGTGCGGTGCGTGACCCGGCCGCCGACGACGGTCAGCGCGACCCGCATCGAGCGCAGGTGCGCGGCGGCCTCCGCGGTGCCCGCGGTCCGCGCGAGCGGGTCGTCGTCGAGGACGGCGAGGTCGCCCGGGTGGCCCACGGCCACCGTGCCCCAGCCGTCTGTGCTCGCGGCGAGGGCCTCCCCGGGCGTGAGGTGCTGCTCGTCGTGCCAGGGCGCGCGGTCGTCGGCGCTGCGGTGGACGGCCGCCGCCATCGCGAGCCACGGGTCGAGCGGCGCCACCGGGGCGTCGGAGCCGAACGCGAGCTGGGCACGCGCGGCGAGGAGGTCCCGCAGCGGGAACATGCGGTCGGTCCGGCCCGGCCAGCACGCCTCGGCGACGTCGCGGTCGTCGAGGAGGTGAGCGGGCTGGACGCTGGCGACGATGCCGAGCTCGGCGAAGCGGGCGATGTCCGCCCGGGCGAGGAGCTGGGCGTGCTCGATGCTGCCGTGCCCCCCGGTGGTGGCGAAGGCGTCGAGGGCGATCGTGTTCGCGCCGTCGCCGATGGCGTGGGCGGCGACGTGGAGCCCACCGGCCACGGCGCGGCGCAGCAGCTCGGTGAGCTCGGCCGGGGGCACGTTCTGCTGGCCGAACGCCTTGCCGCCGCCGGCCGGCTCGGTGCCCGAGGCGTGGTCCGGTGAGCCGTAGGGGTCGTGGCAGAACGCCGTGCGGGTGTTGAGGGACCCGTCGGTGATGACCTTGAGCGGCCCCATCGTCACGAGCCCGGCACCGCCGTCGATGAGGTCGCCGCTGCGCAGGCCGGCACGGAGCACCTCGTCGAGGTGGTCGGGGTAGACGCCGGCGCGCACGCGCAGCGCGTCGAGGCCCGCGGCCACCCGCTCGGGCCAGAGGCGGTGGTTGGGCGCCCACTCGACGTCGACGATGCCGACGACCCCGCGGCGGGCCGCGTCCGCCATGGCGCCGGCGTGGTCGGCGGTGCCGCGGGCAAGGGAGTCGAGGCGGGCGGTGACCTCGAACCACGCGTGCTCGGTGACGAGGCCCTCGCCGTGCGGCAGGCCGAGCGACTCCGCGGCCGCGGAGCTGAGCCAGCCGCAGTGGCAGTCGCCGGAGACGAGGATGACGGCGGCGCCGCCGGCCGCGGTGTCGAGCAGGGCCCGGGTGGGCAGGTCCGGCCACAGGGCGTCGCGGAAGCCGAAGCCCTGGACGACGGCGCCGGCCGCGGGCGGGCGGGCCGCCATGTGCGCGGCGACCATCGCCGCCGCCTCCCGGGCCGAGGCGGCGGCGGAGACGTCGAGGCGCGCACCGGCGCTCGCCCACTGGGTGGAGTGGAGGTGCTGGTCCCACAGGCCCGGCAGCACCCAACGGCCGTCGAGGTCGAGCTCCGGCTCGCCGGGGTGCCGCTCGAGGGTGGGCGCGAGCTCACGCACGGCGCCGTCGGCGATGCGGATGTCCACCGTGCCTCTCGGTGCGGGGGCAGCGGCCTCCGGCCCCCGGGCGCGCCAGGCGTACGCGCCGCCCAGGTGCTGGTGGACCGGTACGAGCCGCGCCTCGCGCAGCAACAAGGTCTCGCCCACGCCTGGCTACAGGTAGCGGGAGGGGTCGAAGCTCGTGAGCGGGATGATCCGCACGCGCGGCAGCACGCTCTGGAAGGCGTTGATGTCGTCCTCCAGGTCGTAGATCCGCAGGCCGCGGGACGTCAGCTCGGTGAGGTGGGAGTTGACGAACTCGCGGAAGCACAGGATGCCCACCCGGCGGCCGGCGTCGAGGAGCTGCTCCACCTGGGGGAGGAAGTCGCCGTCGTGGCTGACGAGGAGGACGTCGCCGTCGCGGTCCTCGATGGCCTCGAGGGTGCGCTGGATACCGATGTCGACGACCTTCTCGGTCGCACTCCCGGACAGCGGGATGGGCTGGAAGTCCATGGCGAGCAGCGCCTGGACGAAGCTCATCGGCATCTGGCCCGAGCTGGCGTTGAGGAAGAACAGGCCGCGGGCGGGCTGGTCCCACAACGTCTGGGCGAAGGAGAGGATGCGGTCCCAGCGCGGGCGCTCCTCGGGGGCTGGGCGCCGGCCGAGCACGCTCATGCCGAGGGTGGCGTCGATGTTCTCCCCGTCGATGAGGAGATAGGTGGTGCGCTGCGGCGCGTCTTCGGACATGGGGTCAGCGTAGAGCGTCCGCCGCCGCGATGGCCGCGGGTGAGCGTCGGTCACGCGCAGTTCATTCCCCGCTCGCTTCCGCCCTGGTCGCCCCGCCCGAATGAGCTCTCGAGAGAGGTTGCGCCAGCGATGCTTTCGATACGGGAAATAAATGTGGTAAGGGTTGGTTTGCCGAGGCCGCAAAGTACCCTATGGTCGGTGTGTCGTCGCGCTTATCGTGCGGTCGGCATATTTCTGCCGGGGGACCTTCGTGAGATGCCCGGGCGTGCTCCTCAGCCCGATGAGGTTCACGCGGGCCGGCGAGAGCACCACGTCCGGTGGGGTCCGATGATCACTACGACCTGGAGCCAACTGAATGAGACGTACAGGAAATGCACAGCGCGAAGCGCGCCGGAGCTGGAAGAAGCCGGTAGCGGCGACTGCGGTCACCGCCCTTGCCGCCGCCGGCCTCGCGTCCTCCGCGATGGCGGAGCCGACGGACGACAGCGAGGCGCGCGCGCAGCTCATCGCAGTCGACGGCCTCGGCCTCGACGTCCTCGATGCGATCCGCACCGAGTCCGGAAACCTGTCCAGCCCCGGGCCCAACCGGGCCGACATCGACGCCGAGGTCCTGGAGGGGCTCATCGGCCTCGAGATCGGTGCGCTCGACATCCCCCTCATCGCCGACGGCGACGGCGGACTGCTCGACCTCGGCGGCAGCGCGGCCGCCGGGCTCCTCAACGGCTACGCGGCCTCGCCCAGCGACACCTCCAGCATCGCCGCCTCCGGCCTCGTCACCGCCGACGGCGCGCTCGACTTCGACGCCGCTACCGACGGGACGGACTTCGCCCGGCTCGACCTCACGGCGGTGCTCGGCCAGCTCGACGTCGACGGCGTGACTGATGCCGTCGTCGACGACCTTTCGCTCGGGCTCGGCGCCTTCGCCTCGCGCGCGGCGACTGACCCGGCCGATTCCAGCTACATCCTCGCCGGCGCGGAGCTGCGGATCAGCAGCCCGCTCGTCGGTGCGCTCGTCGGTGACATCGACACCGCCGTCGACGTCGTCGACACGACCCTGGACGGGGTGCTTGGCCCCGAGGGCACGGTGCAGGGCGCGCTCGACCTGGTCGACCTGCCGGACGTCACGACGGGGCTCCTCGACATCAGCCTCGGCTCCCCGACGCTGGACGCTTCGGTGGACCTCGACGCGGTCACGGCGGGGCTCCTCGCGGAGCCGCTCGTCAGTGACGACGACCTCGTCACCATCGACCTGGCGTCCGGCGTCATCACTGTGGACCTGGCGCGGCTCCACGGGGGCGACCTCAACGGTCTCGGCCCGAACACGCAGCTGCTCACCGCCGCCGAGGTCACCCGGATCACCGACACGGTGTCGGAGCTCCTGGGCGAGGTCACCGGCATCGTCACCGACGCCGTCGACACGGCGATCGGGACGACATCGGTCTCGCTCACGCTCAGCCCGTCGCTCAGCGCCATCGGCGGGATCGTGGCCGGCGACATCGCCGTGGAGGTGGACGGCTCCCTCGCCGACTTCCTCGGCACGACCGAGACCGACCCGGTCATCAGCATCACCGGCTCGGTGCAGGTCGGGCTCATCACGATCCCGCTCAACGCCATCGGCGCCGTCGTGGAGCCGGTGGTCGAGGGGCTGCTCGAGACCGTCGGCACCCTGCTCGGACCGGTGCTCGCGCAGGGCGACGCTCTCGTGACGACCGCCGTCGGCGGCCTCCTCTCTGGAGTCCTCACGACGATCGACCCCCTGCTCGGCGCCCTCGACGAGGTTGTCACCATGACGATCAACGAGCAGCCCACCGAGGCCCCCATCGGTGGCAGCGGTGACCTCGGTGACGAGTCGTTCACCGTGCGCGCGCTGGCGATCGACCTGCTGCCCGACCTCGCCGGCGTCGGTGTCGAGCTCGCGAGCTCGACCGTTCGCGCCTCCGAGGTCGAGGCGACCGTCGTGGCGAGCCCCGACCCCGTCGAGGTCGGCGAGACCGTCACCGTCGACGGCGAGCTCTTCGTTCCCGGCGAGACGGTCACCATCGTCTACACCGACAGCTCCGGCGACGTCGTCGCCACCCAGGAGCAGGTCGTCGGCGAGGACGGGTCCTTCACGGACACGCTCATCATCCCCGCGGGCACGCCCACCGGCTCGCTCGTCATCACCGCCGACGACGGCACGCGTGACGCCACCGACTCCGTCACCGTGACGGACGTAGGCGCTGGCACGGACGTTGACGGCACTGACGTTGACGGCACTGACGTTGACGGCACTGACGTTGACGGCACCGACGTTGACGGCACCGACGTTGACGGCACCGACGTTGACGGCACCGACGTTGACGGCACCGACGTTGACGGCACCGACGTTGACGGGACCGACGTTGACGGGACCGACGTTGACGGGACCGACGTTGACGGGACCGACGTTGACGGGACCGACGTTGACGGGACCGACGTCGACGGGACCGACGTCGACGGGACCGACGTCGACGGGACCGACGTCGACGGGACCGACGTCGACGGGACCGACGTCGACGGGACCGACGTCGACGGG